>WFZM01000050.1 GCA_015489565.1 Patescibacteria group bacterium | reverse complement strand
GTTCTTTGCTTTGGATATTTTTTAGCTTGTATTTATTGCTTTTGAACTCTTCTTCTCCCAGAACTAGCACGAAAGGAATTTTCAGTTTACTTGCAGTCTTGATTTGCTTGTCTATTTTCTTAAACGAGAAGTTTATGGCGGTGTTTACGTCCTCTTTGCGAAGTTTTGAGGCCAAATCAAATGCCTTGTTTTTCAACTCCTCATTGTCGTCAAGTACGGCTACCATGATTTCTGTAGCAGGTCTGTATTCAGGTAGCAGGCCATGCAGTTCCAGAAAATCTCTCATTGTCACATCTCCCATTCCAAAGCCTAGGGCACTAAGAGGCTCTTCGCCCAAAGCGTCCATAAGCTTGTCGTATCTACCGCCGCCAAACATAGCGCGCGGATTGCTTTTATCTGTATCGTAAACCTCAAATACAAAGCCAGTATAATAGTCAAATCCGCGAACTATACTTGTGTCCACTACCAGATTTTGAAGCCCCAAGCTCTTGAGTTTTTTTACATAAGCTTGCAGCTCACCATTTTCCGCTTCTTCTTTCAGGGATTGTTTGAAGCTCTCTGTTTCATTAGCGAGTATGGCAAGCAGTTCTTGCTCAAAGTCCTCTTTTGGCATCTTGTCCTTTCTGTCCAGAAGCGCCAGTGTACTTTTGCGTGCAAGAGGAGGAATATCAAGTTTGTCAAATATTTTATCAAGTACAGAGCGGGAATTTATTTTTATTATATAGTCGGACTCTTTTGCGCCGAAGCTCTCCATTATTTGTCTTACAAGGAGCAAGAGCTCTATTTCATACTCTATTCCTTCTGCGCCAAATATGTCAGCGTTAAGTTGCCAGTGTTCACGCAAGCGTCCCTTTTGCGGCCTTTCGTAGCGAAATACATTCGGTATAGAGTAAAGCCTGAGTGGAAAGCCCAGCTCTCGGCGCCTGCGAGCGACCATACGCGTTACTGTGGGTGTCATCTCAGGGCGAAGGATTACCTTTCTTCCCCCTCTGTCCTCAAATATATAGGTTTGCTCATTAACTATTTCCTCGCTTGTTTTATTATAATAAAGCTCCGCGTTTTCAAGAATGCTTGCATTGTAATGTTCAAAACCAAATGATTCACAAGCGCGTGCCATAGTGTCTTTTATATAATCCAGCACGAACTGGTCTTCCGGATAAAAATCTCTTACACCTTTATAACTTTCCAATAATTCATTTTTCATGGATTTATAATAGCATAAAAAGGTTTATATTTAAATTGCGCCCGCTTATTTTGCGATCGTGTCGCAAAATAAGCGGGCACAATTTTTACTTTCAAATACTTTTTGATATAATCTGCATGCTATGACAAAACTGAGAAAAGTAGTATTTGATATTGAAACAAGCAACACTTTCCGAGACGTTGGTAAGTCCGACCCGGCCGCTTTAGACCTATCAGTAGTTTGCATATATGACTATCTAACGGACGAGTATTCTTGCTACTTTCAAGACGAGCTAAACAAACTTTGGAAAATCCTGGAGAATACAGACATTATAATAGGTTTTAACTCGGACCACTTTGACATCCCGCTTCTTAACAAATATTTCCCCGGAGACTTAAGCCAAATTAAAAGCTTAGACTTGCTAAAAGAAATAAAAGCCCAGCTCGGGCGAGCAATAAAACTTGACTCAATAGCTGAGGCTACTCTGGGAGAGAACAAGTCAGGACACGGATTGCAAGCCATAGAATGGTGGGCAAACGGAGAATATGAAAAAGTTGCCGACTATTGCAAGCAAGACGTTAAAGTCACCAAGGAGATATATGACTATGCGATAAAAAACGGTAAGCTCATGTACAAAGACTTGGGTAAATTGCGCGACCTGCAGCTAAATACCAAAGACTGGGAAAAGCTTGACGAGAAGCCTTCGCTTACGCATACTTTACCTTTCTAGATACAAAGACGAGTTTTTTGTGATAAAATTATCAGGTATTATCAGTATTATTAATTAAAAATAAAGTTATGAGTAAAGAAAGAGATTTTACAACTCCGATTGCTATAGTTGTAGCCGGAGCTGTAATAGCCGGAGCTGTGTACTTTGCCGGCCAGAACAAAGCGCAGGCTCCTTCGGGTTCTCCGGAGGCTCAGGCTCCAAAGGAGGTAAATATTCGCGGCATCCAAAAAGATGACCTTGTTAAAGGTAACAGAGATGCCAAAATAGTCATAGTTGAGTATTCTGACACAGAGTGTCCGTTCTGCAAGCAGTTTCACTCAACTATGAATAAAATAATGGAAGAGTATGGAGATAAAGTTGCTTGGGTATATCGCTTCTTCCCTCTTGACCAGTTGCATCCTAAGGCAAGAGAAGAAGCGCGCGCTGTGGCTTGTGCCGCAAAAATCGGAGGCACAGACACAGGCTTTAAGTATCTTGACCGCATGATGGAGATTACTCCTTCAAATAACGGTCTTGACTTGAAACTTTTGCCGGAGATAGCGGACTATGCTGGCGTTGACAGGGCAGCTTTTCAAAAGTGTATGGACAGTAACGAAACGGCAGAGCGCGTAAACAGAGACTATGACGAAGCTGTAAAGTCCGGAGCACGTGGCACGCCTCACAACGTTATCTTTGTAGGAGAAGAAAAAGTTGTAGTGCCGGGTGGATTGCCTTACGAGAGGGTAAAGTCAATGCTCGATGAGCTCCTTAAAAAAGTTAAATAACTAATTTGAAAAGAAAACACAAGACTAAAAGTCTTGTGTTTTCTTTTTTGTAGCAGATGTATAGCCGGCGCAGGCGAAGCCTGCGCCGGCCTTTTAAGTACGAGCTCCTACTCTGCCACTTTCTTTTTTCTTTGGTAAAAGAATATTAGCGGAAACCCAACTATCATAAACGACAGCCCTGTTGCAATATGGCGCTTTTCGCTGGTTTTGAATTTCTCCTCGTTGTCTTTCTTTAGCTTCTCTACACACTCTTTGTATTTTTCACGGAGCTTCTTTTTTTGCTCTTCTGTCAGTTGAGATACTTTTTCTTTTTGAACTTTGTTTGTCGGAGCCTTTAAAGCTATCTCCGGAGAGTTGTTAGAGCCAAGTAAGATACTGGCCTCTATTCTATCTACGTCAAAAATATCGCATTTATAGTAGTCACCGTACGAATATTCTGGACTTTTTATATTAAAGACATAAAGGTTAAAGATGGCGCTTAAAAACATAATGGCACCGATAGATGCCAAAATTATCCCGGCAGTTACGCCCACCAAGTTTATAAGAGATTTCACTATTTTCACCGCTTTACTATTTTCATCCATACACTTTTGTTTTTTGTAATTTATAATCTAGCCTATAATTTTTGACTCTGTTTATTATAGCACAAAATCACACAATCTTCTTTTGCACACTTACACCTACACCGCCGGCGATTTTGCGGAGCAAAATCGCCGGCACCCAAAAACACCAAATCAAGCAAAACCCCTACCAAAAACACAAAACCACCCAAAACCCACACCCAAAACCAAAACCATTAACCTCCCCCAAAATCAAGCAAAATTAACGGGATTTTATTAGTAAACCAGCATAGCAC
>WFZM01000049.1 GCA_015489565.1 Patescibacteria group bacterium | reverse complement strand
CCATTGTTGCCTGGGGTGACGCTAACTACGGCGGCTCCGGCGCCCCAACAGGAACTGGATTTGTAAAGATTTATTCTAATGGATGGGCTTTCGCCGCCCTTAAGTCCGATGGCTCCATTGTTGCCTGGGGTGACGCTAACTACGGCGGCTCCGGCGCCCCAACAGGAACTGGATTTGTAAAGATTTATTCCACCAGCGGTTCTTTCGCCGCCCTTAAGTCCGATGGCTCCATTGTTGCCTGGGGTGACGCTAACTACGGCGGCTCCGGCGCCCCAACAGGAACCGGATTTGTAAACATTTTTTCTAATTCTTGGGCGTACGCTGCTCTCAAATCAGATGGTTCAATAGTAGCTTGGGGTAACTCAAATTACGGCGGCTCCGGCGCCCCAACAGGAACCAGCTTCGTAAGTGTAAACGGGGGGCATAATCCTTGTCCTAACACTAATTAACACCAATCAAAATAAATCATGTTAAGATTAAGAAGTCTGGATATTGTTTTAGCATCTATATTAATTTTGTCTGTAGTGCTTAATCAGGGCGTCTTGTATATCAAGGGGGAGTTCTCGCTAAATTCTGTTTTGTGGTATTGCGATATAGCAACTCTTGTTTTAGCCGTAGCCCTGCTGCTTAAAAACTCTCTACTGGCTAGCACTGTATTTTTAACAGCTATTCCAGCGCAGGCGCTTTGGATATGGGATTTCTTCTTAACTATATTTTCTAAAAGTGCAGGTAGAAATAGCTGGATACTCACGGGAAACATCACTGACCTAATGGTTTACAGCAGTCTTTTTATGCACTTTTTACTAATACCCGTATCTCTATGGGCTATTTTTCGATTTGGATTTCGTAAAGTGTCTGTGTTTCTAGCTATAGTTGCAGTTTTTATATTATTTGTATTAACTGTATTTTTTACCAGCCCGCATTTTAATGTTAATTGTGCATTTAATCTCTGTGATAGTTTAAGTCCGCGCTGGGCTTACAGATTGTTAGGCTCCGGTAATTGGTCTTTGATTTTTAATAATACCCTTGAGTGGTCAGTGTATATATTTGCTATCTATATAATATCACTCCCTATCTTCAAAAAAATAAATTGGTATAAGGGCTGACCAAAATGAGTTAAACATTAAGTATAGTACCTGGCTTTTTTATTTAATAAAGCTTGCTTTATTTTAAAAGCCTGTTATACTGTAAATGCTAAAGGTCGGCGAGAGCCGTACCTTTTTTGTTAAAGGGTTGTGTTGCCCTAAATGCGAAGCTTTTTGGGTAGCACACAAAAAACGCTCGGGGTAGCTTTTATATCCACCCCGTAGTTAAGATTAAAAATTTTAATAAAAGCTTATGTTATTTGATCTGAAAGTTTTAAACTCGGCTTTAAGCGAGCTGGAGCAAGAAAAAGGTATTGCAAAAGAGAAGGTTCTTGAGGCGATAGAACACGCTTTTGCGGCCGCATATAAAAAAGAGTATGGCAAAAAAGGGCAGATTATCCGCGCCAAGTTTGATCCGGAAAGCGGTGATGTGCACTTTTCGCAAGTCAAGATAGTGGTTGACGACAGTACAGTCTATGACCCGGAAGATGAATCTTTAAGCGATGAAGACAAAGAAGGAAAGACACGCTTTAACCCGGAGCATCACATTCGCATAGAAGCTGCAAAACTCATAAAATCAGACGTTGAGCTTGATGATGAGATAGAGTTCCCACTTGAAGCAAAAGAAGACTTTGGGCGCATTGCGGCACAAACAGCAAAGCAAGTTATAATGCAAAAAATACGAGCAGCGGAAAGAGAGGCAAGCATAAAAGAGTTCGGTGAAAAGGTGGGGCAAATAGTCACCGGACATGTTCAGAGGTTTGAAAGAGGTAATCTTTTTATAGATTTAGGCAGAGCAATAGCCATTTTGCCATATGAGGAACAAATTCCGGGTGAAAGATACCGGCAAGGCGAAAGGGTGCGCGCTCTATTGTATAAAATAGATCCGGAGGCGAGAGGCTCTTTCTTAAAACTTTCTCGTACAAGAAATGAATTCTTAATAGAACTGTTTAAGCAAGAAGCTCCAGAGCTTGAGGCCGGAACAGTGGAGATAAAGGCCGTAGTGCGCGAGCCCGGAAGGCGTTCAAAAGTCGCGGCTTATTCACTGGACGATAGAATAGACCCTGTAGGAACTCTGGTAGGCGCAAGAGGAGTAAGGGTATCTACTGTTACAAGTGAGCTTGGAGGAGAGAAGATAGATATAGTTGAATGGACAGATGACGAGGAGGAGATGATTGCGCGCGCTCTTTCCCCGGCTGAGGTGCTTGATGTGCAAATAATAGATAAAGAAAATAGGGTGGCAAAAGTGGAAGTGGCTGAAGACCAGCAATCATTAGCGATTGGTCGTGGTGGTCAAAATGTTCGCTTGGCAGCAAAGCTTTTGGGCTACAAGATAGATATCTACGGCGTGGATGGAGAATCTCTGGCAAGCTCTGATGGAGATGATGTTGAGATAAAAGAATTGCCTGAAAAAACAGAAATAAACGACAGTGAAGCCCCAAGCACCAAAGAGGAAGAAGCGAAAAATACGGAAAATTCCGATACTGAACAAGAAGAAGCAGGTGACAGCCAAGACAAAGAAGGCGAAAACCCAGAAGATCTAGAAGAGTCCCAAGAGGAAGCTGAAGACACAAAAGAAGAGCTGGAAAAAACTAAAAACTAAAGTAAAAGCCATAAAACAAAGAAAAATCAAGAAACGGAAAAATCTAACAGGTCTTGCCTGTTAGATTTTTCTTTATGCGCATCTATTCTTGAGACCTAAATCCACAAGACAAAAGCCCTTAACCGCAGCTAAAAGAAAAAAATGGAGGTTCAAGCTCCGTTATGTGCAAATTCCACAATTCAAAAGTTCCACTTTTTGCAATTGTTGCAAAAAGTGGAGGCTCAACCTCCACTTTTTATATTTTTTATTATTTCCTTTGACCTGCTACCGGATAAGTAAAGCCCTTGCATATTTGCTTAATTACTTGTACTTGCAAACTGTAGAACAAAGATGTATAATGTAGCTACATTATAAGTAATAAAAAAGAAGTTTATGTTTAAAGGTAAAATAACTATAGTAAAAAATGTAAATGGCAAAGAAGAGAAGATTGAAAAAGAGTTCTCTTCTCCTGAGGAGTATGAGGCTTTTTTGGCGCAAAACAAGATGGCAAGGCCGTTACCTGACCCAAAACTCAGACTTTCTGAATGGGATGCGCTAGCAAGCTTTATAGACCAAATATTTGAAGATAAATTGTCAGATTTTGTAGCTCTTGAGCCGGCTCAGGGTCAGGAGCAGGATTTACCTGTAGATATTAAAAAGTATGAAAAAGAGGCAAGCAAAATAGAAGAAGAAAAAGCTCAAAAAGAAGCCAAGAAGGCAGAAATTAAAAGAGCTATTGACAAGCTTAAGTCTTTTGTCAAAACCTTTGAAAAAGAGGGTAAAAAAGATCTGGCAAAGTCTGCAAAGGAGGACATAAAAAAGCTTGAATCCGAGCTTAAGGACTTAAAATAATTGAATCCCAAGCAACAAAACAAAAAATCTAACAGGTGAGACCTGTTAGATTTTTTGTATATTTACGCTTTAATCCCACCATTTGATCGGGGTCTTAGCGTGTTTTTCAAGGTAGCTATTAGTTTTGCTAAATACCTTGGAGCCGAAAAAGCCACGATTTGCAGACAAGGGAGAGGGGTGCGCGGACTCTAAAATAAGATGCTTTTTCTCGTCTATTAAATCCTTTTTACTTCTGGCATAAGCACCCCAGAGTATAAAAACTACATTTTCTTTCTCATCTGATATTTTTTTAATAACAGTGTCTGTAAATTTTTGCCAGCCTAAATTTCCGTGCGAAGTAGGCTGATTTTTAAGAACTGTCAAAACTGCATTTAAAAGAAATACGCCTTGTTTTGCCCAATCGCTCAAGTCGGTTTTAGTGCGCTGGTGGCCTGTATCCTTTTTTATCTCTTTAAAGATGTTTAAAAGAGAAGGGGGTGCAGGCACTCCTTGAGGCACTGAAAAGCAAAGCCCCATGGCTTGCCCCGGGTTGTGGTATGGATCCTGACCCAAGATGACAACCTTTACTTGCTCAAACGGGGTCTCGTTAAAAGCTCTAAACAAGTCCTTTGCCGGCGGATAGACCGTTCTGTTTTTATCCAGGTATTCAGAGCGGACAGCGTCAGCTAAATTTTTAAAGTCCGGGCTTTCAAAATACTCACCCAAAACCTTTTTCCAGCTTTTTTCAATCTTGACTTGCATAAAATTAAAATTTTGTTATAATTTAACCGTATTACGAGGAAGGGGAATCCGAACGGTGCTGGTGCCTAAGGAGACCCCTTCTTTTAATTTGGATACTTAAATTTAAATATCACATCCTCCACATACGCATAATATTTAGTGCTCATTATTTTATATAAAGACGAAGCGCGTTCTCTGGTAGGTAAAAGAATTCTTTCAAACCTTTCTCTTTCAATCAAGTAGTCAACCAATCTCTTGTAATTCCCATCACCAGAAACTATAAGCACTTTTTCAAAACCATCAGGACTCTCTATCAATTTTTTCATTACTTCAAATACAATGTCAGTATATACATTCCCTTTCTTTTTACCGGCCATTAATTCATTGTGAGCTTTGAATTTTAAAATAAAGCCTGCCTTTTGCAAATTTTCATAAAGTGAGCTTTCCTCATTTTTTATAAACCCTAAAAAGTAATGAGCCTCCTCAACATTGTATTTGTCTTTTAAATACACGCGAAATCTTTTATAGTCTATTTTTAGCCCATTTGACTTTAAGGCATAATACAAATTTTGCCCATCTATAAAAGCGATATTCATCAAGCAAATTATAGCATACAAGTTACTTTTTATTACACCCTTTATTTTTCACCCTTTTTTCTGTATCATATGAGAATATGAAAAACAATAAAGACACTAAAGAAAAATCCAAATTGGTACTAAACGAAGAAGAGGTACTGGATTTTTGGCAAAGAGAAAACATTTTCCAAAAAAGCTTGGAAAAAGACGCTCCAAAAGGGGACTTTAGTTTCTATGATGGACCTCCTTTTGCGACAGGTACTCCGCACTATGGCCATTTAACGGCAAGCGCTATTAAGGACGCTATTCCAAGATACAAGACAATGTCCGGCTACAGAGTAAAAAGGCAATGGGGCTGGGATTGCCATGGTCTGCCCATAGAAAATCTGGTAGAAAAAGAACTCGGTATTTCCGGTCGTGATGAGATTATAAATAAAGTGGGCGTCAAAAAGTTTAACGATACTTGCCGACTCAAAATCCAAGAAGTCTCAGATGAGTGGAGTAAACTAATCCCGCGTTTTGGGCGCTGGGCAGATATGGAAAATGCTTACAAGACCATGGACACCGATTTTATGGAATCCGAGTGGTGGGCTTTCAAGCAGATGTACGAAAAAGGTCTTGTTTATGAAGATTTTCGCTCCATTCATATATGTCCGCGTTGTGAGACTACTCTTAGCCAAAGTGAGGTTACCGAAGGCTATGCGGATATTAAAGACATATCTGTTACCGTTAAGTTTGAGCTTGAAGATGAACCCGGAACATATGTCCTGGCCTGGACGACGACTCCGTGGACTTTGCCGGGCAATGTTGCTCTAGCTGTGGGGAAAGACATAGACTATCTCACGGTAGAGCTAAAAGATGAAGACAGTGCCGAGACTGTCAGATATATCTTGGCCAAGAAACGATTGGACGATACTCTTGCCGGCAGGGATTATAAAATCTTAGAAGAATACAAAGGAGAAAAGCTTTTAGGGAAATCTTACAAGCCACTTTTTGATTATTACTATAACGATGAGAGCCTGAAAAACAGAGAGAACGGCTGGAAAATTTACCATGCAGATTTTATCTCGGACGAAGACGGTACCGGAATAGCTCACGAGGCTCCTGCCTTTGGTGCGGAGGATATGGAGCTTGCACGAGAAGTCGAGCTTCCTTTTGTTCAACACGTAGATATAACAGGTCGCTTTAAAGATGAAGTGAAAGATTTTGCGGGAATGCAGGTCAAGCCAAAGGGTGACCATATGGCAACGGATATTGAAATCATTAAATATCTGGCAAAGCATGGTAAGCTGTTTGATAAAAAGAAGATAGAACACAGCTATCCTCACTGTTGGCGTTGTGACACTCCGCTTTTGAACTATGCAACGAGCAGTTGGTTTGTAGCGGTAGAAAAAATGAAAGAGGATTTGCTTAAAAATGCCGAGCCTATATATTGGTATCCCGAGCACATAAAAAGAGGTAGATGGGGAAGATGGCTGGAAGGCGCAAAGGATTGGTCTATTTCAAGAAATCGCTTTTGGGCAAATACCATACCTGTTTGGCGCTGTAAGAATGAGTCTTGTAACAATGAAGTGGTAGTAGGTTCAATAGAAGAGCTTGAAAAATTGTCCGGACAAAGAGTAGAAGATTTACACAAAGATGTAGTAGATGAAATAAGCTTTAACTGTGATAAGTGTCAAGGGGAGATGAGGCGTATTCCTGATGTTCTTGATACTTGGTTTAACTCCGGCTCAGTACCCTATGCTACTTTGCACTACCCGTTTGAAAATCAAGAAGAATTTGAAAAAAGGAACCCGGCAGACTTTATATCCGAGGGTGCAGACCAAACAAGAGCTTGGTTCTACTACCAGCACGTTTTGGCCACAGCTCTGTTTAAAAGGCGCGCATTCTCAAATGTGATTGTAAACGGTATAGTTCTTGCAGAAGACGGCAAGAAAATGTCAAAGAAGCTTAAAAACTACCCGGACCCAAGTGAGCTTTTGGACAACTACGGAGCAGACGCCGTAAGGCTCTATATTCTTGGAAGCCCCGTAGTAAGAACTGAAGAGTTAAACTTTTCAGAAAAAGAAGTAGCGGAGGTGTCTCGCAAAACTTTGGGTAGACTCTTGAACACCTATGAGTTCTATGCTCTTTATGCAGACGATATAGAGCACGAGGACTCTGGCAAAAGTTCAAATATTTTAGATCGCTGGATAGTGGCTCGTTTTAATGACTTGCATGCTCAAGTAACTGATGCTTTGGAAGACTATGCTCTGGACAAGGCAGTACGCCCACTGCATGACTTTGTAGATGATTTTTCAACCTGGTATATTCGTCGCTCTCGCGATAGATTTAAATCTGAAGATGTGGCGGATAAAAAAGCGGCGCTTGAAACCAGCAGATTTATTTTACGTAAATTTGCAAAACTCATGGCGCCTTTTGCCCCTTTCAACTCCGACTGGCTATGGGCGAGAGTAAAGCGAGAGAGCGATCCGGAAAGTGTACACTTATCAAATTGGTGCTCCAAAAAAGAAGCTGATGAAAATATCTTAAAGCAAATGCAAAAAGTACGCGAGATAGTTCGCCTTGCTCTTGATGCTCGCAAAGAGGCGGGGATCAAAGTCAGACAGCCATTGGCGAAACTCACAATAAAAGAAAAAGAAGCTTTTTCTGAGGAATTTTTGCCTATTATTGCGGACGAGCTGAATGTGAAAGAAGTTATTTTTGACGACTCTATAGAAAATGAACTCGAGCTGGATACGGAAATTACAAAAGAGCTTGAAGAAGAAGGTATTTTCAGGGAGATTTTGCGAGCGCTTCAGCAGGCGCGCAAAGAAGCCGGACTTAGCCCCAAAGATCAAGCTTCAGCTAAAATTTTGGCAAGCGCAAAAGAGCTTGATGCGATTAAAAAATACAAAGATGAACTTAAAAAACAGGCATCACTCTCCAAACTTGAGACAGAGGAATCTGAAGAACTCAGGGTCAAACTGCTTAGTGATTAAACTCAAGCACTTTCCGGAGCTTAAGACTATGGAAACTGTGGTTAAATTAGAATTTTAGGGAAGCTTTGAGAAGATATGTATCCAAAATACCAAACAGAAGCTATTATCTTGATGAGCTACCCCTTAAAAGAGACGGACAAAGCTTTTCTTGTCTGGACCAAAGATTTTGGAAAGTTACACTTGCGTGCTGCAGGAATAAGAAAGGAAGAGTCCAAACTAAGACAGCAAGCTTCTTTTTACCTAAAGATTAAAGTGACCATATTGCAAGGCAAGTCCGGTTGGCGCCTGCTTGAGATTGCCGAGCCGTCCTATCCCGTCTCCAACTTTAAAAGCAAAGAATTGCCAAAACTCCTGAGTCCTTTTAAGCTTTTGCTAAAGCTGAGCCCAAGTTTTGAAGCTAATAAAAATATTTTCTGTATTTTGGATACGTTACTGAAAAATTATAGACTACATAATACAGAAGAGCTAAGTACCGCGGCGAGCTTTAGTATCTTGGCAGAGCTTGGATACACAGACAAGAGCATCAAAGTTTTCGACTTGCCAAAGAGACTTTTTCTAGAAGCCGAATATCGACGCTTGTCAGCCGATATTAAAAAGCAGATAGAGCGAGCCTATCAAGATATGCATATATAAAATACGCATAAAATTCATGAATAAAAACAAAATTTTTATACAAGCTATTATAAAATGCTATAATGAAGCAGATGAATAACGAGCCCAAAAAAAGTAAGCTTGAAGCGCTTGCACAAAGAATATATTCACGAAGCAACCCGCCAAAACTTCGCGGTAGGCGCATACTGCGCGACATGGACAAGCCGCAGGTAAACGAAGAGCTTGACCCGACAATTTTGGGCGAAGAAGCTGAGCAGAAACTGGATGACAAGCTCATACCCGATAACGCTCCGCCACTTGCGCAGTTTTACGATGAAGTGCTGGAAGATAAAAAGAAAAAGTTTTGGACTGCGCCAAAAATATTTCTGATTTTTTCTTTACTTTTCTTTTTTGCCTCAGCGTCTTTGGCTTATTATCTTATTATCACCGGCTTTAATGATGTTAGTACTAAAAATATAAAAATTCTTGTAAAAGGGCCTACTTATGTAGAAAGCGGGGACTTGCTTCAGTTGCAGATATATGTTGAAAACAGAAATAACGCCAGACTGGATTTGGCGGACTTGATTATAGACTATCCTTTAGGGACCTTGGTCCCCGGGGAAGAGTATTCCGTTGTAACTTTAGGCAAAGGCGATAACAAAAGAAAAGTGGTGCGTCAGCATGTGCCGTTTAAGGTTATAGAAGCCGGAGAGCTTAAAAGAGGTACGGTTCGCGCAAGGCTTTTCGGGCAAAAAGAAAAAGTCTACCCCATAAATGTAAGCTTGGAATATAGATTAAAAGGCTCCAATGCGGTATATGCGGTTGAAAAAGAGTTTAAAGTAAAAGTGGCCAGCGATGCCTTGCGTATAGATGTCAAGGGTCCTAAAGAGGCGATATTCGGCCAAGACCCAAGCGTAAGCGTTACTCTCACAAATAACTCCAAGTCAGTGATTCAGTTTGTAACTCTGGAGGCTATTTTGCCACTAGGGGTGCAGATAAAAGACAGTAGTCTTCCACCCAAAAGTCCAAACAAGTGGTATTTCCCGATGCTTGAGCCGGGTGAGAAAAAAGAAATCAAATTAAAGTTAAAGGTAGACGGTCAAAGCGGAGACGAAAGGGTAATAAAATTTATTGCAGGCATAGACAACCCACTGCCTGACTTTACAGACACCGCCCTTAAGCTTCAAGACTTAGATTATAAGATAAAAATTTCCCGACCTTTCTTGGCTACTTATATAAATATAGGCAAAGAGCATGATGCCGGCTATAGTGTTATACTTTCAGGTCAAGAGGCGGAAGGCAAGATAAGTTGGGTAAATACACTTGCGCACCCTATAGAAGATGTAGTCATAGCTGCTTCTTTATCCGGTGAAGCCTTGGACAGGTATAAAGTAAAGGCACCAAAAGGCTTTTACCGCTCAGTGGACAATATTTTGGTATGGGACAAAACAACAGTTGGAAAAACCCTTGAGTTTGTAAAGCCTGCGGCCAGTGGAACTCTCAACTTTAGTTTGGCAAGCAAAGGTAAAGAAGAGCTTGTTAAGATAAATAACCCCAAAATTGAAATCACCATAAACTCTTCCGCCAAGCGCCTTTCAGAAGAAGGTGTAAGTGAGAGCCTGGATGCGGAAAGCAAAAAAGAAATACGCATACAAAGCGACTTGGATTTTTCTGCGCGCTCTTTGTACTTTGAAAACCCTCTACAAAGTAGCGGGCCGTTGCCCCCTAAAGTAGACCAGGCTACTGTATATGGAATTGAATGGACGGTTGTTAACAGCAGTAATGAGCTGAAAGATGTCGTTGTTGAAGCCTATGTTCCTCCCGGGGTTACTTGGGGGAGGCTAAGCATGCCGGCAACGGAAAATATAGAATTTAACCCGACCAGCGGAAAAATAACTTGGAAGCTGGGCAGAGTAAAACCGGGAACGGGCTACTACCTTCCGGCCCGCAGGGTCTACTTTAACCTGGTTCTTATACCGTCTATTACACAGATAGGCAGGGAAGCGAATTTACTGATAAATCAAAGAGTTGAAGCTCGAGATACGTTTACAGATACTGATATAAAATACAAAATATCAGATCTTACAACTAAAGTTCTGGAAGCGGGAACAGGAGAGCATTATTTTAAAGTTGTAAAGTAACTTAATCTTGTGATAAGATGTGCCTATGAGAAATGATGAGAAATCAATGGATGAAATAATAAGTTTTGCTAAAAGGAAGGGTTTTGTGTTTCCAAGCTCTGAGATATACGGAGGAGTGGCGGGGCTTTATGACTTTGGGCCGCTTGGTGTGGAACTTTTAAACAATATAAAGGCTGACTGGTGGCGCAAAAATGTTCACGAAAAAGAAAATTATTACGGGCTGGATTCTGCGATTTTTAAAGACCCGCGAGTCTGGGAAGCTAGCGGACACACTAAAAGTTTCTCAGACCCAATGGCCGAGTGCAAAACGTGCAATACACGTATTCGAGTAGACAAAGAACTTGAAAAGCTTGGTGTTCAAGCTGACGAGAAAATGAGCGAGGCGGAGCTCCAAGAGCTTTTTGATACGCACAAGGCACAAATCAAGTGCCCTAAATGCGGTGGCTCTGAATTTACTGAAGTCAAAGCTTTTAATTTGCTGGTTAAATCAAACCTGGGAGATTTTAGCGGCAAAGAGGAAAATCCAAGTTACTTGCCGGGCGAGGCATGCCAAGGAATTTACTTAAACTTTAAAAATGTAGTGGATTCCATGCATCCTAAAATACCGTTTGGCATAGCTCAGATAGGCAAGGCATTTCGGAACGAGATTTCGCCTCGTAATTTTCTTTTCCGTACACGCGAGTTTGAACAAGCAGATACACAGCTTTTTATACGGCCGGGCGAAAATAAAGACTACTACGACAAAATAAAAGAGGAGAGGTGGCGCTGGTATACAGAAAGCCTGAAGATTAGCGAGAAAAATTTGCGTTGGAAGCAACATGATAATTTGGTATTTTACGCTAAAGACGCATGGGATATAGAATATGATTTCCCGAGCTATGGATTTGATGAGATAGAGGGTATACATGACCGCTCAGACTACGACCTTACGGTACACTCCAAGGCAAGTGGAATAGACTTGTCTTACAATGAAAATGGCGAGAAATTTATTCCATGGATAATAGAAAGTTCCGCCGGGCTTGGGCGTATTTTCCTTGCCGTACTAAGTGAGTTTTACGATATTGACGAAATGGACGGTAAAAAGCGCACAGTGTTAAGGTTGCCCCACAAGTTGGCTCCCATCAAGGTGGCAGTTTTCCCACTTTTGAAAAACAAGCCAGAGCTTGTGGCAAAGGCGCGTGAAGTTTTTGATATGCTCAGATATGAAATGCCCGCAAGTTTTGATGATTCAGGGAATATCGGAAAGCGCTATCGCAGACAGGACGAGATAGGCACTCCTTATTGTGTAACCGTGGACTTTGATAGTCTGGAGGACAATACGGTAACCGTGCGTTCCAGGGATGATGGAGCGCAAAAAAGAGTTCCTTTGAGTGAGATATTTAGTTTTGTAAAAGACTGATTAAGGTTTTTATGCAAGTAGGGTATTTGGGGAGAGTATAGTCCTTGATAGCGTTATTTGCATCCTACAGCTGATATTCTAGCCTTACAGGTCATTGAAGAACAATAAGCACAATCACCGTTTGCACAAGAGCCATTATAATAGCAGGTTTCTACTTGTCTGTTGGCAAATACATGTTGGCCAGTGTAACATGAAGTACTACACCAATCACCACCACCACAGTTTATACCTACGGTTTCCGACCAGTTTGAAACTCGCGTCCAACCACTAGGACAGGAAAGCGTGGTTCTTGACATTTTACATAAGCATCCATCTGTAGTATCTACAGCAGTACCACCTGCACTTAAACAATCGCCAACAGTGTTGCTGGTACCGGAGCCGTTTGCAAGTACCGTATTTGTATTAGAACAGGCACTCGAGGATCCTCCGGAGACGGTGGCGCAAATAAACTGCGCTCCATCCCACTGAAGGACCTCACCCGAGTTCTGACAACCTCCGGCCGGCAATTTACCTGCGCGCTGATACAAAAACTCAAGGTTTTCAGCTATTTCCCTGGAAGTGATAATTTTACCTGTCTGGACCCAGTTGGTCCCGTGCCAAACAGCATTCCAAGCAAAACTTAGACTCACAGCAAAGACTATTCCTATAGTAAGTGATAATACCCAGTTTTTAATATTCAAATTAGCAAAAAGCTCTTTTATTTTCATAGAAATATTTTCCCATAAAAAAACTTTTTTACAAGTATTTTATCCACACTATTTATTTAAAACAAAATATAACTTTGCCTTTCTATACACTTGCCACAAATTTGTTATAATAAAGCTGTGAATAAGCAATTGGACATAAATATCCCCAGCTCCACCGTGCTAAGAGTTATTTTACTTTTAGCCGGAGTCTATATGCTCTGGTTTTTGCGTGACTTGGTGCTCATTGTTCTTGCGTCTTTGGTTATAGCATCTGCTACCGAGCCGGCTATTGTCTCTTTGCGAAAGCGAAAAGTCCCCAGGACTCTTGCAACTCTTTTTGTTTATACGGTATTTTTCTCGGTATTTTTTGTTGTTATATTCATGCTTCTTCCTCCCATACTGCAAGAGACCAGTGGTCTTTTAAAGTCTATACCGGGATATCTAAATACCTTAGGTAGCGGGGCGTCCGAGTCGGCTAAGCTGGGCGCTTCTTTCGGCAATCTGTCCGAGCAGGTCAACTCACTTTTGCAAGGAGTACAAGAGGGAAATTTCTTGGGCGCTATCGGGCTGGTATTCGGTGGCATAATGAGTTTTATTTTGATAGTGATTTTTTCTTTTTACTTTGCCATAAACGAGAAAGGGATAGAAGAATTCTTACGAGTTCTTAGTCCGAAAGAATATGAAGATTATATACTTGATCTTTGGACTCGTTCACAAGAAAAAATAGGTCTTTGGATGCAAGGACAAGTTCTTTTGGCCGTTTTAATAGGTGTTTTGGTTTATTTGGGTCTCTTGATTCTTGATGTTCCGCATGCTTTGGCACTTGCTACAGTCGCTGCGGTTTTTGAGCTCATACCTGTTTTTGGCCCAATACTTTCGGCCATACCGGCTATAGCAATAGCTTATGTGTCGGGCGGATTTCCGTTGGCTTTGATGGTTCTTGCTCTTTATCTTATAATCCAACAGTTTGAAAATCACTTGATATACCCTTTGGTGGTTACCAAGGTGGTGGGTGTACCCCCGATTATTTCTATTCTGGCTTTACTTATTGGAGCAAAGCTGGCGGGCATCTTGGGTATTTTGCTTTCCATTCCGCTTGCTGCGGTTTTTCAAGAAGTATTTAATGACTGGGGTAAAAGCAAAAAAGTGGAAAGCAAAAACTTAAAAAGCAGGCCGGGCTGACAATAATTTGCCACAGTCAAAGCTTCAAGCTCAAAAATATGTCAAAAAAGAAGGGGGGATAATTTTGCATTTATGGTAGTGTTCGCGATGAGAAATCTTGCAAATTTTGATAAGGCGCTTATAGTTACAAGTAATGGCAGTTTTGCTCTGCTTGTGGATGAGTTTGAATCAAGGGGAAAGTTGAGAGCAGTGCTGTCGGTTAAACGCAGCTGGCGTTCGCTTTTATTGAAAGTATCTGCCGGTGGTAATATAGTATTTTTAGACGAGATTAGAAGTAAACTTGAGAAAAGTAAAAAGCGCCCCGCAGACCGTTAGTCTTTTGGAACGCATTTTCATCGTTTGGGTATATTATAACAAAAATAAAATATGTTAAAAGAAAATAATCAAATAGAAAAGGATATAAACAAAAAAAAGGCGGTGTATATAACAACCACCTTGCCGTACGTGAACGCAAGTCCACATGTAGGCTTTGCGTTGGAGATTGTGCAGGCGGACAGCCTGGCGCGTTTTTATCGCATTCTCGACAAAGAAGTATTCTTTAATACCGGCACCGATGAGCATGGTCAAAAATTAGCAGATGCGGCCAAAAAAGCCGGGCAGTCAGAGCAAGAATACGTGGACAAGTTTGCTGCAGAGTTTAAAACCTTGAAAGACTTACTCAATTTATCAGTGGACAGATTTATTCGCACTACAGATGAGAACCACATAAAAGCAGCGCAGAAACTTTGGACTTTAGCGGAAGAAAAAGGTGACATTTACAAAAAAAGCTACACCGGTCTTTATTGTGTCGGTTGTGAGGCCTTTCTTAAAGAATCGGAGCTTGACGAGAGCGGGCATTGTCCGCACCATTTGGGTAAGCAATTGGAAGAGGTGAAAGAAGAAAATTACTTTTTCAAGCTAAGTAATTACAAAGACGCACTAAGAGAATATTTAAATAAAAAAGAAGCTGTAATTCCGGAGTGGAGGCGCAAAGAAGCTTTTGAAATTTTGGAAAATCTGGATGACTTTAGTATCTCGCGCCCGGCAAACAGACTTTCTTGGGGTATTCCCGTCCCAGGTGACAAATCGCAAGTCATGTATGTGTGGTTTGACGCGCTCTCAAACTATATTTCAACTTTGGATTATCCGAATGAAAGTGGTAACTTTAAAAAATTCTGGCAAAGTGGATACACAATCCAAATGGCCGGCAAAGACCAAGTAAAGTTCCAGTCTGTTATGTGGCAAGCCATGCTTTTGTCTGCGGGCATTAAAAATACGGATACGGTATTTTACCACGGATTTATAAACAGTGGCGGCAGAAAAATGAGCAAGTCAATTGGTAACGTCATAGCGCCTAGCGAGCTTACAGAGCGCTATGGAGTAGATGCAACACGCTATATTTTACTTCGCCATGTCCATCCGACAGATGATTCAGACCTTACTTGGGATAAAATGGACGAGTGGTACACGGCGAATTTAGTAAACGGGCTTGGCAACTTGACCGCCCGCGTGATGAAAATGGCTCAGACTCATCTTGACGTGCCTGTGAAAGTGGAAGACAAAGAGTGGGGCGATAATTTTGTGCAAGCAATGGAAAACTTCAAATTCAACGAAGCGATGGATATGATTTGGGCACTTATCGCCGATCTTGACCAGCTTATAACAGACACAGAACCTTTCAAAGTTGTTAAAACAGACAAAGAGGCGGGACAAAAAATCATTACAGATTTGGTCCACGGTCTTTATGAAATAGCCGGCTATTTAGAGCCGTTTATGCCACAGAGCGCCGAAATTATAAAAAAGGCAATCAAAGAAAACAAAAAACCGGAGAATTTATTTAAGAGATTGACGTAAAATGATAGAAGAAGGTCACAATAAAATCAACGAGAGAATAAATCTAAAACATCGCCTTTTAAAAATGGCAATAGCCGACCAAAGAATGCGCCAGTCCGGCGCTATGGACAGAAGTGTTGATGAGAAAAACACGGAAGAACTAAAAGAAATCATTAAAAACCATGGCTGGCCGACCGTTGAAAAAGTTGGAGGGTACGCATCAAATGCTGCTTGGCTTATAGCACAACACGCAGACCATGACCCTGAATTTCAAGCAGAGTGTTTGGTATTGATGAAGGCTGAGTACGAAAAAGACCGCAAATCTGTAAACCCTAAGAATATTGCATATTTAGAAGACAGGGTAAGGGTAAACACAGGAAGGCCACAACTGTACGGAACACAGTTTTTTGCAGATGAAAATGGCGTGTTTCAAGCAAGACCAATAGAAGATCCTGAGAATTTAGATGAAAGAAGGAGAGGAGCCGGGCTGAGTAGTTTTGCAGATTATGAAAAAAATATGCGGGAGATGAATAAAAAATATAGAAAGTAATATATGTCAGCGTATATACAATGTATTGACATTTTTTGCATAAACGCTATAATGTAAGCGGTTTGTGATTTATGAAAATTGATTGGAATGAAGACAAAAATATTTGGCTGAAAATTAATAGAGATATTTCATTTGAGGATGTGCTTGTGGCGATAGAAAGCGGTAATTTGCTTGCGGTGATTGAGCATCCAAACAAAAAGAAATATCTGAATCAGAAAATGTTTGTGGTTAATATAGACAATTACACATTCTGTGTTCCGTTTGTGGAAGATAAAGAAAAAATATTTTTAAAAACGATTTTCCCAAACAGAAAATTTTTAAAATTATTGGTTAATAAAAATAAATATGAACAAACAAAAGAAAAATAAATATTTTGATAAAGACGAAGAACAGTTAATTAAAAGCTGGGAAGATGTTGCTGTACCAAGTGAAATAGACAAGAGCGAGCTAGAAAGGTATTCAAAGCTTTTTGCCGATGCCCGCAAAAAAACCGAGCAGATCAGCATTCGCATCACGAAGCAGGATCTTTTGCGACTTAAAGCGCGTGCCGCAGAAGAGGGTGTGCCGTATCAAACACTGCTTACCTCCATAATTCACAAATATACCAAAGGTAAATTAAAAAGTGCTTAAAACAAAAAGCAGGAGAATTTGTTTGGGAGGCTTTAGTAGATGAGAAATAATAGATGATAAATAAAAAATTTTACCCTTGCAGAATGTTTATCTTATGTTAAACCTGTATATATGAGCAAAACAAAATCAATTCCAAAGACCAACCTAGTAGGTTTGCGAGAGCTTCGTGAAAATATGGATACATTTATTAGTGTCGTTAATAAAGGGCGAAGTTTTACGGTGCTTCGCAAATCAAAACCTGTTTTTAAAATTGTGCCTGTTGAGGAATGGGGAGATGAAGGTGAATGGGAGACTGTAATAGACTTTCGTGAAATTGACCCAGGTGGGATATCTGTTGATGATGCTTTAAAAGCTTTAAAGAAAGCACATGGTTGATAAGGCAACAAAGTTCTTTAAAAGGCTCAACAAAAAAGAGGCGAAGCGTGTTTCTGTTGTCCTAAATTCTGTAAGGGTAGTAATCTTGATGGACTGGATGTAAAAAGAATGAAAGGGCACAAAAATTTGTATCGTGTTCGTGTTGGTAAAATCAGACTGGTGTTTGAAAAAACAAAAGAGTATAGACTTATTTTTATCGGCAGGCGTGGAAGTTCTGCATACAAAAAATTCTGATATTATACTCAACTCCATTTTTTAAATCTTGTCTTGAGATTAGAAATAATTTAACCTTGATTTAGTTTTTGACACACAGAACGTGTTCTTTGGGTCTTTTGGGTTCGTATGTATATCCTGACCGGTATGGAGACGCTGGCCTGTCAGCAGAAGCCTCAAAACTATATCCAGTGCTAGCAGGTGGACATTTGGCATACCCTCTGCCCACTCTTATTATTTTTGCACCGCCCCAGCAACGAGTGTATCTATAGCCTGAATATCGATCAATATTTAAACATCCTGCTATAACCGTGCCACTTGGCAGATCGTCTATGTTTATGGAGCTACTGCTGGCGTTGGATCCAGCTAAGTTATTAACTACTGTCTTCAAATTATCTAATTCTTGCTTTAAATACTCAAAGTTTTCAGCTATTTCTCGTGGTCCTATAATTTTACCGCTTTGTATCCATCTGGTACCGTGCCAAACAGCATTCCAAGCGAAGCTAAAGCCGGCTGCGAGTGTTAATCCAAATAATAAAGATAGACTTAAAATTTTGATTTCATTATAATTTCTTTTCCCCATATATGGACATTATCGCAAAAAAAACGATTTTCAAGTCTAAAAAGCGCACTTTAAGTTTAATTATAATTTTTCATTATATTTTCCGTAATCAAATTTTTGTAAAGAAGCTCCTCCAAGATTTTTTCCTGCTCTTTTTTAAGAGTAGCCCGGATTATCTTTTCTTCCGTATTCATG
>WFZM01000048.1 GCA_015489565.1 Patescibacteria group bacterium | reverse complement strand
TTTAGCATTCTCTAATTTTACAGAATTTGTATTTAAAGTAAATGCTTCAAGCAAAGCTTTTGCCGCCCGGGCGCTTTTGCCTTAAGGCAAAAACGCCCGGGCGGCAAGCCCCTAAACGCAGCCACTAGTAAGGCAAAGCAGAGCGTATAATCTCCAGTGTCTCTCCGGCGCTTTTATCTTTAAATAAATCAGTGGGAATTGTAATATCTGCTAATTCTCTATACGCTTTTAGGCGCTCTTTTAAAAGTTTCGGATAGCACCTTTGCAGAGCCTCGTTTCTACTCTCGCCCGGCAATTGCTCAAAGCTATCTTGCCAAATAAGTGGCTTGGGATTGGCAAAAAAGCTTTCCAAAAGCTCAGACATGGCATTCTCCGATATTTCCATGTTCACAATTAAGAAATTATCTTGAAGCTGTTTAAGAGTTTCTTCTTCCAGATAAATAACGCTACCTGTCGTATCCAATATAAAATTTACTCCCTTTACTATCGCCGGCTCTACTTTTGTAAAACGATTTTCAAGTTCCAGGTACTTAGCCTCTCTTTCTTTGTAACTTGGTAAATCAGGGAAAGATAGCCACTCACTTATCTCTTCCATTGACTGGATATTTAATTCTTTTTGGATCTCATCGTCCACGCTGTAATGAAAAAATCCTGCCTCTTCTTGCAGGACTTTTGAGCGATAGGTCTTGCCGGCATTACTCATGGCTACAAAAGCGAGCGGTAATTCAGCTCTTTTAAGCATCTCATCAAAATCATTTTGTCTAATTATCATAAAATATAAATAAAACTTGGAACCAAACTTTCATCAATCACCCGTAATAAATTCTTCTATAACACCCATCGTCTCATCTATAACGGCATCCAGCTCTTGAGTCGCGTCTATTATATGACCCTGCACAATTTTCTCCCCAATAAATAAGCGCAGGCCATCGTTGACCCTGTGATGAAATTCAAGTTTTTTTCTGTCAAAGTGGGTAAGCTCTTCCCCGCGCGAGCGAGTGCGTTCCATTCCCACTTCTGCGGGCACATCGAGTAATATATACAGGTCAGGCTCAACTCCTGACAAAAAAAGCTCTCTTTTGCGCCAGAAAAGTTCTTCCAGGTCATCGTGCCCTTGTGCTACTATTTGATAAGCATAAGTGGACGAATCAAAACGATCGCTTACAACTATTTTACCTTTTTGAATCGCGGGCTCAATAGTGTTTAGCACATGATCACGCCTTGCCGCCCAAAACATCGCAAACTGCGTCTTGGCATCTGACATTTTAGCGTGCTCTGATAAAAGCAGTTCACGAATTTTCTCGGCGTATGGCGAGCCTCCGGGCTCTCGTGTATGGACAGCGTTCCAGCCGAACCGCTTTACAACTTCCTTTGAAACTGTAGTGGTTCCTGAACCGTCCCCTCCGTCTATAACTATAAAAAATCCTTTTTTCATAAACAAAAATTATTTTTTGCCCGTGCTTCCAAAAGCTTTTTCACCACGATCTGCATCACTCAGCTTCTGCGCTTCTTCAAAATCCGGGCGCTCTATCTTTTGAAATAAAATTTGCGCTATTTTGTCCCCCATCTCTATTTGGTATTCTGTATCGGATAAATTTACAAGTAAAACTTTTACTTCCCCGCGATATCCTGAATCTATAACGCCCGCCATAGTGCTTATTCCGCTCTTACTTGCTATTCCACTTTTGTCCCATATAAGTCCGGCAAAGCCTTCGGGAATCTCAAGCGCTATTCCGCTTGATATAAGCGCGCGCTCGCCCGGCTTTAAGATTTTCTCTTCAACACTAAACAAATCCGCGCCTGCGTCGGTTTTATGCGCAAATTCCGGCAATCGTGCATTTTCATTTAATTTTTTAACTTTTATTTTCATAAATTTATTATTTGCAACTCAATTTTTATATCTTATCTTTTATTTCTTATTTGTTAAAGTTTTTCCACATCATGGATTCTTTAGGCAAAATATCTTGTTTATTGTATTTTGCGGAGCTTTTTTTATCATAAGGATTTAAAACTTCACCCTTTGGCACGTAGTAAATTATCTGTCCTATTGGCATGCCGGCATAAACTCTAACCGGCTTAGTGACTGAAATTTCCAATGTCCAATGCCCGCAAAAACCTATATCACCTATTCCGGCTGTAGCATGAATGTCTATACCGAGTCTTCCAACGGAGCTCTTGCCATCAAGTATAGGCAAGTGCGCATGTGACTCGGTATACTCAAGTGTAGAGCCAAGATAAAGCTCACCGGGTTCCAAAACAAAACCATCCTCAGGAATTTCAAAGTAACTTATTTTATTATGTTTTTTAGCGTCAAGCTTATCGTCTAAATATACCGCCAAATGCTTTGATAAATGTACATCGTAAGAATTTGAGCCGAGTGCATCTTTGCGAAAAGGACTTATTACAATTTCTCCTTTTTCTATCGCCTTAAGTATTGCCGAGTCTGTCAAAATCATGGCTGCATTATAGCAAGCATTTTAAATCCTGAAAAGTTCCCAGGTTGTTTTTTAAATGTTATACTTGCGGGTAGATTATTATTAATAAAAAGGTGCGTATGAAAAAATCAAAAATTAAAAGCCTAGACCATAAATCGGTAAAATCAAGAAGTGGAGCTGAAATTATAATTCTTGACCCTGGTTCTGTGATAGACGCAGAGGCTGCAGCAATGCTCCAGGCTCTGCACTCTCGCTCAACCGGAGGTTTTCACAGTCATATGGAAATTCTCAAAAAACGCGGGGCTGAGAAATTTATGGAAAACTTCTACGTCGGTTATGGGCACAAATCCATAGGTGACTTGGGAAGCACAACCATTTTTATAGAAGGTGTGTCAATGCTTGTTGCAAAAGCAATTCAGGATTGGCCACTCTATAATGGCCAAGAATCATCTACCAGATATATAGATTTTAGAACTCAACCATTTATATCTCCGATAAAAAGTAAAGCCACACAAAAAGTTCTAGAAGCTTGGCGCAAATTCTATATTAATGCTCAAGAAAAACTCATAGAGGATTTAAAAAAGCGATTTCCTATACAAAAAGGGGAGGATGCAAAAACCTATGATAAAGCGATTAGTGCAAGAGCTTTTGATATCTTGCGTTCATTACTTCCGGCTGGTGCTTCAACAAATCTTGCTTGGCACACTAACTTGCGACAAGCTGCTGATAAGCTCACACTCCTTCGCCACCACCCACTTCAAGAAGTTCGTGATGTAGCCGAGGCTATAGAAAAAGCGCTCCAGCAGGCACATCCTTCATCTTTTGGTCACAAAAAATACGAGGAAACAGAAAAATACAACGAGCTTGCAATGCAAAAGCACTATTACTATCATGACAAAAATTGCCCCGACTTTAAATTAACAAAAGACTTGCTAAACAAAAAAATGCTGGAGGAAAAGTCCGTGCAGACGCTTTTTAAAAAACGCCCGAACAGCAAAACAGAGCTCCCAAAATGGCTCGCAGAACTTGGAGTATTGCAATTTGAATACCAGCTTGACTTTGGATCATACAGGGACCTGCAAAGACACAGGGCTATAGCGCAAAGAATGCCACTTTTGACAATGGATTTGGGCTTTGAACAGTGGTATTTAAATGAACTGCCGGAAGATTTAAGAATAGAGGCCGAAAAGCTTCTTAAAGAACAAGAACGCGCCATCCGTGCTCTAAAGCTGAGCAAGGAAGAAAAGCAATATTTCGTAGCAATGGGCTACAAAGTTGCAAACAGGATTTCAGGAAACTTACCGGCGCTTGTTTACATGGCAGAGCTTCGCTCTACGCGCTTTGTGCATCCGACCGCCCGCAGTATTGCCCTTAAAATGATAGCTAGCTTGGAGAAAAAACTTGGCAAATACGGGCTTCAACTCTATCCCGACACAGACCCGCATAGATTTGATGTGCGCCGTGGAAAGCAAGATATAGTTTTGAAAGATAAAAAATAATTTAAAATTTACACATGCTGACTTTATGTTTTTTATAAACTTGCCCTACTGCAAAAAGTGCGCCGGCAAAGCCGGCGCGCTTTCCCATTTAGCGCAAGAAAAGTCTAAAAAATATTGAAATTTAAAATCATAGTATTAAAATATATAGCACAACTTGCTCAAGCTTGAAGCACACAAGAGAATCCGACTTTAGTTCTATTGCTTAAAATAAACAAATGCCTATGAATACTAAAATTGCGATGGAAATGGATAATAAAAAAGAAAAAAATGTAAGCCAGAAGGCTAAAGAAAAATTTAAATTACTTAAAGATTCAGAAAGAAAACTTCTTTTTACTCTTTTAATTATATCCAGCGTATTTCTGAATATTTACTTTTTAGCATCTTTGTTTGCACAAAAAGATATGGCTTACCCGAGCCGACTAGATGCCAAAAACCAAGAGCACCCTTCAGCAATTCTCTTTGAGAAAACTTGCCACAACGGCCGTTGCCAAGTTTATCAAAAAGCTGCAACAAAAGAAGATTTGCGCAAAATGGAATTGGAATTTCAGCGCCAGCAAAGAGAAGTTTTACAAGAAATCGAAAAAATGCGTAAAGCACACGAGGTGCTTATTCAAAAAATTTTTGAAACTACACTTTATTAAAAGCTAGCTCTAAAATCTCTCTTCTGATTTGAATAAGTCTCGCCTTCAAACTAAAAACGAAGTTGATTTTTTCTTCGGTGTCGGCTTCCGGCTCGGCATTGTATAGCTTTCTATATTCTTCTTCTATTTTGTGTGCTTCATTTTCCAGTTGATATAAATATCTCTTCAAATTATTACTCAGTGATGAATCTCCCAAAATCAAATGCAATGTATAAAAAATTGTTATGATGGCACTAATATTATTCCCCACCAAAGCGTTATCGCGAAAAGCCTCAAGGCTTCCCCTATCAAGCTCATCTTTAAATAATCTTCTTTTTGAATGATCTTCAAAGTCATCTATTATAATCCTCATTTTTATAAAACGCTCTATGTATTCCAGGTATTCCAGCAGTTTTTTAATATCTGCATCTAAATGCGTTGCATCTGGCAAAGCACTCAACTTTACTGAAAACTTGTAAAGCTTAAGTTTAAAGCTCTCTCCATTTTTGCCGTTTAAAATTATCTCAGACTCCTTTGGATTTAAAAACTCGCTGGTATTCTCCTTAAATATCTCCACAATAAAAATTTATTTAAGTTGACAGACAAAAGTTGTATATATTTAGCTCATATTCTTGGCGATTTCTCTTGCTACCTTAAGTAGCTCGGATTGCTCTGTCTTTTCTCTAGACCCGGGCCTGTAAAGAAACTTGCGAGGCTCATATTCATAAATGCCACTATCACCTTCTTTTCTTGGGACTATATGCAAATGAAAATGAGGCACGCTCTGACCGGCTACTTTGCCTTCATTGTATGCCACGTTAAAGCCTTCAGCTCCGTAGCTTCTCTTCAGGGTCTCTTTGACCTTCTCGGCAAGAGCGAATATATCCAGCAACTCCTCCTGTGTTAGCTCTTCAATTTGGGCAACGCAGCGCTTGGGTATTATCAAGCTATGCCCTATTGTAATGGGAATATTTGTCGGGAAAGCCATTGCAAATTTACTCTTAGCAAATACCCTTTCTTTTATTTCTTTTAGTTCACAGAAAGCGCATTCCATA
>WFZM01000047.1 GCA_015489565.1 Patescibacteria group bacterium | reverse complement strand
TCTTTTATTTGTTCTGTATCAGCCTCTGCCGGAGCTTCTTCTTTAGCGTTTTTCTCTTCAGATGCTTGGAGCTTTTTCATTTTTGCTTCTTGTTTTGCTACCACATCCAATACCATCTTTCCACGGTAATGACCGCATTCCGGACACATTCTGTGACGCAGATGATATGCACCACAATTACTACACTTAGATAGTCTAGGCGCTTTTACTTTATAATGAGCACGACGGTTATTTGTGTGCCCCTTTGTCTCTCTCATTCTTGATGACATACCCGGCTATTATACTAATATTTAACAAATTTGCAAGGATAAATTTAAAACTTGGCATGTTTGGTAAGTTGCTCGGGGATTAAGCGACTGGCCGCAAGTCTATTAAAAACATCTTTTTCCATAAATATTGGAGTTTTTCTGCCAGGTATAGTTATTTTAACTGTAGACTTTAGTAAGGCGTCCATAACTTTATCATAATCAAGTCTAGTTTGAATAGAGAGTCTTCTTACCTCTTCCTCCAGCCATTTTATCGGTATGGAACCATAAAGACGGGTAAATATCCCCATTTTTTGCTTTAGTTTATATACGGAGTGGTTGGACAAACCGGACTCATTTCTCGAATCACGGTCTATTATTTGTATCTCCACACTTCTGTTCCTGCTCTCGTTACCATTTTTAAGAGTAATATCAAATAGTATTTTAACATCTCTATATTTACCGCTGGAGCGCGAGTTTTGACAGTCAGCAGATATAGGGATATGTGAATCAAAAAAGAATTCTAAGAGTGTATCAGCGTGTTTTTGAACAGCTTCAATATCTTCTTTGTTTAATATTTTTCCCTTTATATCCAATCTTAATTTGTGTATAGACATGTCTTCCGGGATATTATTTAAATCAGCCAAGAAAGAGAGAAACTTTTTTATAAGTTCGGGAATATATTTTCGGTCAATACTCAATCTGAAGCCCACTGCATCTTTAAGCGCTTCTTTGTTATCAAATTCCGGCTTTAATAGCATCTTACTAAGTATACTGTAATCTTCCTTAACCCTTGAGCAGAAATCAATATCTATTTGTTCCCCGTTTATCTCACTTAACAAGCTTGTGCACGCCCCCATATTAGGGTCATTGGCAAGTACCGTAAATATTGAACGCACCCCCGCTTCTTCCAAGCCGTTTACCAAAAGTCTTTCTATTAAATCAGCATCCTCTTGAATATTTCTTATTACTTCTTGTAAATCATCCAGAGCCAATACAGTTTTAGACAGGGCGCAGAGTGCTATTTTCTTGTTGCGTTGTGCTCCAGATTTGGATTTAGACACTTCCAGCTCTGCCAATATTTTTTCCAGATCCTGCTTTGAATTTATTTGTGGAACAGGCATTTTTACGCGCTCACCCTCCCCAAAAGCTAAAATTTGAGGAATGTTTAATCCTTTTTCACTTCTCAAATACGTGTTAGCTTCTTTTATGAGTTTATTTATGTAAGTCAAAAATTCTTTTTCGCTCTCTGAACTCTTGGGGTAATTTCTTATCATACGCTTTGCCAGCTCGTAGGATAATTCTTTGCTCGGCAAAGCAAAAAGGTCTAAAGAGCTGTAGGGTAGCTCACCTTCTTTTGTGTTTAAGTATATGGACTTAGGGCCACTAAGTAGCTCGTGTGCTAAGGGGCCAAGGTCGTAAGACCTAAGACCCGGTGGAATGCTGTGACCTATATGAACGCTCCTGTTTATTTTTTTGTCCGGCATAGTGTGTAAATAATAACATGATATACTCTAGCAGTCAAGTTATATAAAATGAATAAAAGAATCTCTGTGTTCCGGGCATTTGCCGTGCTTTTTAATCGCCTCTTTATGGGCTTTGGTGCCGTAGCCTTTGTGTTTGTCAAAGCCGTATGCGGGGTATTTCTCAGAGACTTTCAGCATGTATCTGTCTCGCATAACCTTGGCTACAACAGATGCCAGCGTTATTTCCAAGAATTTCTCGTCACCTTTTGTATGGGAGGTCCACTTGTAGTTGGACGGCGCGCGAAGCGCGCCGTCCAAAAACAGCTCAATACTTTCATCATCAACTCCGAGCTTCTCTTGCATTCTTTTTGCAAGCTCTTTCACCGATGAAAATAACGCTTGAGATAGACCGCTGTTCTCTATTTCTTTTACGCTTACAAATAGCTGCTCAAAGATTATCTCTTCACTATTTAAAATGGCTTCAAATACGGCCTCGCGTCTTTTTTCTGTCAATTTTTTGGAATCTTTAAAAGGCTCTCCTGCAAGAAAGCTATAAGGCCTTAGGTTAAGGTCTAAGTCGCCAACAAGATGAACGGCCGCCAGTGACAAAGGTCCGGCAAGAGGTCCTCGCCCCGCCTCGTCTATTCCTATTTTAATTATCTTTTTCATAAATTTTACATTTAGGACAGGCGCAACCTTTTGTCTTTATAAACTCATCAAAATACTCTTGCCCGTAATCAAATCCCAACTCCTCCCCTTTCTTTATATCTCTCAGGGCGAAAAATACTATCTCCCCCGCTATAACTTCCGCTTCAAGATTTGGCTTGCAAAAATGATTGATATAGCGCGCCGTGTTTTTTCTGTCAGAGCCGTCTATGGTCCAGTTTTCATCTATTTCAAAAAGATAACGCGTTTTAAGTTTATCAGCCTCTTTGCTTGGAATTAATTTTCCCTCATATTTGATAACAAAATCTCCTTTTTTAATATCTTCTTCCGCAAAAAGTCCAAGCCCGGATATTCCGCGCGCAACTTTTACTTTCTTGGGATTTTGTGCTAGCATAAGAATATAATAACCGCAAAAATTTATGCTTGCAAATATCCATTCCATAATTTTATGGCTAACGGTCCTGGCTTATTTTTTGCTATCTTTAGCGCTACTTTACCATTGGTACAAATATACCATCAATCCCGGAGTCTTTCTTTTTACGAGTATTTTGTATCTGGGACTCACAGCACCTTTAATTTTGCTTATGACCGTTGCAGTGGCTGCTATGTAATTTTAAGAACTGTATGAGAGAAAAAAGGAACCCAAAACTTGAAAGATTAATAAAGCTTCAACCGGACGAGACCTATTCCTTGGTTGTTCGCAAACACTGGTTTGTCTTTGTGCGCTCGGCATTTGCTGTATTTTTGGCAACTTTGTTTTTGTGGGTGGCTATAGGAGTTATTTTTCAAGTTATCGAAATCAACGAGGCTTTGATTCGTTTCTGGCAGGCATTTGTAGCTCTTATGGGGATTTTATCCTTGTTTGTTATATGGACCAATTACTGGCTTGATATGTGGATAGTTACCAACAAGCGCATTGTGCACGTGGACCAAAAGACGCTCTTTTCTCGCACAGTTATAGCGACTCGTATAGATCGCGTGCAAGATGTTAAGGCTAAAGTATCGGGCATCATAGAGACTATGCTTGGCTTTGGCGACCTGCAAGTTCAAACAGCGGGCGCCAGCTCTGCAAATATGTTTATAAGCGGTATTCCGGATCCTAATAACGTTCGCCGTGAAATTCTTAAGCGCTTAGATGAAGTGATAGGCAGCCATTACCATGATCATGATGGTGTCGGACATAGTTAGTATTTTACCATCTAAAAAAGCGCGGCCGGCTACGCC
>WFZM01000046.1 GCA_015489565.1 Patescibacteria group bacterium | reverse complement strand
GTTTGACGGCCAAGCCGGACTGCAGGCGCTGTACAATACAAAGGCGGTTTTGGCTTCGCCAAAACCGCCCATCTATATCTTATCTTTTATATATTATCACATCCACGGAAACGGAGGTGGTGCTTCATTTTTTTGACTCATGTCCGGCATGTACTTACGTGCTATTTCCTCTTCTATCTTGGAACGCTCAAGCCCATACTTTAGATAAGAGAGTTGTCTTAGTTTTTCCGCGTAGTCATAATCAAGCTTCCAATTATACGAAATGGTTTCTATATTAAAAGGTTTCACCGGAGTACCGTTTACAAGCAAAGAAAGATAAGCATTTCGGTTTTCTATGCTTGATAAATCTTTTGCACCAAAGTCCGGAGCAAAAGTCTTTTCCAAGAACTCTGCATCCTCAGGCGATACACGGAAAGCGCACTTTGATCCAACGTTACCAAATACCGCGTCTCGAATTTTCTCATCCAACTGTTTTATAAACTGGTGAGCAAGATTGAGTGATAATTTATACTTACGAGCCTCGGACAAAATCGTAGCGATAGACGGCGTGGTAAAGTTTTGAAACTCGTCAATATAAAGATAAAACGGCGCCAGCTCGGCCTGCAAATCATCAACACGCGCAAGCGCCGCTTGCAAGAACTTTCCCACCACTATAAGCCCCAGAAGTTGCGCGTTAAGTTCTCCTATTCTACCTTTTGAAAGATTGACAAGAAGTATCTTGCGCTCGTCCATTACCTGTCTGAAATCTATTGTGGATTTTTCTTGAGCGATTATAGGGCGCATTATTTCATTTGCCAAGAAAGTGTCGGTCTTGGCGGTTATATAAGGAGTAACATTCTCAAGAGAAGCGTCTCCTCCAGCCTTCTCGGCAATATTTATCCAAAACTGGTTAACAATAGGATTTTTAGAATTCTCCAAGAGCATATGCCTGAATTCTTTGTCTGCAAAGACTTTTGGTATGTCAGCTATTGTTGCCTTGCCGGCAGCTTGCCCCTCTAGTGCAAGTAGTGTAGCGTTCCTGTAGTATTGCTGAAACATCGGTCCCAAAGACTCCGGTACATCACCAAAGAGCTTGACAAATATTTCATAAAGCTCGTTTGTTACGAAAGTCTTCTGCTCCGGATATTTCTCATCCCACTCCAGAATGTTTAAACCGTAAGGGCGAGCGGTGTATGCCGGGTCAAAGTAAATAAGGTCGTCCGCCCTCTCGGGAGGAATAGCTGCCAAAATATCCACTATATCGGTTCCGTGTGGATCTATGTAGCAGACCCCCTCGCCGTTTTGAATATCCTGAATAATCATAGACTTCATCAGGTATGTTTTACCGGTACCTGTCTGACCTATCTCATAAAAATGCCTCATGCGATCCTCTTCAAGAAACGGCACTTTGGTTTCGCTTGCGCCATATACATTTTTGCCAAGTATCACGGCCTTTGTCTTGCCACCTGCCACGTCTGCCGAAGCTTCACTAACTTCTATAGGCGCTGCGGATTGCTTAAAACGCGCTTTTTTCAGTTCTCTTGAAGTTCTAACACCTGCCGCTGTAAGGTGAAGCATGGTGCTCAGCTCGGTAAGGCTTAACATTATAACTTCCTTGGGATTAAAGCGTCTAAATATAAATTCTTCTATACTTTGGACGCTTTTTTTGCCAAGTTTTTGTTCAAATTTGAGCTTATTTATTCTTGGATTTTCAAATTGATTAAAAACCGACTCAAGAGAAGTCAGTATGGATTTAGAGCGTAGGGCATCTACAGAAGAGCTCAAGAGCCGTAGATTTACCGGCACTATTCTGGACTTGGATTTATTTACCAACTGTTCGAGCATTGTCTCATCTATAGGGTCGGGCTTTTTATCAATTTTGCCAAACAGTGATTCTTTAAAAGCCTTTTTAAATTCATCTTTGGCTACGTTGGCGGGAGAAAGAGCATGTGCCACCGCCTTTTTAAAGGGTTTGTTTTTGCGCATATTGGTTATTACTTTTTGTACAAAAGCATTGTGTTTATTCCCGTCATCACCTATAACAAATTGAATAGCCGCACCTTCTTCGTCCTTTGAAAGACCTGAGAAAGCACCGAGTATGATATTTAGCGGGTCATGTGTAAATTCCTTGTAGCTCTTAAGCGGTGCTGTAAAATGCTGGTCCAGGGAAGCTACAGACACGTTGTGCGAGCCCCCATAGCTGAAAATATTGTAATCATTGCGCTGTAAAATCATCTTGGCATCCGGATAAACCGAAACCAAGTGCCTTTCAAACAAGTCTTTTTTATCATATGGCACAGAGACATAAAAAGCAACGTCTTCTCGACCTATAGGCTTTGCTATCTCTACTGTGAAGCTGTGGCTTTGCCCTGTGACAGAGAGCATGCCTGAGTAAAATTGCTCCATGGTAAGAAGGAGTCTTTCCAAGCTCTGTACTTTTTCCTGCTTGATACCCTGCTCTTGCTCAACCGGATTTTCGGTACCGAGTCGCACTTCATAAAGAGCGACCCTGAGCTCATCTGAGAGTTTAGAGTCAAGGGCCGGAGCCGGCAGATTATTTGCCAAATACTGCACCAAAGCTCTGTGAAAATCATCTTCCAGGTGCGCACTTTGCATTTTGCGAACTATATTTAAAACATTTTTGACACCCTTGTGAGGTATCATCTTGAGCAAATGCTCTATCTGCTCATCGTGCGCTTCCGGCTCCAGCTTTAAAACTTCCTTCAAGAGCTCTTTTTCCGGTAAAATCATGGCCGGTTTTAAAACCCTGTTGCTTGCCGCTAAGGCGTAATCCCCCAGTGTTTTTTCCGCTATTCGCTCTTTGTTGCTATTTAAAAGTTCAGCCTTGCTTGATATTTCTTTTCGAAGACGTTCTATTTCCTCCTCCGGAGAGGCAGCGCGAGTCTCCAGGTCTCCGGAGAAAGCGCCGGGTAAATCCAAATCATCTACGGGGTTGTCTCTTGACCCTGTGCTTGGAGCAGTTGACGCGCCGGGGGTGCCCATGATTTGATCAAGAAAGTCTTGATAGCTTGCCGAACTTGAAGCAGAGCCGGATGGATTATCGGAGTTTGCACCACCTTCCATTTGCTTGGCACCCTTTTCAGCCTCCTGCTGAGCACGAGTTTTCGGAGTTTCAAACTTTTTAAAGTCTTTACTGTCCGAGCCGCCCTCAGCAGCAAAACTTGGCATCTCACCCATTTTCATAGTCTAATTATATCACACCCAAAAATCTAATTTAAAAATCTAACAGGCGAGACCTGTTAGATTTTATAAAATGCATTTCCCAGGATTTAATTAATACTGTGTTTGAGTTAGTTATATTTAAGTTATGATTTCCGCTCCATCTTTCCAAACCACGACGGTATGCTCAAATTGCGCCGACCAAGACCCGTCAGCGCTTTTGTAAGTGTAACCATCATCTTGCAGAAGCACCTTAGCCGTCCCTTTTATAACTATGGGCTCAAGAGCCAGGACCTCTCCTTCTTTTATCTTGTGTTTAAAATATGGGTCAAAGTAATTTGGAACGAACGGTTCTTCGTGAACCTTTTTTCCAACCCCATGACCTCCCAAAATTTCAGGATAAAAATAGCCATTCTTTTTTATCAAATTCTCTACAGCACGCCCAAGCTCTGCTACAGATACTCCGGCCCTTGCTGTGTTTATCTGAGCGTCGCGCGCTTCGCGCGCGACGCTCACAAGCTTTTTCACTCCCTCATCCACCTGACCGACCTCCACAGTCCTTGCGCTATCTGTGCAAATATCCTCAAGCCAAAGTCCACTGTCTATGGTAATAATATCACCTTCTTTCAAGATTCTTGGATTTTCATTTGGTATTCCATGCACAACCTCCTCATTAAGTGAAGTACAAAGTGCCGCCGGATACGCTCTTCCGTGCCCCCCGGGAGTATAGCCTAAAAATGATGGCTTGACTTTCAAGCTATTCATCACTTCAAGAGCTTTATTGTTTAACTCCTCGGTACTAACACCGGGCTTTATTATTCTTTCCACCTCATCTAAAACAGTACGGAGTCTTTTACCCGCCTCTTTTAAAATCTCAAGCTCTTCCTTGTTTCTTACTATCATTTTATACAGCTTTAAGGTTTGTGCCCACAGAAGGGTCATCAAATTTATCCAAATCTTCCATTGACAATACTTTTATAGGCAAATCATTGTCTCTTGCCAGAGAAATGGCAGACGCGTCCGCAACTTTTAAATTTTTTTCCAGAACTTCGCTTGCCGTTATCTCATCTATCTTTTCGGCTCGTGGGTCTGTGTCCGGGTCTGCAGTGTATACTCCATCTACTCCATCTTTTGCCATAACAAGCAGTCCGCAGTTAAGCTCAAGTGCGCGCTGTGCCGCCGCAGAGTCTGTCGTAAAAAAGGGATTGCCAAGTCCGCCGGCAAAAATAACCACTCTACCTTTTGCTAAATGCCTTCTAACTCTTTGAGGTAAATAGGGCTCGCATATTTGAGGCATGGATATTGCGCTTATCACTCTTACAACCAAGCCTTGAGATTCAAAGTAGTCTCGCAAAACAAGGGCATTTTGCACTGTGGCTAGCATGCCTATATAATCCGCAGTAGGACGTCTTATGGATAAAGTGCCGCTAAGCTCTCGACCCCGAAAAAGATTTCCTCCGCCTACCACTAGAGCTAACTCATAGCCTTTGTCTTGTATATTTTTAATTTTCTTGGCTGTTTCGTTTAAAACTTTTTCGGTATACTTTTCAGTACCGTCTGAGAGAGCGCCACCGGATAATTTTATTAAAACTTTTTTTTCGTCTTTTTGCATAATTTATATATTTAAAGCTTTTAATATACTTTTATGCACCGTGTCTATATCTGACTCTCCGTCAATCTCTATTATCTCCTTGCCGAATGAGCGGAACAAATCTAAAAGAGGATAGACCTGATCTTTGTATTGCTCTATTCTCTTTTTTATACCTTCGGGTGTATCATCATTTCTACCTCGCCCTAAAAGACGCTTGGTAAT
>WFZM01000045.1 GCA_015489565.1 Patescibacteria group bacterium | reverse complement strand
ATGCTACTCATAGCTGACATTTTTTAAGCTTATGAATCGACCTTTATTAAGGAATCAGCAGCGACTCTTGCTCTACCCTTACAAACAGCACACTAAACGGGTGCTACTTGTGCGGGCTGTGCCCGCTCTACACCAGTTTTGGTATCCCCAATATAAAAACAAGCGCCTTTAAGGCGCTTGTAATACTAAAACTGATATGCGGGTGGGGGATACTCGCTCTTTTAGATTCTCCACGAAAAGCAAAGTAGTTTGCTTTTCTCCACCCACACTGCAAAATGCCACGCTGACAAGCAGTGCGGCATTTTTTGTGCGGGCACGCCTGCAACACTAGTTTTAGTATCCAAATAAAAGCAAGCACCGATTAGGTGCCTGTAATACTAAAACTAGTGTGCGGGTGGGGAGAATCGAACTCCCGTCCTCAGCTTGGAAGGCTGATGTCTTACCACTAAACGACACCCGCAACGGCATTACTATAACAAAATTTAAAAGAAATTCAATATTTCTTGCATTAAAGCTTAGTTTGCTATAGTATTTTGCGCATGATAACAATATTTTGGATAGTAGTTTTTCTGCTCTCAATGTTTTTTCTTGTTAAGAGTGCAGATTATTTGGTAGATAGCGCAAAGCAAATAGGTATTTATTTTTCCTTACCGAGTTTTATAGTGGGTGTTTTAATAGTAGGTATAGGAACCTCTGCGCCCGAGTTGGCCTCAAGTATATTTGCTGCGCTACAAGGTGTACCAGAGATGGTAGCTTCAAATGCTATAGGCTCAAATATAGCAAATGTTTTACTTATTGTAGGGCTTTCAAGTATTTTGGCCAGAAATATAAAAATAAGCAAGGGGCTTATAGATTTGGATATACCTCTTTTGCTTCTGGCTACCGGTCTATTTATCCTTTTATCTTATGACGGATTAATCAGCAGGGCGGAATCTGCTTTTTTGCTTAGTGGTCTTTTGTTTTATTTAACCTATACAATCTCAAGCAAGAAACAAGTTCAAGATTTTTACGTAAAAGAAGCCATAAGAATAAAGAAGGAGTTTATCATTCTTTTTATATCACTCTTTCTTTTAATTTTTTCCGCTAAATATCTGGTACTGTCCGTTGTGGAGTTGAGCAAGTTATTTGATATTGCAGTTTCAGCCATTACTCTCTTGGCTGTAGCTCTTGGAACCAGTCTGCCGGAGCTTTTTGTGTCTGTGTCATCAATTAAAAAGGGAGAGTCGGATATGGCGCTTGGTAATATTTTTGGCTCTAATGCTTTTAATCTCTTGGCAGTGGTTGGTATCCCAAGTTTTTTTACAAATATTCCAGTAGATAATCTAAGTTTGAGTGTGGCACTTCCTGTTTTGATATTATCTACATTACTTTTTGCCTTTTCGGGAATGTCCAAGCGCATCCATGCTTTTGAAGGTGTTTTTTTCTTGATCATATATGTTTATTTTGTCATGAAGATATTTAATATAGTCTAATTCTTACTTGCACTTTACTTTTCTTTGTGTATAATTTTGCAAGTTGGGCGATTAGCTCAGTTGGCTAGAGCGTCCGGTTTACACCCGGAAGGCCGCAGGTTCGAGCCCTGCATCGCCCACATAAAAATCTTTGACCCGCACAGTAGCCTGTGCGGGTTTTAGATTTTTCGGGCGAGGCAGGGCTCGAAAAGGACCGCGCGCGAAGCCCACCACACCTCAACGAGGTGTGGTGGAAGCGGTCCCGGGCCTGCGAGTTCTTAGCGAGAACGAGCCCATTAGGGTGAAGTTTGAGCTTAGAACTGGTGGGCGAGCCCTGCATCGCCCACATAAAAATCTTTCGCCACACCGCTAGCGGTGTGGCGATTAGATTTCTGAACTTGAAAAAGAAAAAATCGGGTATATACTGGTGCTTAATGTCGGGGCATAAAAAATACCCAAATCCCAAAGAACATATAATTTTGTCCCAGCAATTTACTCCATCATTTCTTTCTGAATTATTTAAGCTCACGCTGGAAATAAAAAAGAATCCTGAAAAGTTTAGCAATGAATTAAGTGGCAAGCTAGTTGCCACTTTATTTTATGAACCGTCCACACGCACGCGGCTTTCATTTGAAGCGGCTGCGCAAAGGCTTGGTGCGTCTGTAATAAGCACAGAAAATGCAAAAGAGTTTTCAAGCGCTTCAAAAGGAGAGACCATAGAAGATACAATCCGCGTAGTATCAGGCTATGCGGATTTTATTGTGATGAGGCACTTTGAAGATGACTCTTCAAAAAGGGCTGTTAGCGCCAGCTCAGTCCCGCTTATTAACGCCGGCTCGGGCAAGAGCCAGCACCCAACGCAGGCGCTTTTAGATGCTTTTACAATTTTTGAAAACTTTGGGCGACTGGATAATCTTACCCTTGCGGCGGTAGGGGACTTGTTTCGCGGACGCACTGCCGATTCCTTGGTTTATCTGCTTTCCAAATACGAAAACAACAAATTCTTTTTTGTAGCTCCGGAGAACTCTCGCTTAAAAGCCGGGCTGCGTGAACACTTAAAAGAGCATAATATTTCATATCAAGAAAAAAGTAGACTGGAAGAAGTATTAAGCGAAGCGGATATTTTATACATAACCCGCATACAAAAAGAACGCTTTGCGGACTCTCAGGAATACGAAGCGGCCAAGGGAAAGTTTATTTTAAAGAAAGAGCATTTAAGTAAAATGAAAAACAAGGCAATAATAATGCACCCGCTTCCGCGAGTGGACGAGATAGAAACAGCAGTGGACAGTAACCCGCGAGCAAAGTACTTTGAGCAAGCTAAAAACGGCATGTTCGTTCGCATGGCGCTTTTAAAAATAATTAATGACAATGTGTATGGAAAAAAATAGACAAATTATAATATCCGGCTTAATATCCAATCATAACCAAAAACCTTTCCTAGGTAGTATTTATATAAATACCAAGACCGGTTTGATTGAAAGAGTGTCTAAAACAAACCCCAATCGTAAGGTTGATTATTCTTTTCCTAAAAGTTGTTTGATATTTCCGGGTATGGGGGATGTGCATATCCACGCACGCGAAGACCAAACCGGCAGGCAAAAATACAAAGAGGAATACAAAACGACTGGGGACGCCGCGCTAAACGGTGGATGCGTACATATAAGCGCCATGCCAAACACTCCAAAACCTTTAACCACCAAAAGCGACCTTGCTTGGCACAGAAAAAGAGTAGAAAAAATTGCGCACCCCGTTTCAATCTTAAATTACATAGGAATTGACTCAAAAACAAAACCGCTTGGCAAACCGGGCGAGCATTTTTACAAGCTATATTTTGGAAAATCAGTAGGAGATTTATCGGTGATTTACGCAGGAGAGCTGGATAAAATTTTAGAGCGATATAAAGGGCACAACATATCTTTTCATGTGGAATACGAACCAATTGTGCAAGCAAGCAGTGGAGGAGATACACATTCAGACCGCAGACCGCGTGAGTGTGTTAACGAAGGTCTTCGTCTGCTTCTTCCACTTATTTGCAAATACAAAATCAAGGCCAAGCTTTGCCACTGGTCACTCGGGGGAGATTCTTTCAATCTTATAGCGCAAGCACGCAAAGAAGGAGCGCATATAGAGCTTGAAGTATCGCCGTTGCATTTATTGTTTGATAGGAGCATGACGGACAAAAACCCTGAACTATGGACCAAAATACAAATGAACCCGGCAGTGCAAACTCCTCGTGACAGAAAAGATTTAATAGAAGGGTTACGCAACGGCTTTATTCAGTATTTGGCAACCGACCATGCATCACACACAGAAGAAGAGAAATTTTCCGCCTTTGCGCAATTTAAAGATGAGTTCCCCGGCAAAAGTAATGTTGAAATAGCAGAAATTATAAAGTCACAAAACAAGAAATTATATTTACAAACTTGCAAGCAAAACGGAATGAGTGGAGCGCCTTGGTTGGATACTTATGCTCTTGTCGCTGTGCATTTAATGAAAAAGCATAAATTTACACCGCAAGATATTGCGCGCGTTACGGCATACAACCCCGGACGCTTTGTAAACCCATATTTAAAACGGCAATTTCCAAAGCAAAACTTTGGCAAAGGGTTTGGGCTAATTGAAAAAGGTTATATCGGCAGTTTAACAGTGCTTAACACAAGAGAGAAAACACTAGTTAAACGCGAGGATTTAAAGACAAAAGCGGGCTGGTCGCCGCTTGAAGATTGGGTAATGCCGGGCAAAGTTGCGGCGGTGTTTATAAGTGGGGTAAGAATTAAATGATATGGAAAGTTTTATAAACAAGTGGCATAAGTTGCAAGAGCAAAAGCAAAGCAACATCTGCGCGGGGCTTGACCCGGCGGTTTTTGAGATGGGCAGAGGAGAGAAGGGCTTGCCGGAAGGCGAGGACAAACTGCGGTGGAGCTTGCGCTATATTGAGGCGGTAGCCCCGTATGTTTCGGCGGTTAAACCAAATGCCGGATACTTCGGCGGCGCCGGCGACAGAGTCGCTCTTAAACAAGTGGTTGATAAAATTCACGAACTTGGTTTGCTTGCGCTTGTTGATGCCAAAATTGCCGATATCGGCTCCACCAGCGATGCGTGGATGTATTATTATGCGCAACTCGGTTTTGATGCCGTTACCATAGCGCCTTTTGCGGGCAATGTTGAGCAAATGACAGAGTATGCGCATTCGCGCGGTCTGGGGGTTATTACTATGGCGCTTATGAGCAATTCAGAATATAAAACCGAGATGAATTTTAAAGATGAAAATGGGACTGCGCTTTGGAAAAATAGAGTAGAGCGCGGGATTGCGGCCGGGGTGGATGGGTTTGTGGTGGGTGGCACATATACAAAAAACGATAGCGAATTTATTGAATTTGTGGAACTTACAAAAGATAGTAAAGTTCTTTATCTTGTCCCGGGGATTGGTTTTCAAGGTGGCGAGGTGAGCGATTTTCTTGTAAGCGAAATAGACCCTAAAAGGTGTATAATAAGCTCAGGTCGCGAAATAATGTTTCCCGATGGGTCAAAGAGTACGCCGCGCGCGCAAGCGCGCGCGGCGCAAAAGCTTTGTGATGAATTTAATAGTTTTAAATAAAAAACAATATGGAAAAAATAAATTAGGGAAACAAATTAAAAGAAATGGGTATTCTCTGGCAACATGACGGGGATTGCTCAAAGATGTTTTGCCATTTGTGGCAACAATAGTGAATTGGTCAGGAAGCGACAAGCTGTGCGAGCGAAGCGTTATTCCGCTTTTTGCAGACACTCCGCGCAAATGGGAAGCGGAAGAGTGCGAGCTTTGCGAATGTGGTTCAGAGGCGTTGAGGTCAAAAGCAAACCGGGATAAATTAAATCTTTTTAAAAAGGCTGATATACAAGCATTTTATAAACTTTTAATACCAACCGTTATGAAAAAACAAAAAACAAATATAAATGCTCGTTATAAAATAAAACAAACTTTTGAATACAACCGAAAGCACGGTCCGTATGAAAAAGTTCAAAATAAAAACGGTAAAATTAAAAAGGTGCTGGGCGACTACGGAATAGACGCAGACTTCTTTGGATTTAAAACTAAACTCCCAATAGGCGTTGCAGCCGGCACCTTGCACTCTCTTGCATATATGGAAGCGAGTATGCGTGACGGCTTTGAAGTTCTTACTTGGAAAACATTCCGCTCTGAGCACCGATTGGCTCACAGAAATGACGGCAATTATTTGGGCCACAATATTGTTTTTGTCCCAAATGACACAATAGCCAAAAAAGAAATAGGCACAGATCGCACTGCAACACTTTCTTACAATGGCGCTCCTGAGGAGGTAAGCATTACAAACTCTGTTGGTATGCCTAGCCCCGCACCTGTTGAGTGGATGCCGGAAGTATTGGCAGGACAAAAACTTGCGGAAAAATACAACAAGTCAATTATTACAAGTGTTGTAGGGACCGCACACTATGGCGACACGGTAAAAGACCTTGCGCGCGATTACGCTTTTGTAGCGCGTGCGGCGGAGAGTGTGGGAGAGAAAATAATTGAGCTCAATCTATCCTGTCCAAATGTAAAAGGCAAAGAGGGTGTGATTTACAAAGATATAAAATCATCAAAAATTATTGCTCAAACCGTGCGTGAACATTTGCGAAACGAAGACACGAAACTCTTGCTTAAACTCGGCTACGCGGACAAAGTATTTTACAAACGCTTCTTAAATGTCACCGCGCCATTTGTGGACGGTATTGTTGCAATAAACACAATTTCAATGAATGTGCGAAGTAAAGACGGCACCCAAGCGCTCCCCGGTGGGCTCTCAAGTGGTACATGTGGAGCAGCTATTTTAGAGCGTGCAACGGAGGCAGTATCTTCACTTGTGCAAGCACGCAAAGAGCTTGGCATTAAAAAGAGTGAACTAAAAATAATCGGCTGTGGTGGGGTTACGGACCCTGAGAGTTTTATAGCGCATATTAAAGCCGGAGCGGAATTTGTAATGTGCGCAACCGCGAGTTTATTTAATCCTGACCTACCACTTCAAATTGCTAAATATTTGAAAGAGAATAAAATCAAGAGGCGTATTTAAATATGCTACAATCTAGCGATGCAGATTAAAAGTATAGGGATAATAATGGACGGCAACAGGCGCTGGGCTAAAGAAAACGGACTGCCCAGAGTTGAGGGGCACAAAAAAGGAGCAGACACTCTGGAAAAAATAGCCAGAGCGGTCTTTGAACAAGGGGTGGAGCATATGGCGGTTTACGCTTTCTCAACGGAGAACTGGAAAAGGTCAAAAGAAGAAGTAGACGCTCTGCTTAAACTTATAAAATTTTTTATAGAAAAACGTCTCTTAAAAGGTTTCGGCGACAATGTCAGATTTAGATTTGTAGGGGATTTGTCGCTATTTGACAGCCCCTTGCAGGAAACTATCAAAAAAGCGGAAAAAATAAACCCTAAAGCCAAGCATAGTTTATGGATAGCGTTATCTTACGGAGCTAGGGCTGAGATGCTTGACGCCGCGCGCGCAAGCGCGCGCGGCGACGCTCCACAAAGCGAAGAAGATTTCAAAAAACTTTTATGGTCCGCTGACTTACCAGACTTTGATTTAATAATTCGCACAGGAGGCAAAAAACGGCTTTCAAACTTTTTCCCTTGGCAGTCTGCTTATGCCGAACTCTTTTTTACAGATACTCTTTGGCCGGATTTTTCTGAAAGAGAGCTCTTGCAAATATTTAACGAATTTCAAAATACAAAACGCAATTTTGGTAAATAAGCCAAGTATAAATAAATTAAAAAAGCTTTAATAGGTCGGACTTTTTGGTTCTAGTATCTAGGTCTGGCAAATAGCCTCAGTTTTATGTTAGACTGTTTGTAATGCAGTTTAAAAGTGATATAAAAATAATTTTTGCAAATAATGATTTTCTGGTGATAAACAAGCCTGCTGGGCTGATGGTGCATGGGGACGGAAAGTCTGATGAATACACTTTGGCTGATTGGTTGCTTGTAAATTATCCTGAAATTAAAGATATAGGAGAGACTTGGCAAGACCCAAAAGGAAACACAATATACCGCCCCGGGATAGTGCACCGTTTGGATAAAGACACAAGCGGCGTACTTGTTATTGCCAAAAATCAAGAAACTTATTTGAAACTCAAAGAGCTTTTTATGAGTCGTAAGGTGCAGAAAGAATACAGAGCGTTTGTTTACGGTGGCTTTAAAGAGGATAAAAAAGAAGGCGCGGTAGAGAAAAAAATAGGGCGCAGCAAAAATTTTGGAAAATTTGAAGTTGAACCTTTTGCTCGCGGCACTCTTCGCGAGGCTGTAACTTATTATAAAGTTTTAAAGCAAAGCGGAGAAGATCAAAATTCAGATTTTGCGTATTTAGCGCTTTTCCCCAAAACGGGTCGGACACATCAGCTTCGGGTTCATTTAAAATCAATTCATCACCCAATAATTTGCGACAAATTATACGCGCCCAAAAAAAAGTGCGCCTTAGGCTTTAGCCGCCTTGCGCTACACGCCTACAAAATATCTTTTGAACTTGACGGCAAGGATTTTAAGTTTGAGGCGGGGTTGCCGAGAGATTTCAAGCACTCAATTGATACAATTAATACTATATAATAATTTATAGCTTTATTTACTCTCTTGACAAATAAACAAATATATGATACATTATTACCACATAAATTTATAGATTTATGTATTTTACTTAATTAGTAGTTAATTTATTAAATATAAGCGTATGAAGGAATTGTACAAGTCAACACATGTTTTGGTAACGCCATATAAAGATGATTGGTGCACAGCACATTGGGAAGAGGTAGATGAGCGGGGCTGCATAACAAAAGAATGGAGTTTAGTGCAATGCTATGATAAAGGACAAGTTGTTGGACCAGATAGAGCCCTTTTAAAGGGCATCACAAAAATGGCTAGCGTGCGCACTTCCGGTAGGAAAATAAAGCATGCTAGGTCAGCATACCGTACAGTCAAGTCAGAAAAAAATATCCGAAAAGCTTATCCTGTTCACAAGTCAAGCGCGACAGGAGGCGATAATGAAAATGTAAATAGCACAAAAAAGAGAGAGGCAGTAACAACAGGCATGTCACTTGATGAAGCACAGGCAATAATTGATGCCCTTAAAAATGGAACAGGTTTCCTTGGTTTCTCATCGAGCTTTTTGCGCAGTACGGAAGAACTGTTGATGGTATGCCCGGCACAATTGGGTGTATTATCTAAGTATGTGAGGGACCCGTATTCCATTGCATCGAGCATGAAGAAAATATTTAATTTAAGGGAATATTTAAGCCTTTTGATTGCTAAAATTACAATTGAATCACAAGGAGTCAGAAATAATATACCAGAGCGGGTACTTGGCGTAGCAGATTTAGCAGTCAAGTTGCGCAACGCTATTGATGAATTATTTGATAAAAAACAAGGTTATAGATACGACATGAAGTTGGCAAGCAGGGTGGCTGATTTAATAGACAAGTTTGACGAGGAGGCAAGAAGGGTAATACGTGTGTGGAGAAATAAGGAGTGAGAATAAAACAAACTCATTTCATCTTTAGCGTATCTTTGAGTGTAATTCATAGTAATTTATAATCCCGCAAACTCCGTACATTTAAGGTTTGCGGGATTAATTTATACCCTCAAAAGTGTGTCTCTGGCTTTGAGTCCTACTATCTACGCCTACAAAATATCTTTTGAACTTGATAGCAAGAATTTTGAGTTTGTTGCAGAGCCACCACAAGAGTTTGTTTACGCTTTAGAACTTGTAAAAGGGCTTGGGTAATAACACAAGCCTTTTAAGAAATAAAGAAAACATAGCGTCAAGTTTACTTTTGTAGAACATACTTATATAATGTTCCACAGATCTGGTCCTCTTTATTATAAGTTATTAACTAACATTAAGCGTATGATAAAAATGCAAGAGTATTACAAAGATATACTTGAAAAATATAAAAACAAAGAATCTGAGAGTTTTCCTTTTTTGACTGTTTATTTGGATTTGCGAAAAACTGCTGACAATTATGAAAAAGCAAGGATTTTTGTTAAAGACATCTTTAAAAAAATAAAAAACGAAGATTTTAATTTAGATAAGGAGTATCAAAAGGATAAAAAAGAAATAGCAAAAGCTCTTTTAAAATACGAGGAAGAATTGCTCGCCTGGCTCGAGAATAATTTTAGAAGCTCAAAGAACGGGGCCGTATTTATTCTAGGAGGTGATGAAGATTTGTTTGAAGCTATAGAGTTGCCTCTTGTAACACCATTTGTATATTTTATAGAAAGTAAGCCAAACCTTGCTATATTGGCTCACAACATTGAACAGCTAGAGCCTGGTCTTATTTTGCTAGTAGACAGCAGAAAGGCAAGAACTTTTGTGAGTTTTTTGGGCGATATAGAAGAAGTCTTTGATGTAAAGGACGAGCACTGGCCTTTAATAGAGAGTAAGCTCCGAATGGACACGGAGGACAAGGATATTTTACATGGAGTATACAGCAGGTATGTAAACGATATTATTGAAAAGCTCAAAGCATATTTAGCAAAAGT
>WFZM01000044.1 GCA_015489565.1 Patescibacteria group bacterium | reverse complement strand
TATGAGCTCAGTTTGCTTATATGCGCCGACAAAATGGCAAAAAACATAAATAAAAAATACCGAAATAAAGATTATGTACCCAACACTCTGTCTTTTATATACAGTAAAAATTCCGGGGAAATAATACTAAATGCCCGTCAAATAGAAAAAGAAGCCGAAAGTTTCGGACACAGCATTCGGGAGCATTTTATTTTCCTTTTTATACATTCTCTTTTACACCTTAAAGGCTACGAGCATTCCGAAAATATGGAAAAGCTTGAAGATAAATACTTCAAAAAATATAGAAGCTAAGGCATGAAATGTTTCAAGACAGAGGAGAAGAAATCTTTTATTTTAAAAGGAAGCTGCAATCTTGAAGAGCTGGCTTCACCGGCACCGTAAAGACAAAGACCGTAGGCTACAGCCCAGGTAGAGTCCTTCAAAGACTTGCCTACAACTTTAAGCTGTGCCAGCTCACTTGGAAGTCTCAATGCCACTCTTGCCAAATCTTTTATATGCGCAAGCCCAACTCCCCCACCGGTTAAAATAACGCCGGCAGGCAAAAGTCCGTCTTTATCTATCTCTTTTAAATGCGCTCTTATCAGGGTGAACATTTCTTTCAGGCGTGAGGATATTATATCGTCAAGTTTCTTTTGAGGTATGGACTGGTCATAAAGAGCGCCACGCTTCATCTCTTCCGCCTGACTTAACGGAACCTGCAATTTCAAAGCTATCTCACTTGTAATATCAGCCGAGCCTGTCGGAAAGACTTTTAACGAAATCGGAATGCCGTCTTCGTATACTATTATTGATACTGTCTCGGCTCCGATATTGGCAAGAACACAGCCTGCTTCTTTCTGCTCTTTGCTGAGCACCACTAGGCTCGCCGCCACAGGAGACGCCAAAACATCTAAAACATCTATACCCAGGGACTCCACCACTTCTTTCAAATTTAAATAATGAGGCTCAAGAGTTGTAACAAGCATCACATCTGCGCTTAGCTTATTGCCACGCAAACCCCTGGCCTCTCCCAGCACTTCTTGGCCATCTACTTTAAAAGAAAGAGGTATTTTGTGCAGAACCCTGCGATTTACCAATTGTTTTTGCGCTTTCAGTACCGCTTTTTCCAAAACTTTTTCTATATCGGCATCGTTTATTTGCCCCTCCGCTCTTGTTATGGCTATATCTGCTTTTGTGTATATGGAGTTAAGTCCGATACCGCCTATGGCCAAATAAGCGCTATCTACTTCAATATTTGCCATTTGCTCCGCCTTGCTTATGGCTATCTGCAAAGATTTTGCAACCTCGCGAGAATTGGTGACGTAACCGTTTTTCAGTCCATGTGTGCTTTTAATTCCCGTCCCTAAAATCAAAGGAGCGCCATGATCGCTGGCCTGCGCGATTATAACCTTAATACTGTGAGTTCCTATATCTATTCCGGTTATAATATTTTTAGACATGGAAGCATTATAACATAAGTTTTTTTATTTTTTAGAGTTCCTCTACCAAGCTTTAACAGCAGCACATTTAATAGCAAGCTTGTCCAGCTTCTTTTTTCTTTATTTTTTGATAAAATATGAGCATTACTAAGATAATTTCAAAATATGAAACAAGTTAAACCTGACATTGAAGCTTTTGCGCGTATCCGTGTAGTAGGTGTCGGAGGTTCCGGTGGCAATGCTGTAAATCACATGCTTAACTCCAAGGTAGACGGAGTAGATTTCATTGCTATAAACACAGACTCTCAAGACCTGCATCATTCAAAGGCTAAAAAAACAATACACATAGGCAAAAATCTAACTCGCGGCCTTGGCACAGGCATGAACCCTGAGCTCGGAAAAAGAGCGGCGGAAGAAACAAGGGAAGAAATACACGAGGCCTTGCGAGGCTCAGACATGGTATTTATAACAGGTGGCATGGGAGGAGGTACCGGAACAGGTGCCGCTCCGGTGGTTGCGCAAATAGCCAAAGAGGTCGGAGCGCTTACAATAGGTGTTGTGACTCGCCCATTCTCTTTTGAAGGTATGCAAAGAGCGCGCTTGGCAGAACAAGGTATTGCAAACCTTAAAAAAGAAGTGGACGCAATAATAGAAATACCTAACGACAAGTTGCTAAGCTTGGTAAGCAAAGAAACCAATGTTAAAGATGCTTTTGCTATTTGTGATAATATTTTGAAAGAGGCCGTGGTTGGCATATCAGACCTTATAACAACACCCGGTATCATAAACGTTGACTTTGCGGATATACGAGCGGTAATGGAGTCGGCCGGAAGCGCACTTATGGGTATTGGTTCTGCCGGAGGCGAAGGCAGGGCTGCAAAAGCGGCCGAAGAGGCTATTAACTCCCCTCTTCTTGATATCGATATCAACGGTGCGACAGGAGTTTTGTTTGCCATCTCAGGTGGAGACGATCTAACGATGCTAGAGATACAAGAAGCGGCAAATGTTATTACCAAATCAGTAGATGCAAACGCGCGTATTATCTTTGGAACAATTGAAGACAAAACTCTAAAGAAAGGCTTTATAAAAGTTACTGTAATAGCGACCGGATTTTCAAAGCACTCGGCGGCTTCAGCGGCACTTGATACCGGACTTTCCGAGCAAGAAGAACTTTCTGAAGAAGAGAAGTCCGGAGCGCTGTCCTCTTTCTTCTCAAGAAAAAATGAAGACGACTCAGAGCTCTCGGAGAACGAAGATGAAAAGGTTATACATAACGAACTTCCGGAAGAGCAAGATATTGAAGAGATAAAAGTAAATAAAAAAGATGGCAGAGTAAAAAACTTGGACGAAGATGAGCTGGATGACGATGATGACTGGGGTGGAATACCGTCATTTTTGAAAAAGTCTTTGAAGTAAAATTATAAGTTATAATAATATTAAAATAAGTATGAGATACGAATTGGCAATTATAGGTGGAGGACCTGCGGGTACTACTGCCGCAGTTTATGCAGCGCGTAAGAAACTGCGCTCTGTCATTATTACCGATGACTGGGGTGGTCAGAGCAATGTGTCCGAAGATATACAAAACTGGATAGGCTTTCCTCACATAAGCGGAAAAGAGTTGGGAGAAAAATTTAAAGCCCATGTTGAAGAATATGCAGATGATATCTTAGACATTAAATACCCTACCCGAGTTGCAAAAATAACAGATGAGGGAGATTTCTTCAGCTTAAATCTTGAAAACGGTGAAACTATTGAAGCGGAAAACCTATTTTTGGGGCTTGGCTCAAAAAGACGCAAATTAAATACTCCGGGTGCAGACGAATTTGAACACAAAGGCCTTACCTACTGCGCAACTTGTGACGGGCCTATGTTTAGCGGAAAAGATGTAGTTGTTGTAGGAGGAGGTAATGCCGGCTTTGAATCTGCCGCGCAACTTCTTGCCTATGTAAACTCGGTTACCCTGCTGGAATATGGTGACAAGTTTAAGGCAGACCCTGGCACGGTGGAAAAATTGATGGCTAATGATAATTTCAAGGCAGTGACAAATGCCGAGCTTCTTGAAATTTATGGTAATACTTTTGTTGAGGGGCTAAAGTACAAAGACAGGCAAAGCGGTGAAGAGCACGACCTTAAAGTGCAAGGTATTTTTGTGGAAATAGGAGCTGTGCCAAATACGGATTTGGTTAAAGATTTTGTCAAATTGACAGACTACGGACAGATAGAAATAGATCCATGGGTACAAAGTACCTCTCATGAAAGAGTTTGGGCTGCCGGTGACTGTACAAATATAGTATATCATCAAAACAACATCGCTTCGGGAGATGCTGTAAAAGCTCTGGAAGACATATACAAGAAACTTAGAGCCTAAATATACTTTACCCTGTCCGAGATGAACACCGAGATTTTTATCTCGGTGTTTTTTGTAATGCTTTTACTGTTTAGTGGAGCTTGATGCCACCGCATTCTTTACTTTATAATTTCGATCGAACTTATAAAGTAATGTCTTGCATTTGAGTTTAAGTTGCTGGAGCATTTTAAAAGCCCTGCCGGCTACGCCGGCAGGGCTTTTATATTTTCGTTTGGAGCTGTTTTTTAGGACTTTTGAGTATGGATTAGAGATTTATCAGCTCCATAACTTGGCGGCGGCGAGAGTAAAGAGTTCCGACAGCTCCGAAAAATACGAGGCTCATGAGACCTGCCCAGAGAGCATCTCTTGGACCCGTATAAGGAACGCTTGATACTGTAACTACAGTGCTTGGATTTGCAACTGTAACATAAGTCTGACAACTTGATTGATGACCCTCATCATCTGTAACTACAAGCTTGTAATATCCTGATTCTGTAGGATATACCACTCTTGAACCTGACAAGGCTACTGATCCGTTGTCCGCAAATACGGCGGTATCTGCATTTTGAGAAGTCCAGTAAAGTGTGGTACCCTCTCCTTTTTGTATATAGGTCCTGCTTGCTGTTATGCTGCAGCTTGGGTAAGTTGTAGGAACATATGTTTTATTAGTTCTTACGGTTACAGAACAGGTCTTTGTTTGTCCGCCTGAGTGTGAGTTTCCGACTGTTAGCGTATAGACCTTAGTGCCGTTTGAAAGTCCTGTGATTCTTTTAGAACCATCAACTGAAACTGAACCAATTCCATTGTTTATTATTGCCCAGCTTGCATTATCTGAATTCCAGTGCAAAGTAGTCTCACCATTCGTGTTTGGATTTGGGCTTGCCCAAATATCACATGAAAGATTTTCCTCACGAACTCTTACTCTTGCGCTACATGTGGAGCTTTGACCATCATCTGACTTTACCGTAACGGTGTAGGTTTTAGAGCTTGTGATATCTTCCAGTATTCTAGAGCCGGCTGAAGAAACATAGCCTATACCGCTTATGTAGACCGAACTTGCATTTGCACTTGACCAAACTATAGTTGCATCATCTCCATAATCTACAACTGAAGGGCTGATATAAACTGAACAGCTGGGCGCTTCTACAGAGCTTACATATACCGTAGTCTGACAAGTTCTGGACACCCCCTCAGAGTTAAGCACGGTCATTATATAAGTTCTTGTACTTGTCAAATTGTTTATTACTCTTGACGCTGAACCTGTAGAAACAGTTCCCAGATAGTTTATACTTGCACTTACGGCATTTGAAGTAGTCCAAGACAAGACCGTATCACCACCATAGCTTATATGACTCGGGTTAGCACTTATGGAACAGCTAGGCTCTTCTACAGGTGGCTCATTTACCGTTACTGTTGCAGAACATGTATTTGTAATTCCGTTGCCGTTAACTGTCATGGTATAGGTTTTCGTACTTTGCAGATTAGATACTGTGTAACTACCGCTTAGGCCCACAGTTCCAATTCCGCTTATGCTTGCAGAATCCGCATTTTCCGTAGTCCAGCTGAGAGTAACATTGCCTCCCCTGTCTACAATGTCCGGATTTACAGTAAGTGTACAGCTTGGGCGCGGATTTACTTTAACTTTAACCTGGCAGCTTCTTGTGCCACCCGCTCCTGTAACAGTCATGACATAAGTAGTTTCACTCTTTAAGTTTGGTATACTCATGGTCTTATTTACTCCGACCTGAACATAGCCTATACCGTTGTTTATACTAGCCCCTGTGGCATTACTTGTCGTCCACCTAAGTGTTACAGTACCATCATATTCTACAGGGTTGGGTGTTGCAGATATGCTACAGCTTGGCACCGGTGTATGGCTGAACCCACCACCATTTGGCCAATTATCTCCGCGGTCATGCGGATCATTATCTCCGCCACCCCAACCGTAGTCGGCACCACCACCATCGCAACAACTGCCACCCGGGTCTACACCCCAAGCATTTACTGTAGCAATTGGAGCTATAAAAACTACTAGCATTGCTAGCAATATGGTAATTTTCTTTACTTTTAATATTTTCATACTCCTACTTATTTAAGTTTAATAATTTTACTAACACATGATTTATTTTTTCTTACGACGTTTATTTTTCTTACGTTTTTCTATGCAAAATCTGTCAATTTGTGCTTTTATTCTCCATATATCCGTTTGGCTAGCCCTGCATTTATTAGCCATGTATAATTCATCTTTCTTGAGTTGACAAATTATTGGACATTCCCCAACAGTCCTTATTTTCCCTCTTCTAACCCATTTTTTATATAGTTTTCTAAACTTTCTATTATAATAATCAGATAATTGTGAACAACTAGCTCCTGCCAGAACTTTCTTTTTTGGACCTGCTGCAACGTTACGCTTCACATTTGTATCGGCCCTCTTCCATGCCAGCATACACTGCTCTTTACTACCATAACACGCTGCCTCTGCAGTTTGTATTCCTGGCAGAATATCTAGCCCCGTGGCAGTTTTCATCATATTATCTGCTGTGCCACTTACGAACGCTGCCAAGGCTGCTCCAAATATTGCACCTCTGTTAATTTTCTCCATACTCAACTCAATTTTTATTAATAATAATACTTATAATCTCTTTTAATTATATCATAATATAAACTATTTGTCAACATCTGACAGATAGCTTCAGCACCACTCTTCATTCAGAATATTTCTATTTATACACCTGAAATAGATCTAGCGCCACTACTTTTTATATAATATCATATTTATACCCTTTTGTCAAGAATAATTGTAATAATTAAAAACACAAAGCCCTCTAAGGCCGTAGGCTCTTGGAGGGCTTTTTCGCTTTCTTTTAAAAAACTATTTGCAAGACTCCGCTCTTTTGTAGCCGGCTTTTTCAGCTTCCCGAGCATTTTTGAAATATATAATATTTTCCTTTTTAATTCTTTTTGCCGATTGGCACCACAGATAATAGTAATTTTTGCCATATTTTGACGCCAGAACAAAATCTATTTTAAAATCAGGGGCATGATTTAGCTCGGATTTTATAAGTTTAATTTCCATGCTCTCTTGCTTGGCCAGCAAGCCCATTAAAAAAGCGGCGCTGGCAGATAATAAGAAAATCAAAAAAAGTAAGAAGCTGTCTTTCAAAAACTTGATTTTATTGATTTTTTCGTTTATACTTTCCGGCACAGAAGCTATTTTAACTTGCTTTTGCAAATTTTAAAAGCTTTTTTAATTTTAATTTGAAATTATATGGCACATAGAAAAGCGGGAGGTACAGCTAAAAACCTTAGAGATTCAAACCCAAAGTATCTTGGAGTTAAAATCGCCGATGGTCAAAAAGTTGAAGCCGGACAAATAATAGTCCGCCAACGCGGAACAAAAACTATGGCCGGCGAAGGAGCAGGTCTTGGCAAAGATCATACTATATTTGCTAAAATCTCCGGAATTGTTAAATTCACAACAAAGCGCAAAAAGAGCTTCACGGGCAGGACAGTTGAACGTAAAGTTGTAAACGTAGTTAGCGCCTAAGGCGTCTAAATTAAAGCGCCCGCAAGGCTGAAAGCCTTGCGGGCGCTTTAAGCTTTAGCCTGTTGCACTTTAGTCAGCAAAATTTTATTCAGATTTTACATCTAACAAAATCTTGAAGCTTTTGTTATCTATCTTGACAGACAACTCATAGCTACCCAGCTCCTTGATGGGTGTATCCAAGACAATGCTCTTTTCTGAAAAATTGGCAGAACTCAAATCAGAAAGCAGTTTAGATAATTTTTTGGCATCCAGTTTCTCAAAGAGATGCCCTTTTTCATTTGCTTTGAGTTTCAAAAGCAAGGGTTGTTTCTTGTATTTTAAGAGGAAGTCTATCTCCTTTTGCAATTCTTTTTCTTTTTTTGCCTTCTTGGCCTCTTTTTTGGTGGACAAGTCTTTTAGCGCCCCGGGGCTTAGCTCCTTGGCCAGAGAGTTTTTTATCAAAAAATTCCTTGCATAGCCTTCCGACACTTCCACCACATCATCTTTATTCCCCAACCTTGCAACATTTTGTAGTAATATAACTTTCATATTCTTATTGTTTATTTTTCAAGTACTCAATAGCTCTTTCTAAAATCAAATCCCTGTCTTTATACTCTTCTTGCTTTTCTTTATTACAAATTAATTCTTCTTTCTTTGGAAATTCAACTTCAATATCCGGCTTTATCCCTTTCTCCATTATCCAGTTACCATCAGGCAACAAAAAGCGCGCTACTGTGACTTTCAAAGAAGTATCCTTGCTTATCGGCACAAGCTCCTGTACCGAACCTTTACCAAAAGAGTTAGTACCTATAAGTTTTGCCTTCTTGTGAGCCTGAAGAGCCCCGGCAAGAATTTCAGACGCAGAAGCGGAACCCTTGTCTATAAGTACTACCAGTTCTATATCTTCAAATATGTTATATCCTTTGCTTCTATGCACAAGTGGACTGCGTTTTTTGCCAAAATCTTCACTTACCACTATAGCACCTTTTGGAAGAAACCAACTCGCTATATCAACCGCAGCATCAAGATAGCCTCCCGGATTGCCACGCAAATCTATTATTAGCTTTTTGTCTTTTGAATTTACAAATTCCGCCAAAGCATTTGCAAACCTCTTGGGAGAATCTTCGGTAAAGGACATAAGTTCAATCATAAATATTCCGTCCGCCGGCTCAGATGTCTCTATTACAGGGATTTCTATTCTGTCTCTTGTTACCTCTATTTCTATGGGATTAAGCTCGGACTCTCTTATGATGGTAAATTTTACTTTAGTGCCTTTAGGGCCTCGTATTTTGTTTACACTTTCTTGAATACCCATACCCTCGGTACTCTCTCCGTTTATTTTTATTATTTTATCCCCCGCTTTAAGGCCGGCTTTAAACGCCGGAGTACCCTTCAAAGGAGAAACCACGGTTAAGACCCCGTCTCTTATAGCTATTTCCATTCCCACCCCTTCAAAGTGTCCCGATATATCTTCATTGAACTGCTTGTTCTCTTGTGGTGGCAAAAATATGGTATAAGGGTCACCCAAAGATGCGGCCAGCCCTTGAGCCATTCCCCAGACACGTTTTTGCTTATCTTCAAATCCGCTTGGCTCTGTGCTTGATGCTACTTTGGTAGCTACAAATTTATTATCTATTACATGCCAAACTTTCCAAAGCGGCTTCAAATCTACAGATTCCGGCTCTTCTTGAGAATAAGAATTCCAGGCTATAGCGCTGGCTTTTATCTGCCCCAGAAGAAATCCGCCCAAAAATATAAAAACAGCTGCGATGGCAAGTACAGGATAGTTTATGTGGCGTTTTTTCATACCAACAAATTATAACTTGCATTTATTTTAATTCAAGTACAAATAAGCCCGGGACTTTCTCAGATACCTTCAAATCAAATTTAATACTGCCCTTTTATATACTTATTTCGCTTTTGAAGATGCTCTTGATAGCTCTTGCTGAAATATGTTCTACCTTGCTTGTCCGCCAAGTAAAAAAGATAGTCATTTTTAATCGGGAAAAGCACAGCCTCTATTGACGATATTCCCGGAGAACCTATCGGGCTTGGGGGCAGGCCCTTGTGAACATAAGTGTTGTATGGATTGTCTTTATCGCTTAGCTCCTTCAAAGTTATACCGGGCGTACCTTTGCCGTGAGTATAAAACCAAGTAACATCTACTTGAAGGGGCATACCAATACGCAAACGGTTAAGTAAAACACCGGCTATCATTTTTCTATCTTTATCATTTCTTGCCTCCCTCTCTACCAGTGAAGCAAGAGTTATTATATCTTGTAATGACATTTTGCTTTTTTCTATATCGTCTGCATATTTTTCTATTTTTTTATTAAAATTATCCAAAAGAACTCTGGCTACTTCTTCCTCACTGGCATTTGGCAAGAAAATATAAGTATCCGGGAATAAGAATCCTTCTTTGCCTTCGGTGGCAAGTAAAAATTTATCAGGGTTAAAGTTATATAACTTCTCGGCAAATTTATTTGCTATTTGTACGCGTGTATCACCCTCTTTTATAAGCACCTTGACCGGGACCAATCCGTGCGCACCGTGTGCCAGACGCTTAGACACGGTCCATAAAGTTTCGGGGCTTTTAAACATATAATCTCCCGCCTTGATTTCCCCATATCTGAAACGCGTCCATATACTAAAGAGTTTTGAATTTCTTATAATTTTTTCTTTTTCAAGAATTTTCCCTGCCTCTTCTATGCTTGTACCCGAACTGATGCTTACAATTGTATCTTTTTTTGGAAAATTTTCCGGTGCCTGGCCCAAAGTGAAAACATAAACAGCTGCCAGAATTAGAAAAATATAAAAAATAGATGAGAGCCAAAGGCAGGCCCTTTTTTTGCAAAAATCTAAACTTTTAGCTAAAAAATCCGGATATTTAATACTCATGCACTGTCTATTTTACCAAGCCTTAATTGAAAGACAAGGAAAAATATGGGACTTGTAGACTAAGTGGGCAGATTGCTTGGCGGTCTTACCCTGTAGTGTTCTTTGTGCTTAAATAGCGATATAGATTTTCTGGATATTGGTAAATGAAATATAGTGGCTAACTCTTCAGTTGTTAGTACTAACGGTTTAAACACATAAGGCGGGTGAAAATAACTACGACGCTTCATTGCATCTATGATTTTCTTGCGCAACGCGTCTTGAATTTTACGTTTCGGATCGTGCCACGGGTAGTCAAAACCTGCCAGCCAGTGAACAATGCCTTTTAAGTCATTTAAGTGCGGAGCCTCAAAAGAACGAAATAAATTTACATGATTGGCTCCTACTCGGATGCCCGGCTTGAAATCTTCTTTCCTGGCGATGTACAAGCTTCTTATCCCGACATCGTAGGCGTCTTTTTCCGTGGAATAACGCAAAGTATTTACCAAATCATAATCCTGCGGCCTTAGCTGAGCCCAGCCTTGAACTACTTTCTCAGGGTCGCCCAGATCGGTTATCTCTTGTGAGCGATTTTTGTATATGGACTCTATCTCTTCTTCTACTTCTTTTTGCCAGTTTTTGTTTCTGGTGTATTGGAACATTATGTGGAGTATCGCCACTTCACCCTCCCCTAAGCTGGCAAATTTTTCAAACACGGAATTTAAAGGATCAGTGACTGCATCTCTGTTTTTAAAGCTGTCCAGCTTATCTAACTGCCATTCTCTGTAAGACTTTATAGGGTAGGCATCGGATTTTGTGAGCTTGTAGTCTGTTCCCCAAATTCCAAGTTTTTCCAAATCTGCTTCCAAGCCATTCATGTAGTCTTCCACCTCAAGAAGCTCTACATCCGGAAAATGTGCGTAAAACTGCGACTCTATCATGTCTTTGAACTTCTCCCAGGTCCATATGTACATGTGCAGCTCTCCCTCTATGGAGACCAGCTCAAAGCTCCAGTAAGGCCGGGTGGAACCCTGAAAGAGCGTTGCTATAAATGTAGACTCACCCGGATTTACATGTATGGAACTTAAAAACTCTTCCATGGCAACCGGGCTCTGCTTGAGCTCTTTAGGTAGTATTATTTCAAACAATACTTTTTTCTGCTTATGCAAGAAGCTCATGCGCGCATACTTCATCCAAGTCTGCCTTATTTTTTTGATTAAAACAAAAGGGGCTACAAAGGGTAAAGTATAGAAATATATTTTCAAGGTCAAAAGAATAATCCATGGATTGAGTGCAACAAAAAACAAGCTCAAAAGAGAAAAATAAACTATGGCCAAATGGTGCTTTTCAAAGCCGTAACTGGAAAGCTTGTATATCAACTTATCCAAGACAAAAGAGTGCATTTTTTCAAAAAACCACATAAGCTTACTGTATATTTAAAGCGGCTTTTTGTCAATGCAGATTAAACGCCGGGAAGGCTACGCCTTCCCGGCGTTTATAGGAAATACCTTAGACCAAAGTAAATCGCCCGTCATCAAGACGCTTAAAGAGCTTCTTGTCTTGCAAATTTACTTTTATGGTACTGTCTTTAACGTGCCTTTCTCTTTTTACCTTTTCTACTACCTCTTCTTTACTTAGCGGTCCGTGTTTTGCAAGCACATCTTTAATCACATCTTTTACCATACCGGGTGTATAGCCCCACTCGCGCAATGCATAAATACCACGCCCCACTAAAACAAAACGATTATCTTTTATAAGCTCATTATGCGTCGTGGCCGGATGCGCATCTTTACCAAAAAGCTCTTTTATCTTTTCGGCAACTTCCGTATAGTGAAGCGGAGAGCCGTGAGCCTTAAGCGCAAGATAGGCGTGGTCACGCAAGCCTTTTATACGCATCTGTGGAGAATCAACTCTGCCCCACTCTCCAAGAGGATTGCGTGCAAGCTTTTTGTAAGTGGATAGCCATCTGGTTATTACGGCTTTCTCATCTTTATCCTCAGGAAGTATTTTTTCATCTTCCAGTAATTTCTTAAACATTTCAACTATCTCTTCCTCTGTCAAAGCACTATTTTTATCTAGCTCTTTGTGTAGCTTTTGCACTGCGTCTTTTACTATCTTTGCTCTTTTATCATCCAAGTACCAAAATTGAATGAAGTCTTTACTTTCTTTATTGTATTTAAAGTAGTCACCCACAGCCAGAAGAAAGAGCAAGTAATTGTGTTGCTTTTCGGTCTTAGCTATTGAATTTAGTATTTCGTCTTGAGACACCACATCTCCCATAGATTCGATGAATTCCGCCAGTTTCTTGAAGGCTTTGGCATATTTCTTGTATGCACTGGATTTGCGAGCCATATCAAGAGCGGCGCTCTCTATCTGCCTTACTCGCTCTCGAGTTATATTGTAGGATCGTCCCACAGATTCCAAAGTTTCGTGTTGCACTCTGGGACCCAGTCCGAAACGTCTTTTCAAAACATCTGCAGCTCTTTCATTGGGTATATCTTTCAAAATATCTTTGACTATTTGTCCAAAATTGAATTCTTTATTAAGCTCTTTCATACTTTGAATATTAAATTAACCTGTCCTCAAGCGTATTTGTATCATGTTAGACCACAAATGTCAAACGGGAAGATTGTGGATATCTAACAATATTTTTATATATTTGTCAAGTATTTACTCATAATTTTCAAAATAAATATTTTCAAAAAGTCTGGAAAAATTTGCTATAATACCGAACATGGATAAAAATAAACTGGAAGAAAAAATAAAAAATATAGAAGAAAAATTAGCAAAAATAGAGAAAATCACCGAGCAAACTCGCCAATATTTTTTGTGGTTTATAATCTTAACCGTCGCGTCCGTTGCTTTGCCCGCAATAGGTCTGGTATTTTATATCCCCAAATTTATATCCATTTATACACAGATGCTCTAGGGATTATTAATAGCGAGAATTAATTTGCAGAAGTGAATGACTTTTGCAATTTTAGCTTGAGCCGGGAGCGGGACTCGCCTACCAGTGCTAAGTTTGCCGTTCGTACTTTATGATCCGGCTCACCAAAAACTAGTAGACTCGGTTGGTGCTTTCGCCACACTGTTTATGGTGTGGCGGGCTTTGCGCGCAGTCCTTTTCAAGCCCTCTCTCCGTCAAGAAACACTAAAACCCCAAAGTGTTTGCTTTGGGGTCTAAGTATTTCTATGTGCCGGAGAGAGGACTTGAACCTCCACGGGAAAATCCCACTTGGTCCTAAGCCAAGCGCGTCTGCCAATTCCGCCACTCCGGCATAAGTTTAATTTACAAAGAGCTAATTTTGTTACAGTTGGCAGACACGGTCCGCCCACCAGGATTCGAACCTGGGACACACGGGTTAAGAGCCCGCTGCTCTACCAGCTGAGCTATGGGCGGACCCAGTCTGCAACTGCAACTTGCGAAATTGTAACAGAAAAAAAGAAGAAATCAAATTTTAAATATAGACAAAAAGATCAGCAGCGAGCTTTTCTCCCTCGCCAAAACTCTGTCAAGAATTGAATATGGCTTCTTGTTAGCATTTACAGTTATTGAGGCTCGGGCGGGAATCGAACCCGCGCATGGCGGTTTTGCAGACCGCAGCGTTACCACTTCGCCACCGAGCCGTGCTGTTTGTACAAATAATTTTTCAAAAGGCTTGGCGCAAAGTATTTTTTATGCAGACCCAATCTGCCGTCTTTAGAACTCAGCTCCAAGCTCATTCTTGTACAGAACCTGCTTGATTATATACTAATTTTCAAAAAATTAAAGCTTTGATTTTTGTTTAAAATATTGTATGCTATTGCAAGTTGCAATTCAAAAGCCGGGGTGATGGAATGGTAGACATAGGAGACTTAAAATCTCCGGGGCATAGCCCGTGCGGGTTCGAGTCCCGCTCCCGGCACAAACAAAAGCGAAGCTGTAGTGCAGTGGCCGGGAGAGAAAAGCTCACTGCTGAGTTTTTCGTTGGGACTCGAAAGGCGAGTCTATGTCGCACGCAATGCCACACCGCAAGCGGTGTGGCATGAGTACGACAGACGAGCCCGGGTAGGAAACTCTTAGCGAAACCGAGTGCGTGAGCACGAAGAGTGAGTTTAGAGTTTGACGCCAAGTCCCGCTCCCGGCATACTTTTTAAGCGTTACCACTACACTGCTAGCAGTGTGGTGGCCGCTTCGCGTAAAGACACTTTTAAAGTATAGCCGGCATGCCGGCACATAAAAATACTTAGCTCACACAGTAAATCTGTGTGAGTTTTAGTATTTCTTGATGGAGAGAGGACTAGAAGAGCTTTGCGCGCGAAGCCTAAGCGGCAGTAAACAGCTTGCATGATTTACTCCTTGCTTAAATCTTCCACTATTTTGTAGAAATTTTTCTCTCCCCTGTCTATCTTAAAATCAAAGAATGGAATATTTCTTAGACTCAATTGCTCCTTTGCGTATTTACGTAGGTCTGAGCCGCGGCGCTTGGCGAAGCCAAGCGCCGCATTTTCTTTATCCTCCGGTAAAACAGTAAAATAAATGGTCGCGTTTTTAAAATCCGGAGACACAGAAGCACGAGTTACCGTCAAAAGTGCTGTACGACTGGCATTCTCTTTAAAAAACTCAGCGGCTATTTGTTGTATTTGCTCCGCCACTCTTTTTTTTCTGTCTCCACGCATATTACTTTTCTACTTCCTCAAGTACTACAAGCGTGTCACCCTCGGCAAGAGGTACACTACTCTCAAGCATAGCACCGTACATTTCACCTTCCAGAACCTGCTCTTTGTCCTGCTTGTTGCTTTGTAAAGTTTTTATTCTGGCTTGACCTATTTCCATATCTCGACGCAACACTTTTACTTTTGAGCCAAGTTGCATCTTTCCGGATTTAACTTTGCCTCCCAGGACATAACCCTTCTTGCTCTCACTGAAAATCTTGATTATTTTTGCGGTACCCACTTCTTCTTCCACTTTTATTTTTGGAGAAGCCTCTTCCAGGTAAAGCTTTGCAAAATCTGCCAAATTATAAATTATGTTGAAATTTTCTATATCCACAGCATACTGCCTGGCATATTCTCTTGCCGCCGCATCTGTTTTAACATTAAAGGCCAGTATCTTAGCGTTTGCCGTATATGCTAACTCGGTCAAATCTTTATTGACATCTCCCACTGACGAGGAAAGTACCTTAAAGTAAGATTTTTCATTCTCCAGTTTTGCCAGCTCATATATAATAGCCTCCTTGGAGCCTACCGTATCTGCGCAAACAATTACCGGTACTGCAAACTTATCTTTTCGGGATACCGCCTGAGCTTTTTCCAAATCTTTGATTTCCTCTTTAGCCTCTTTGGCCATAGCTTCCGCCTCTTTTTTACTCTTAAGAGTTTTAAACATCACGCCTACCTTCGGCATTTCATTAAAACCGACTATTTGTACAGGGGATGAGAAACTGGCTTCTTTTATGGCGTTACCCATGAAATCTTCAAAAATCCTAACAGGAGCCCACGCATCCTCAGCAACTACAAAATCCCCGGACTTAAGCGTACCTGATTTTATAATTAAAGTGGCAGATATTCCTCGCCTGCCTTCTTTTTTAGATTCAATAACAACTCCTTCTGCAGGAAGACTCGGATCCGCATTGAGCTCCTGCAAATCAGCCAACAAAAGCAAAGTGTCAAGAAGAGAGTCTATGCCTTCACCGGTCTTTGCGGATACCTGGACCCAGGGTACGTCCCCTCCCATACCTTCCAGGTAGACCTCGTTTTCTATTAATTCTCCTTGTACTTTTTGCACATTGGCATTGGGAAGGTCTATTTTATTTATCGCCACAACAAAAGGTATATTTGCTTCTTTGATGGCAGATAAAGCGTCAAGAGTCTGTGTTTTAACACCATCGTCTGCCGCTACTACAAGTATGGCAATATCGGCAACAGAAGCACCTCGGCGCCTGATTTCACTGAAGGCCTCGTGTCCTGGTGTATCTAGAAATGTTATTTTCCTGCCTTGACCTTCGTAGTTGTGCTCCACTTCATAAGCTGAGACATGCTGAGTTATGCCTCCGGCCTCTTTAGCTACCACATTGGTCTTGCGAATATAGTCCAAAATAGCGGACTTTCCATGGTCCACATGTCCCATAACTGATATAACCGGTGCTCTTTGTATTAGTTTGTCGCTCATAAATGATTTTATTTTAGGCAAATTTAAAAGACGCGCCAGCGACTTTTATGAGCGAAAGTATACAATCTTTTTGCTAAATAAGCAAGTTTTGAATCTTTTTAGTTTGCTTTCCCTTCTATTTTTTCTATAGCCAGCCTTAGGGCTTCTGCTTCCTCTTCAGTTAAAGCTCCAGCCTTGAAATTCTCCACTTCTTTTAGAAAGACATGAGTCTCCCCCCTTACGGACAATGTGGAAAGAATTATACCATGACCTTTTTCCGACAAAATCGCGGTGGCAAATGATTGCTTACCATGACCACTCTGAGAAAATGGATTGAATTTGACCGTGGATATGGATTTTAAGTTTTCTTTATCTTTTTTAAGTATTTCAAGTGCCAGTTTTTTTAGTTCTTCGTTTTCCGATTTTATGCGCTCGTTTTCTTTAAGAATTTCATTTATTTTATCTTCCAAACTTGAAGCGTTCTTGCCCTGCATAAACTTCTTTAGACGAAAAACGAGCCAAGCAATCACTGCCAGTAAAGTAAGCAATAACAAGAAGTTAAAACTTGAAAGATAAATTATATTATTTTGCAATACTGATCCCATAATAATTTTCAAATATTATAAAAGCAAGTCCGGATTTTTATTACTCTTAGCATCTGTCTTGCTAAGCAGTAGTATATCAAAGCAGTAAGACTTTGACAAAAGTATATTTGAGCAGAATAGAAAATTTGCTCCGTGGCAAATACTAAATAGCGCAACAAATATGATTTTGAGGTGGGACCTTAAAAACCCACACTAATCGTGTGGGTTTTCTGCGGTCCCACGGGGAATCGAACCCCGCTTTCCAGGATGAAAACCTGGCGTCCTAACCGATAGACGATGGGACCTTCAAAGCTCCAGCTAGAGAGCTTTGCATAGATTATCATTTTTTCATAAAATTTCAAGAAATTGCAAAAAATTAATAATGGTATAGAATTGCTTTGAGATAAAATTAATAAGGAGGGTTGCCGGAATTGGTAACGGACCGCACTCGAAATGCGGCGCGCGCAAGCGCATGTGGGTTCAAG
>WFZM01000043.1 GCA_015489565.1 Patescibacteria group bacterium | reverse complement strand
TTTCAAGAAATTGCAAAAAATTAATAATGGTATAGAATTGCTTTGAGATAAAATTAATAAGGAGGGTTGCCCGGAATTGGTAACGGACCGCACTCGAAATGCGGCGCGCGCAAGCGCATGTGGGTTCAAGTCCCACACCCTCCGCAAACAAAAACGAGACACGAAATAGCTTTTGTGTTGAGATTTTTGTTAGAAAGGTGTGGAGCTTGAAAAGAGCCGCACGCGAAGCCCGCCACACCGCTAGCGCTGTGGCGGAAGCGGCGACGGGGTCGCGACCCTATAAAACAAGGAGTGCGATAGCACGACTATGTTTTATAGGGAAGGTGGCCAAGTCCCACACCCTCCGCCCCGGCACTAGATGAGCCACATTGCTAAAACTTCTCGTTTTTGCAATACTTGTGTTGTCAAAACGGTGATATGTTAATAAAGATACACTAACTAAAGCTTGTCTTCAATTCTATGTTTTACACCTGCACAACATAAGTATTTTGGCTCATCTAGTGCCCGGGGCTCCGCAACCAAGACAACTGGGAGCTGCTAAACAAGCCGTATTACCAAAACAAAAATATGAAAGATGAAGATTTTTTATTAAGAGAAAAATATAAGAACAAAAAGTCATTGTGGTTTTACTTTGACCTTCTCAGATTGAAACTGGGTTATCCGCTAGCTTACCTGCTGGGCTGGCAACCTTTTTTAAACTTAAATATCGACCTTAAGTACAGAGTTCTTATTCCCCGGCCTGAAACTGAATTTTGGCTGGAACGATATGTTTTTCCGGAATTTAAAGAAGCTAAAAACTTAAAAGTGCTGGATATATTTGCAGGCTCCGGAGCTATGGGGCTTGCTATGGCCAAAAATTTTCCACATGCACGCGTTACCCTCTCGGACAAATATTTACGGGCAATAAAACAAATAAAAAGAAATGCCAAAATAAACGATATTGAAAATATAGAGCTTGTTCAAAGTGATGTTTTTGATAAAATTTCCGGCAAATATGATCTCATACTTACCAACCCTCCTTACGTCTCAGGCAATTTTAAATATACAAAATTCTCCTGGTCTGTGCTATTTTTTGAGCCACTGGAAGCTGTGTTTAGTAAAAAGCGGGGACTATTTTTTATAGAAGACTTACTTAAAAATGCCAAAGGCTACATGAAGCCCGGTGCTTCACTTTTTATAGAATTTGACCCTTGGCAAAAAAGTGAAATAGAGTCTATGGCAAAAAGTCTTGGATGGACTGATATTAACTTTTTAAAAGACCAGTACTCACGCATTCGTGTAGTCAAGTTAATAAATAACTTTTAAAGATCTCAACTGTTGCTGAGCTGTATAAACTATAAGTTATCTGCACAGTGTGGCTTAATCACTATCATAAAGCAAACCTTAAAAAACATACAATAACAAACAATGGGGGTTGAACCTCCATTGTTTGTAGTTTTTCAATATTCCAAAGCTTCCCGCACTATTTTTATTTGTTCTGTGCATATCAACTATGTTCATTCTATGCACTATGCGTTTGATAAGCTCCGAAAAACTTGCCAAATTATTATAAACTGCTAAAATTAGTGTATCCATGCTACTCCTTATACAAAACTTACACTATTTCTCCAAAGTGTAAAAGCTTGCGGAGGCATGGATTATGGTAGATTATAAGTTAATTAATAAATAAAACTAATATGGAATACAAAGAAGATTATTTTGCTTTCGGACCTTATTCAGTTGGCGATACGGTGCCAAATTTTGAGTTTGAGGTTTACGATCCTGAAAAAGATGAGGTGCGCAAAGTATCTCTTGAAGATTACAAGGGTAAGTGGACAGTTTTGTTCTTCTACCCTGCAGATTTTACTTTTGTCTGCCCTACTGAACTTGAAGAGTTGGCTGACAATTATGAAAAGTTTAAAGAGGAAGGAGCTGAAATCATTTCGGTTTCTACAGATACCGTGTATGTACACAAAGCATGGCACGAGGATTCTAAGGCTATATCAAAAGTTAAGTTCCCAATGGCTGCAGACCCTAACCATGTACTCTCTGAATCTTTTGGCGTATTAATAGAAGAAGAAGGAGTTGCTCTAAGAGGAACTTTCCTTATAGACCCGGAAGGCAAGATTGTGTTGTCTGAAATTAACGACAATAGCATAGGCCGTTCTGCTAAAGAGTTGCTACGCAAATTGCAAGCGGCTAAGTTTGTAAAAGAGCATGACGGTAAAGTATGTCCGGCAAGCTGGACACCCGGAGAAGACACTTTGGATCCAGGTCTTGACCTTGTGGGGAAAATCTAAGTAAACAACAAATAAAAGATAAAATTAAAAGCACCCGCCTGCGTAGCAGGCGGGTGCTTTTATCTACCTTATTGCGTCTCTCATATCAGCAACAAGTTGTACCATAAATTCATGCGGCAGCTCCTTTTTTGGGTATGGTGAGTAGTTAGCACCGGGATTTTTGTCCTTAAATATATAGCCGCTATACAATACAACTTCGTCAAAGCGTGGTATAAAGTGCCAGTGCAAATGTTTCCACTCATTTGAAAAACACGCAACATCTGCGTTTTGCGGATTGTGTCCAAAAAGCTTTTTTGTAGCCCTGCCCCATACCGGGAAAACCACTTTAAACAACTCGCGCCTCTCACACTCTCTCATATCTAGAACACACTTGGCATCTACACGAAAAGAGGCCGCTTAACACCTGCCTATATACGGATACTGCCTAAGGTGCAGATAAAGACGCCAGAACTCAAAATCTTTAATGACTAAATACTCAAACTTAGTTCCAAGGTGCTTATATACCGGAAACTCTTCCATACGAACTTTATACACCAGCAAGAAGAAAAAGTAAAGTTTAGTGCTCCCGGCAATCTCAACTCAAGCCTACTCGCATGTAAAAAATTGCAAAAACCGCTTATGCGGCCATTGAAACTGTTTTTACAGTTGCAATATAGCTTATCGGGTGCTCCCGGCAGGCCGGGGCACTCGACAAGCTAAAATGGCGGCACAAGATATGTGACATGATTATGTATTACCGCACCATAACAGGTAGTTGCACAATGTAGTATTATACATAACATGCCTTGTGCTGCCATTGCAACTGCGTTTGCAGTTGCAATATAGCTTATCGGGTGCTCCCGGCAGGAATCGGCGTCAAACTCTAAGCTCACCCTTCGCGCTTACGCGCTCGGTTTCACTAAGAGTTTCCTGCCCGGGCTTTGCTGTCGTACTCATACCACACTGCTAGCAGTGCGACATTGCGTGCGAAATAGCAAAGCCTTTCGATTCCTAACGCAAAAGTAAGTAGATACTTTTGCTCCGTGAGCAAAATACCACGCTTTCCAGCGTGATATTTGTGCTCCCGGCAGGAATCGAACCTGCATCTAATCCTTAGGAGGGACTTGTTCTATCCATTGAACTACGGGAGCCCACCTTTTAAAAGGTGCATGTAATATACCATATTTCAAACAAAAGTAAAAAACCGCGAGTAACTCGCGGCCTTACTCAATTATGGATTAAATTTTACAAGCCCAAGAGCTCTCTGATTCTAGGCTCATCAAATCCAATAACCATGTCATCACCGATAAAGATAACCGGAACACCCATCTGACCTGAGCGCTCTACCATCTCACGAGCCTTATCCTGATCTTCTTGAACATTGTAATCAATATAAGCTATTTTATTCTGGTTAAAGAAATTCTTAGCCGCTTCACAAAAGTGACATGTAGGTGTTGAATAAATAACAACCTGTTTTTGTGTATTTTCGTCTGACATAATACTTAATTAACTAATAATAACAGAAGGTATTATACCCGTTTTTTACACGAATTTCAAATTAGCAGAATGCTCATTTTTGACTCTTGCGCCTTCACTTATAAGTGTAGTCAAAATTTACTCGCTCTTTTCGCTTCCCCACGCAAGGCAAAGCAGTTTGCCTTGCTCACCCCTTACAAAAAGCACTCTAAACGAGTGCTTTTGTGCGGGATGGGGGAATCGAACCCCCGACTCAAGCTTGGGAAGCTTGCGTTATACCACTTAACTAATCCCGCATCGGCCAAAAATTACGAAAGGACCACCACAGCCTTCCATCTTCACCTTCACCTTCACCTTCACTTTCTCTACCCACATCCACCTCATCTATTATAAGCAAAAGTCTCTCTCCGGGCAATGCGTAAGAATAATTTTCTCTCAATATCTTTTCAACCCCAAAGTCTGATTTGAGCTCAGCCAATTTTTCTTTTAGTTCGGACTCATGTTCTTTGGAAAGCTTTAGGCGCTGAGACTCCCTCTCTGCTCTTTCTTTTGCAAAAGCATAGCGATGATAGGCCAACCAAGAAGCTCGTGCAAGAAACACGCTTGCCAAAAACATGATTGATATCAAAAAGATGTTTAAAGAATAGTAAGCAAGCTTTTTCCTTGTTTTTCTGACCATGTGTTAATTTTACACTTTTTGCAGAAAATTTAAAGTTATGCTAAAATTGCCTTATATGAATTTTTTATATCACGGAAAGACCCAAAAGGCGATTAAAATTGTTTGGGCAGTTATTGCCTTCTTTGTAATTATAAGCATGGTGCTGTTTTTTATGCCCACCAGCTTTTTTGGATAGACTAACTCTGCACAAAAGCTAAAGCCCCGCTGTGCTTTACGCGGCGGGGCTTTAAAAATTTTGATTCTAGTCTTTCAGGACCTTCAAGAAAGTTTCTTGTGGTATATGGACTCGTCCACGAGCCAAAGCTTTCTTCTTTCCTTTCTTTTGTTTTTCAAGTAATTTCATTTTACGGGTTACATCACCTCCGTAAAGTTTTGCTGTGACATCTTTGCGAAGAGCTGAAAGGCGCTCACTTGCAACTATTTTGCCAAGTGCTTTAGCCTGAATCTTAAGTACAAATTGCTGACGTGGAAGTTCTTTGGCCAGCTTGGCCACTATTGTTTTGGCCTCTTCAGTTATTCTATTTTTTGAAATAATCCTTGAAAAGGCCGGGAATAATTCTTCGGCTATAAGCACGTCAAGTCTTGTAACATTGGCATCAAAAAATCCGATTTTCTCATACGAGAGCGAAGCAAAGCCACTTGATACATTTTTCAACTTATCAAAGAAATTTCGCATTAGCTCACGAAGAGGCATGCGGGCAAGCAGCTCTGCCCGACCATCTTGAAGACTACGCGTATCGTCCAGCTCGGCTTCATGCTCATGCATGAGTTGTGTTACAGGCCCCACGTATTCCGGAGGAGTAATGATACTTACTCTTGCCCACTCCTCTTTCACGGATTCGATATCTCCATGGTCCGGAAAATATATAGGTGAATAAACTGTTTTCTCTTCCCCTTTCTTTGTCTTTACATGATAAACGGTTGTTGGGCTTGTTACGATAAGCTCCAAATTAAATTCTCTACGTAAGCGCTCTACTATAATCTCAAGATGAAGCATACCCAAAAAACCCACCCTGAAGCCTCTGCCGAGCACACCACTGGCTTCTTCCTCAAAAGACAGTGATGAGTCCATAAGCTTCATGCGTAGCAGCGCCTGTCGCAGAGCATCAAAATCATCTTGAGATTCCGGGTAAACACTTGCCCATATTACCGGCTCCGGGTCTTTATATCCCGGAAGAGGCTTCTTTGAAGCTTGGAATGACACTACCGTATCGCCCACATGCACAATGCCCGGCTTTTTAATACCTGTAACTATATAACCTATTGCACCCTGCGTAAGCTCCGGCAATGCAGTCTCGTCAGGAGCGAAAACCCCAAGCTCAAGCGCCTGAAAACGCTCAGCAGCTACTGCAAATTTGAGCGAGTCACCTTTTTTAAACGTTCCGCCGAAAATCCTTACATAAAGTATAATACCTTTGTGCTCGGAATATTGAAAATCAAAAATAAGCGCTTGTTTTTTGTCTGAGCTTTTAGGCGCCGGTATCTTTTCAATAACTTTCTTTAACAGTTCCTCCACACCTTCTCCCGTTTTGCCCGATGTTAGAACTATTTCACTTTCATCCATCTCAAGCATGAGCGCCAGCTCTATTGATATATCTTCCACACGAGCAAGTGGAGAATCTATCTTGGAAAGAGCGGGGATTATTCTCAAGCCTTGCCGTTTCGCTTCGGCCAGTACGGACAATGTCTGAGCCTCAATTCCTTGAGTGGCATCTACTAGTAAAATCACACCTTCAACGGCAGACAGGGCACGCGAAACCTCATAAGCAAAATCCACGTGCCCGGGTGTATCTATCAGATTTAAAATATATTCTTGCCCTCCAAAGGTGTATCTCATTGTTACAGGGCGCATTTTGATGGTTATCCCGCGCTCTCTTTCCAATTCCAAATCATCTAATACCTGCTCTTGCATCTTGCGCTCTTCCACTGTATCTGTAATCTCAAGCATACGATCGGCCAGCGTGGACTTTCCATGATCTATATGCGCTATGATACTGAAATTTCTTATGTTTTCCGTCTTAAGCATCGCCCTTTAAGTATACGGATTAGTTCTTTTAATTCAAGGTTGCCTTGAATATAAAGCAAGAAATACCAGATTAGCAAAAATAGCAAAGAGCTAAAGAGTAGTACAACGAGCCGCTGAGTAAATTTTAAACTTTGAATATCCAAAAAGCTCAGGATTAAAAATATTGGCACAGTGGAAAGAAAGGAGCTTAGAAAGGACTGCCTTAGTAAAGGTGTGGGTAAAATGGATTTCAATTCAAAATCTCTTTTAAATTTATAAATAAACAAGAAAGCTCCCAGTACGGATGCAAAAAAATAAGCCAGTGAAACCGCCCAAATATATCCCGCTACGGGAGCGGAAGAAAATGTTTCTGTAACATTATTTAGAAAAGTTTTAAAGCTTGGCAACTCGAAAATAAAAGCTAGCCCATAAAGCAAGAAAATAAACGCCGGAAAAGAAATTAAATGCAAAAGAAGTGGGCTGAGGGTATTGTTGGTGGCATAGTAAACCCTGGACAAAAGTACAGACAAGGCTTGTGGCAAAAGAGAAAGAAGCAGAAAAACAAATATAAATGAGACTAAATACAAATCCTGCCAAGAAAACTTACTACTCATAAAAATAACGGATATTAAATAATCACGAAGGACTATGGCAAGGAAAATTATAGGCATGGACCAGAAAATCAAATACGACATTGCTTGCTTAACTTGCGCTATAAATTCTTCTTTTCTACCGGAGCTAAAGAGCTTGCTGAGCGTTGGGAAGGCCGCTACCGAATAACTAAGAGTTATAACGGAAAAAGGCGCAGCTTGCAAAGTAAGTGCTATCTGAAAAGCGCTCAAAGACCCACTCGCCTGTGAGGACAAAAAAGCAAACAAAAATAAAATACTTGCTTGCTGTAAAAAAAGCGATAGGGCTCGCGGATAAGAGTTCTTGAGCATAAGAAATATCTCTTTGGTGTTTATGGATATCCTTTTGTGTATTTGAATATCCGATGCCCAAAAAGATAAAATCATCTGCAAAAGTGCCCCTAGCAAGACGCCGAATGCCAAGCCCTTAAGCCCGAAGCTCGGATAGAAAAAAATAATCCCAAAAATTATACCAATATTGTATAATACTGCAGCTACAGAATATGAAAGAAAACGTTTTTTATGCTGCGCCACTGCAAGAAAAAGTTGTGAAAGAGCCAGTATCACAAACTGCAAAAGTAAAAGGCGCGCCACAAATACAAAATCCTGAGAAAAACTACCGATATATAAATTATGAAAAAATAAGTTTAAATATAAAGGTGTAAACAAAGCGGCGACAGCAGCTATCAGCAAAGAACTAAAAAGCACCGATTTAACTAAGGAGTCCAAGAAAATACCAGCCTCCTTTTTGTCTTTCTTATCAAGAATGGGAATAATAACGAATACGGAAATAAGTGAAATAAATATAGTAAATAGCAAATCCGGCAATTTAAACGCAGCGTAGTATATATCCAATTCCTCACCCAAGCCTACAGTTGAGAGCAAAAGTCTGTCACGTAAAAGAGAGAGCAGCATTGATATAAAAGTGGCCGCCCCCACCAGATAGGCGGCCATGTTCACGGAAACAAACTCTTTTTTAAAATAGCTTTGCAAAAAATCTCGCATATATTACTAGTCTCTCCCTTTGGACTCTGACTTATCTAGATCTTCTCCCTGAACCTCTTGCTCCGTTTTGTCTTTCCCCGCTTCTTTATCTGCCGAGCCTTTAGCCTGCAGAGCCTTCAAACTCTTTATAAATTTCATTAAGCCCTGGTCTTTATGCTTTTTGGAATAAGCTTCTAAGAATTTCAAGGCTTCTTCTTTTCTATCCTGCTTTATGCTTGCCAATGCATAAATCTGCAAAAGTTCTTGGTCAATTGGAGTATTCTCAGGATAGCGTAGCAATGCGGACTTTGCCGTGGCCTCCGCTTCTTTGTATTGCTTATTGTTAAGGAAAGCTACGGCTAATCTTTTCCATGCAACTAAGTCTCGTGGATTATTGCGCAAAGCCAACTGAGCTACTTGTACGGCTCCTTTCAGATTATTTTGAACAAGAGCCAAGTCATAAAGAGCGGTATAGGCAGGCCCAAAGTCCGGCTTCAGATTAATACTGTACAAAAGCGCATTTTGAGCGTTTGCGTAGTCATTTTTTGCCGCCGCCAGATGTGATTGTGTGTAGTAAACAAGAGGCTGAAGTGGCGCCAACTCACCGGCCTTTGCTACTGCCTGCTTGGCGGAATTGTAGTCTTCTTCGTCTTTGGTTATTGAATACTTGTACAGCTCCGCTTCGGCAAGTGCCAGCCAGAGTCTGAAATCTCTTGGATTGTAAGCAGTGGCAGCTTTAAGGTAACGTACCCTATCATCTGCAAGTGACGCCAGTAGAGTTTTTTGACCGGGCTTTTCTTCTTTATTTCCCAGAGCTATAAGTTCATTTTTAATTCTTTCATTGCTCAAAGTTGCCAAATCAGAATAAACTTGACTTCTTACAGGATAAAAATACTTGGCAACGGAAATATACTTTTCTATTTGCTTTGCGTCAGCTGAGCCTTTTGCAGCTAAGGCGTAAAGACTATTGTTTAGCAGGCTTGCAAAAGCCACATAAGCCGATAGTGCTAAAAGTGTAAACACTACAGAAAAGCATATATATTTTTTGTATTTGAGTTTTACCGAGATGTCCTTTAGTAAAGCTCTTTCCTTTAATGTCAAAAGGAAATTTGCCAAGAATACAAAGAATATAAACATGAACAGCCAAGACGGGGTGTAGAGCAAGAAAGCGACAGACAAAGCAAAGAGCGCGATGTAGGAATTGGCAATAGCGCTATTTAGGGCCCTTTTGTACTTTGACTCAAATTGGAAGCGGAAAATATAAGAGAATATACTTAGCAAAATAAGCAACCACAAAGATCCGCCCAAAAGACCAAATACAGTCAGAAAGTGAGTAACTGTATTTGCCGAATAAGCAAAAGAGGTATTCCACAAAGCGCCAAGATTATCCAGGGCATTTGATTTATATGCAAACCAGTCGTAGCTAAAGCTTGCAGGACCTGTACCTAGAATTCTGTTTAACAATGACTGTGATTGTGTATTTTGCATTACCTCTATGGAACTCAACAGTGACGGCTTTAAATCTGAAAAAGTAATCCCTGTGTATTTATAAATATAGCTGTAAAAGAATGCTCCAAAAAGAATAAAAAGAAGTGAAATAAAAGCCCCTGCGTAAATAGCCAAGAGTTTGGTATCCGGCTTCTTTTTAAATTTCAGGTAGGCTGCAAGAGTCAAGCCGGCAAAGCTTACTGTCCAAGCTATTCCAAAATTTATAAATACCAGAGCCAAAAGAGACAGGGCTATACTACTGTATTTTAAGACTTTAGAAAAAGAGCTGTGAGCATCTTGCAGTATGCTCAAGACAAATACCAAGGCAGCAAGTAACGATAGTTCAATCGGGCTTGCTATAGCAGTTGCGCTAGCTGTTGCTAGAAATTTGCCCGAGCTGAAGATATTTAAAATAAAATATAGGAAATTCAGCAAAAACACAGCTTGCAAGACCTTCAGCGCTTTATCAAAGAAACTGGATTTACTGTTGTGAACGATGATAATAAAAGAAAATACAAAAAGGCTTAAGTTTAAAATGGAGTCTGAATTCCAAATTTTAGCAAAGAAAGAGTAGGAAAACGAAGGGTTAAACATGGCAGACAAAACTGCCGAGAGAAAGAAAAATTTACTCAGAACAATCAAAGAAGATTTTACGGCGCGCTTCTCGGTTCCCGGCTCATTGCGCATCTTCTTGAAAACAAATGCAAAAAAGACAGCAAAAGCGACATAAAAAGCTATCAAGCTAGCCTGTGAAGCAAAACTTTTGCTAAACGGAACAATAAATACCCCGCCCAAAAACAAAATCATCAAATAAAGACTGTCTTCTTTAAGATTTAAAATGCTTTTATATAATTCTTTGCTTTTTGATAACATAACTATTAAATTAAACTTAACTTGTAAATGAACAGATAAATTATAACACAGTGAAATTCTTTAGTGGCATGAAGTAATGCTTATTTCTCTTGCTAAAAACAAAAGCCCCCGGAAAGCGGGGGCTTGTGCGATTTTTATACTTCTATTTCGCAAGTGCCTCCCGCACAAGCAAGTTCTTGCTTTACATCGGTCTCGTCCTCTTCTTCGTAAAGAACAAGCTTTGAAAAATCCAGATTTTTGATTCTTTCGTAAAGCTTTTCGTAAGTCTCCTTATCAATCTCTTCCATAGGAGCCAGCTTGTACACAAAGTCTGTTCTAGGCAAGAAAGAGAGTCCGCCCACTATATCCCAGTTCTCGTAGACCCAATTGGCAACATCTATCCACTCATCATCTCCTACGGAAATAGTTATGGAAGGATTATGCTCTGTATAATTTAGCTTCACCTTTTTCCAGTGTTCAAGCATATCTATGGCAGACAATTCCGAATTCAAAACAGAACCCTCAGGAGCTTTGATAGGAAATTCCAAAACATAAGTGTTTGCCGTTTCCATGTCTTGCCCTACCTCCGGGTGATAAGGGACGCCTTGATCTTTCAGCATTTGGAAAAGCGCATCATGAGCGGAGATTCTAATTCTTTGTATATAATACTTTGCAAAGCGCGGATGCATACCGGAAGCGGTGTTAAAAGTTTTAGATACTGTACCTGAAGGCTTTACGGATGTAGCTGCTGTTGCAGGATTTATACCGAAACGCTTAGCGTACTTTTTATTTGTCTTTATGACCTCTTCCTTTAGTTTTCTTAAGACCTTTTCGTCACGAACAACAGGAGAGTCCCACTGACCGGTGATAGATACTCCAAGCAAACGCTCTTCCTGGATATTCTTTCGCCACTGCTTTGATATAAAATTGAATTTATCCAAGGTGGCTTGATAGGTACCTAAGATGGCGGCTATACGAGCTTTTTCTATAAGAGTTTTTTCCGTATCATCAGGGCGAGCGATAACCTCACTTAAGTTACAAAACTGCTTGGGCTGCAAAATAACTTCACCACAAGGATTGGTCCCCAAAGGACCCAAGTTGCCGGGACCGTATTTTTCCTCAAGATATTTTATACGTCTCTCAGGTATTGTCTTTCTTAAAGAACCACGATTAAAAATACCACGTTCACCGGAACCTGATTCTATGAGCGCTGTCCACTCTTTCAAAAACTCGGCGGCACTTGGCTTACCCTCATAAACCGCTGAGTTATTTGCCATCATACGCTGCGGATTAGTATTGTAGAAAGCTCCCTTTTTGGCATCACGCATATCCACATCATCAAGATCCGAGAGAGAAATCATGGCGCTACGACGTACTCCGCCGGCTACAACTATTTCCGCAATTTTACACATAATATCGTGTACATCTATATTTTTAAGGCGCCTACCTTGATTAGATAAAATTTTATCACGAGCAAATGCCAAGAGCTCTTTTAGAGGGTCAGGTCCTGAAGATTTCCCACCCATGGTCTTTAGTCTTGCGCCATAAGGGCGAATCTGTGAAAAATCAAAATCTATATCTTGCCCGTTCCACCACGCCTTAAGACCTGTGGTCAGCGCTATCCCCCAACCTTCTTTGGAGTCTCCGACAACGTGGGTCGGCAATTTCTCTCCTGTCTGCTTTTTAATTATCGGCAACTTCTGAGCGTGCTGACTCTCTACAGAAAAGCCGACACCCGTACCGGACATGGAAAGATACATGGCTTCAGCAAAATCTTCTATTTTCTCCGGCGCTATGTAAGAACAGTTATAAGCTACCACATTACAACGCCTTGCCGGTGGGCCTGCAAACTGCATCAGTCTCATCGATGGCATAGCTTTTTGATCCAGGATAAACTTTTTTATCTTCTTATATTCAGCTTCGCTTAATTTATCGCCCAAATTCTCACGCATAAAACTCATATAGCGCTCCACTGTCTCGGGCCAAGTCTCACGCCTGCCCTCTTCTGGGATCCAGCGTGCGTAAGTGCGCAGATATATAAACTCGCCAAATTTATCACCCTTGAAATATTTAGAAGCCTCTTTGGATAGCTTTTTAATATGCTCAGGGACTTGCTTATTTCGCTTTCTTTCTTCTGCTCTTTTGGCACGATATAAAATATAAGACTTTGCGGTATCTGCATAGTTAGTCAAAATTAACTGACGCTCCACCTCATCTTGGATGGATTCAACAGTCGGCACAAGCCCTTTGTGTTTTTTTACATCGCGGAGTATTTCACTTGCCACTCTATGTGCAACCATCTCGGCCTCTTCTTGAGAACCTTCGTTGCTGGCGAGCATAGCTTTGTGGATAGCGGCAACAATGCGCTCAAAGTCAAAATCTGCCGCTCGCCCATCTCTTTTTTTAACAAATTTTATAAATTTTCCATAATTGACTCCTTTTGTGGAGCGACTCTTCTTAGTTGCGCTTTTCGCGCTTTTCTTTTCTTTTGCCATGCGTCTTTAAATTATTAACCAATAAAATGAATTGCTATGAATTATATCATAGTTAAAAATGCTTCTCTAGCCAAAAAGTCAATTTTTGCACATCAGAAAAAATATATTGACAAATCGCAAGGGTGTGACTCCTTAAATATTTTACAAAACTCTGACTAGTAAAATTATTTAGGCAGTTTATAAACCCTGTCCCCTATTTCAATGTTGTGCTCATCGGCAAAATCCGCCACGGTTTCCAATACATATTTTGCTTTGCGAGCGGGAGTATAAAAATTAGGATAAGAGTCAGGAAGAGCATGGTGCCAAATATCCACTATATATCCGTCCGAATCAATCCAGAAAACATCTATTGGGAAGTTCATGTCCTTCATCCATATTTTGTAGTAGTCACTTTTTGGAAATATAAAAAGCATAGCTCTTTGGGGAGCAAGCCCTGCGCGACCTGAAAGACCGGCCTCCCATTCGGTCTTGCTATCTGCTATCTCCGCATAGACAGTAACCCCTTCTATTGATATAGGGCGAGCTCTGTCACTTAAATAACTGTTCTTGAGCGCAATGCTGTCATTGCTTGAGTACCAGAGGCCTGCGAATATGGAAATCAGAATAAAAAATGCCATCAAAACAGCTTTGTTTAGACCATCGTCTCGCATGCGATAATTATAGCATTTATAATACGCAAAACAATTCCACACTCCGGTCATATCTTGACTAGTCCCGGATTCTGTTTATAGCAAATCAAGAGATCTCAATAAATCCTTTTTTTCTTTGTCTTTCAGTTCTCTTTTTTCACCCTCTTTTAAAGCACCCAGCTTTAAATTGGCTATACGCACGCGGTGTAAAGATTTGGTAGTATAACCCAAAGCTGCCAGCATTCTGCGTATTTGATGCTTCTTGCCTTCTTTTAAAATTATGCGTATCTTACGAGCCGAGATGCGCTCGGTTTTGGCTTTTTTAGTTTTGTAGCCCTCTATTTCCACACCTTTTTCAATTTTTCGCAAATCCCTATCTTTAAAATCCTTATCGGACTCCACTATATACTCTTTCTCGTGCTCAAAGTCGGGATTTAAAAGTCTGTTTACTATCCTACCATCATTTGTAAGCAACATAAGGCCGGAACTGGCCCTGTCCAGTCTGCCTACCGGAGCAAAGTCTCTAGGAAGCTTTGCCGCTTCACGTGCTTCAGTTTGCCATTTGGCGGTCTTGTGAGAGACGATACCTACGGGCTTATGATATAAATAATACCTATATTTTTTCTTTATATTTTTTACGCCTCCTTTTATCTCAATCTTGTCGCCAGCTGATACTTTTTGTCCTATTTGTGCTTTTTCTCCGTTCACAAGGATCATGCCCTTTTCTATAAGCCTGTCGGCTTCGCGTCTTGAGCAAATTTTTTTGTCACTTAGATACTTGTTTATTCTTATCTCCTGCTCCATATTTCAAAATATTTATAAGCTGTTCACTATATTGTAGACCCTGTCAGAGAGCCATTTTAGCCCTGTCTCGCAAGAGCCGTCAAAAAACATTCTATAGTAAATATTGGCAACGATTTCGCGCAAAAGAAAGTAACCCTCCTTTATGTACGGCCCCTTATCTTGTCTTGCCGGTTGCAAAGAATAGTTTAATCCAAAATTCCTTGCCAAAAAATCTATACGCGCCAAATGAAAATCATTTGATACCAAAATATATGATTTGTTTTTATCCAAATTCTTTAAACTGTAGCAGGTGTTTAAACCGTAGGTATCTCTTTTAATATCTTTTTTATCTACCCCTAGCTCAATCAAGAAATCCTTCATGACCTCAGTCTCGTGCACCCCAAAAGGGGACGGGGCCCCGGATACAAGTATGCATTTTACTTTAGAATCTTTATAAAGGCGATAAGCCGCGTTTAACCTGTCTTGCAAAGACTGCGAGGCACTTTTGTCGGGCTCTACCGCCGCCCCAAAAACCACGGCACAATCACCGGCAGTCTTGGCATTGGAATTATAATAACTGCCTATATAAAGTCCGGTAAAAATAAATACAGCTGTGAGCAAAAACAAAGTCGCAAAAAAGTAAAAAAGTATTTTATTTAAAATTTTCATGAAAGCTCGAATTTCTAAAATGTTAGAAGTTAAAAGTCTCCATAGCGGTATAAGCCTTCTCTTCCAGTTCAGTAAGTTCGCTTAGATTCTCCTCTGCTTTTAAGACCTCTTTCATCTTGGCTTTAGTCTCGGGAAATTTAGGCAAGAAAAGACTGCAGGTATCCTCACATGGCCTGGAAGATATCTCTTCTGTTCCTATAAATCTGGCAATGTCTATAATTTCATTTTTATTAAGACCGGACAGAGGTCTTAAAACTGGTAAAGATGCTGCTTCATTGCTGGCAATGATATTTTCCAGAGTTTGACTTGCGACCTGTCCTACACTTTCTCCGGTAATTAATGCCAAGGCTCCAAGTTGCTCCGCATATCTGCTGGACAGCCTCATAAAAACTCTTCTTATCAATACTATTCGTAACTTTTCCGGGGCATTTTTGGCTATATACTTTTGTATCTCAAAGACATCAATAACGGCCAGCTTCATTCCCGACTGGTACTCAGACAAAATCTTGCTTAAATCTTTTACTGCCTCAAGCGGCTCTTTACCTGTTTTCTCTGAAGCATGGAAATGAAGTGGGAATACTCTTACTCCGCGTTTTTGCAAGAGAAAACTAGCCACCGGAGAGTCAAATCCCGCCGACAAAAGTGAGACGGCTTTGCCGGAGCTGCCACTTGGAAGACCGCCCAGACCTTTTTCTTTAACATAAAGCAATATTTCTTTATCCAGTATCTCGGCAAAAAATTCAAGATCAAAATTCTTCATGGACACTTTGGGCTCTTTAGCAGCTTTGTAAACTAAGGCACCAAATTCTCGCTCAAAATCTTGTGAACTTTTGGGGAAAGATTTATTAACTCTTTTAGCGCTTACACGAAAAGACTTCTCTCCCAGTAAAGCGGCAAAGTATTTGGCCAAATCCTCGGCGTTTGACATGTCTAAAGGCATACTATGGGCAAGCCCAAAGGAAGAAATACCGGGGAACCTTTTTAAATTAAATTTAATACTCTCAAAAAGCTCCTCTGATATATCTCCTTTGGCAAATATTCTGCCCCAGCTGCGCTCCACCTCAAGCCTTATATTTTTTGACTTAAAGAAATGACGTAGATTTGAGACCAGAGCCTTCTCAAAATATGACCGGTTATTTCCTTTTAGGGCTATTTCATCGTAATGCAGAACTATTTTGGCTTTATTCATTTTAATCATCTTTAGAATTATGCTCTTTTATATAGATATCCATCTTGTTATATGGTATCTCTATATCCGCCTCTCGGAAGCGCTTTAGAATTTCTCTGTTGAATTTATCCAGTGCCTTGCCTTTATGCGCCGGCTCCTCCAGCCAAACTCTCAGCTCCATATCCAAACTTGATGGCCCAAAAGCAATAAAACGCACTTGCGCCTTTGGATCCTTGCAGACATCATCAAAGCTGTCTGCTATATCCAATAGGATTTTCTCTGCTTCCTCGGGTGAGTCATTGTAGGATATGGACACCGGAATACGCAAACGCACTTTTTTATTTATATGAGTACCTGTTTCGTTGACTATTTTACTGTTTCCCATATTTGCATTGGGTATCGTTATCTCTACTCCATCAAAAGTTTTTATTCTTGTAGAGCGTAAACCTACATGAATTACCTCTCCTTTTTCTCCACTATCAAGAACGATTATATCCCCAACCTTATATGGAGCATCCGCCAAAATGAATATTCCGGAAATCAAGTTAGCCAAGGTATCCTTTGCCGCAAAGCCGACCGCTATACCGACTATTCCGGCGGAAGCCAGCCATGCCGTAAGTGAAATGCCCCATATCAAAAATGCAAAATAAACCGCAAGAGACCAAATTAAAATGGTGGACAAATTGATAAACAAAGGCAATGTTGTCTGCTTTATAAAAGAACGCTTTGTTAAAGAAAAGGCGCGTAAAAACAGGGCAGAAATCCGAGACAGAGGATGTACCCAACTTAATATCAATACGCTCAAAGCTATTTTAAATACATACTTTTTAATAATTTGGTCAGGCAGATAAACTTGAATAAGCAACATAAACAAAAGCAGGCCTATAGACCAAAGAACAGGCTTTTTTATTATCTTGAAAATTTTATCATCCACTTCGTTTTTGGTATTACTGCTTAACTTCTCAGCCAACCACAATAAAACCGGACCAAAAACAGCGGCTAAAAACACTGAGATTACAAAAAGCGTTAGGGTCAGCAAATAAGAATTTTGCAAAACCTGCGATATATATTCCATTAACTTTATATAATCCATATGAATATATTATCATAAAAATCAAAAAGTCGCTAAATCTAAAGCTGAACACCCAAGTTGTTGTAAAATTACTTAGAGTATATTTTGTAGCACATCAGTTTATATATTGCATTTAAAGCTAAGCTTTATTCGGAAAAAACTTATAAACTATAAAAAGGCTCTTTTTTAGAGCCTTTTTCTGATGCGGTGAGGGCGGGATTCGAACCCGCGGTAGCTTGCGCTACACACGCTTTCCAAGCGTGCGCGTTCAACCACTCCGCCACCTCACCAAATATACTCCCTTCGGTCGTATTTGTTGCCCTGCGGGACGGTGGCGTCGTGCTTGCCACCTCCGCTTCGCTTCGGAAGAAAATGTAAGCAGATACATTTTCTTCCACTCCGCCACCTCACCAAATATACTCCCTTCGGTCGTATTTGTTGCCCTATAGGGCAAGTAAATACTGAAAATCTATGAACCTGGAACTCTTAGCTGCCCAACGGGCAAAGAAATATTAACAAAAAAATTGAGATATTCAAAATTTGCTCAAAAAGCATTTTGATGCTATAAGTTAAGGCATGGAAAACTTAGCACATATATCTCAGATTGAGGCTTTTAAAAATTCTGTGAAAACAATTGCCGAGCGTATAAATAACGAGTCTCGTGTACTTGTCAAAATTCATATCGGTCCGGATTTTGCCGTGATTAATATTCTATTTCAAAACAACGAGGAGTACGAAGTATTAAACTTGTTGGAAAATATAAAAAAGTCGCATGCTAATGAGTTTGCTGAAATTTCGATTTATCGTAGCAAAGAAAAGTCTAAGGTACTTATGACAGAATTCCAAGGCGCCAATATAAAAATACATGAACTTGAACTTAATCAGGTAGATATGATATTTCAAAGATAATTATCATCTTGAAACTGACATTATTGCCTTTATCCTCTCTTCTACTGGCGGGTGCGTAGAGAAAAGGTTGGCAATTTTTGACCCCAATCTAGATCCGGACCCATCGCCGAAAGGGTTAGATATAAAAAGATGCGCTGTTGCCGCAGACGCCCTTTTCATTGGCATTTTGTAATTTGATATCTTGCGCAAAGCATTCGCCAGACCTTCCGGATATCTGGTAAGCAAAACTGCAGAGCTATCAGCCTGGAATTCTCTTCTGCGAGATATCGCCAGTTGCATTAACTGCGCTATAATGGGCGCTAATATTATAACTATAATCCAAAGCCACAAAGTGATAGGGTTTTTGGATTCTCTGTCAGAGCCTGAAAAGGCAGCCAAGCGCATAGCCGTGTCAGTCAGCATAGCTAAAAAACCGAGCAAAACAACGGCAACAGACATAATAAGTATATCTCTGTTAGCTATGTGAGACAACTCATGCGCTATAACCCCTTCAAGCTCGGACTTCTCTAATCTTTCAAGAAGTCCGGAAGTGACTGCGATAGCGGCATGCTTTGGGTCGCGACCGGTGGCAAAAGCATTGGGAGCCGTATCGTCTATAATATAAACTCGAGGCTTTGGCAAACCAGCCGTTATAGCCAAATTCTCCACCATGCGATGCAATTCCTTGTATTGTTTTTCATCTGCCGGCCTTGCACCGGCAGATGACAAGGCTATTTTGTCGGAAAACCAAAAAGAACTTGCATTTGCAAGTAAAGCCCCCAGTCCTGCAAAATATAAAATGGATTCATTATTTAGATAACTTGCAATCAAGTAAGCCACCAGCATAATAAATGCCGTAAAGCCCAGCATCAAAAATGCGGTCTTCCATTTATTTTTTTCTATATTTGTGTAAATATTTGCCATTTTTTACGCTCTTTTTTGGACGATATCATAAAGCAACCTCAAGGGTCCGCCCAAAGCTCCGCCCGTCTTTGGCAGGGCATCATTCGGTCCGGCCTCCATGCGAGGCGCCATGTCTATATGCAGAAAAATATCAGCAGACTCCTTTGCAAATTCATAAAGAAATGCCCCGGCTGTAACAGTGCCTCCGTACGGCCCTCCCTTGTTTTGGATATTATTTAAGTCTGCAAATGTTCCCTGCATTATATTACTGTATTCTTGCCAAAGCGGCAGTGGCCAGCTATAGTCTCCGGACTCTTCTGACCAATCCCTGACTAACCATGCGAACTCCTCATCAGAGCTCATTATGGCATTAGCTTCTTGACCCAGGGCAACCAGCGCGGCTCCGGTTAAGGTTGCAAGAGTGACCAGTAATGATGATTTGTATTTTTTGGCATAAGCAATAGCATCTGCCAGCACCAATCTTCCCTCTGCGTCTGTATGTCCAACTTCTACAGTTTTGCCGGATAGCGTCTTTATAATATCTCCGGGCCTATAAGATTCCGAGCCTATCGCATTTTCAGCTGCCGCTATTATAAAGACTAGGTTTTTCTCTATCTTCCTTTCGGCAAGCAAATCGGCCAAAGCAAGTACGGTTGCGGCACCCGACATGTCAAGAAACATATCTTTAAATTTTCCTGCGGGCTTGATATCCAGACCACCGGTATCAAAGGTAATTCCTTTACCCACAAATACTATATCTGTTGCTTTCTTCTTGGTAGCCTTGTATTCAAGCACAATAAGTTTTGGCTCATGTTTTGATGCGCTACCAACCGCCAGAAGGGCACCGGCTCCCATCTTTTTTAATTCTTTTCTGCCGTATGCCTTAAGTTTTAAGCTTTTGTGCTTTTTGGCAATTTTTTTAGCCTCCTTCAAAAGAAGCTCGGGGGTCATGTCCGCTCCGGGCGTATTAGATAGCTCTCTTGCGTATTCCAGCGCCTTAGCCTGAGCTAGTGCTTCATCCAGCACCCTTTTGTTTGCCCCCAGAAGTGCCATGCTTTTTATTCTTTTTTCTTTTTTGCTCTTGTATTTATCAAATACATAATCCGCCATCAAACTCTGGTATAGTGCCTCGTGACTTAGCTGGTCTACAGAAATCCCACTTAAGTCGGACAATTTATCTAAATCCAAACTGATATCCAAAGCCCCTTCGGATTTAGCCTTAGATATAGCTACTCTAAACAGGATACGCATGTCTCTAAGCTCCCTGCCTTCTTTAAGCTCCAGTTTGATATTGATAGCATCTTTTACTTTGTCTTTATCCTCCTTGAAAAATCTCAGCTCTTTGGAGCCCTTTTTTGCTTTATTTAATATTTTCATATACCTTAATTAAAGTCCACCTTGACCGGATCTTGAGCCTTATCCTTCTCATCTTCTGATAGCTCAAAGAATTTCTCCTTTTCAAAATGAAAAGCGTTAGCTATGAGGTTTGTCGGCACCGTCTCTAAGCGAGTATTATATTCCATTACTGCCGAGTTATAAAAACGGCGAGCGGCTTGAATTTTATTTTCTGTATCTGTCAACTCCCTTTGCAGCTCTAGGAAATTCTCATTTGCTTTTAATTCCGGATAGTTTTCCGATACGGCAAAAAGTGACTTCAAAGCTCCTGTTAGCATATTGTCAGCTTCTGCATAATCTTCAGGATTCTGAGCGGACATCATCTGACTGCGCGCCTTTGTGACCTCCTCAAAAACACGTGATTCATGCGCAGCGTAAGCCTTGACAGTCTCAACAAGATTAGGGATTAAATCTATTCTTCTTTTGAGTTGAACTTCTATGTCCGACCAAGCCTCTTTTACTCTGTTGCGCCAAGTTACAAGGCTGTTATAAGCAAACACTACATATATCAGTGCTGCAAGTAGCAAAGCCAAAATTATATATAAAATCATAAGCATATTCATTTAATTTTTAATAAGTCAATTATACGCCATCTTTGCAAATACGCAAAACTTAGTCAAGCGACACCACATGCTCCGGTGTTTTGCCGTTTGCAAAATCTACAATACTCTGTCCGGCCATCTCTGACATCTTGTCACGAGTCTCGCGAGTGGCGCTTGCTATATGAGGTGTTAATATAACATTATCCATCTCTTTTAAGGCCGGGTTTATCTCCGGTTCGTTTTCAAAAACATCTAAGAAAGCTCCGGCGATTTGCCCTGTTGTAAGGGCTTGTACAAGCGCCTGTTCATCTATTACCGGCCCACGCGAAGTGTTTATAAGCAGTGCGCTATCCTTCATCATTTGAAACTCCTTTTCAGATAAAAAGTGTCTAGTGGAATCAAGAAGCGGTACATGCACTGTTACTATATCCGCCCTTTTAAGGAGTGTGTCTTTGTCTTCCATTTGTGCACCCATCTTGTCCAGCGTCTCATTGTGTGCTATGTCGTAGTACAGGACTTTAAGTCCCATAGCATGCATTATTTGCGCTACGCGCGTTCCTATGCGCCCTGCGCCAAGTACGCCGAGCACCTTTCCTTTCAGCTCCATGCCAAGCAAAAGAGTTGGCTCCCAGCCCTTATATTTACCTGCGCGAGTAAATTTATCCGCCTCAACTATACGCTTTGCAAGGCTAAATATGGCCGCAGATGTAAACTCGGCTACCGCATCGGTCAAGACTCCCGGCGTATGCGTAACGACAATACCTCTTTCTTTTGCCGCCTTAAGGTCTATGTGATTAAATCCTACCGAATAAGTGGCGCAGATTTTGATAGGTGCGGCATCAAAGACTTCCGCGTCTATGGTGTCTGTAAGAAGGCAAAGCAACGCCTCCGGCTGAAAACTTCTTAACTCGGCAAGCAGTTCTTCCTTACTCAAAACCCCGTCTTTTTCTGAGACCTTGAGCTCAAAACCCGCTTCTTCCAATAATTTTAGACCAACTTCTGGTATTCTTCTTGTAACATATACTTTCATAGGCTTTGTTAATTAAAAACTTATAAATTTGTAAATAATTTTATACGCTCTTTGACTACTTGATATACATTCTTACGTGCCTGACTCATATACTTGTAAGGTGCTATTTGCTCTGGATCTTTGGCAAGCCCTTCTTCTATGCCCGCTCTGTACGCTTTGCGGATTTCCGTGTTGATATGGACACAATTCATTCCAGCGTGAATCGCCTTTTTGAAATCTTCATCTATAATCCCTGAGCCTCCATGTAATACAAAATGTGTGTCCGGTAGCGCTTTGCGCATTTCTTCTATAAGCTCTATATGTAAACGTGGATTTGGCATATTTTTTAGCATACCGTGCAGGTTCCCTACTGCCGGAGCAAGAGCGTCCACCCCTGTTTGCTCAACAAAACTCACTGCATCTTCTATACTTGGCAAACTTGATTCAAGTACGTCTTCGGGCACTTCGTCAAGCAATTTACTTGATGTGCCGATGTAGCCAAGCTCGGCTTCTACTATAATGTACCTACCTTCACTCGCGCCGACTTTGCGTGCGTAGTCCACCACTTCACGAGTCTTTTCAATATTTTCCTCAAGTGGTAATTTAACCCCGTCAAAAATAACAGAGTCAAAGCCGGCGTCTATCACCGCCTTACAGGCTTCAACGCTATGATGATGATCCGCATTTAGATAGACCTCCTTACCTTGCTTGCGCGCCGCTTTAACAAGCGCCACTGCATTGTGCATGCCAATAAACTCCTCTTCTCCTTCTGAGACTCCAACTATCACAGGCTGGGACAGATTAAGGACTGCATCTGTGATGGCGTTAAACTGTGTAGAGTCCGAAATATTGAAGTGAGCCACAGCTATCCTTTTTTCCTTTGCATTTTCCAGCACCTCTCTTAACTCTCTCATATGTCTTTTTCTATACTTACTTTATAGTCATCCGGTGCGGATTCAAGATAGGCATTAAGAGCCTTCTCGTCCAGTAAACCTTTTTGGGCTCCTATATATTGCACAACAGACATAGAGTTGATAGGTCCGCGGAGCATCGCTTCTTCTATGGGCATACCTTTTGCCAAAAATATAACCGTGGTACTTGAGAATGCGTCCCCGGCCCCGGTTCTATCTACCGGAGGCGCTACGTCCGGATACATTGGCACAGAATAAAATCTCTTGCCATCATATGCAAAAGAACCGTTTCGTCCGTCGGTGATAATAGCAATCTTGGGTCCTCGTTTGTGCATCTGGCGCAAGAGCTCTTTCATGTCAGACTCATTTGTCTCTAAGATGTATTGCGCTTCTTCTTTATTACAGAAAAAGATATCTGTAACTTCATAGAGTTCTTTTAACTTTTCGTAGCCCAATTTAATTTGAAAAGTACCCGGCTGAAAGGCTAGTTTGGTCCTGTGTGCCCTTGCAAAATCCGCCACCTCAAAATGAAAATCCAGGGCATGCTCTCCTACAGATGAGAAATAAAACCAATCCGGGTCTTCATCAAATTTGGGTAATTTGTATCTATAAGGATATTGCTTTACAAGAATGGTTCTTTCCGCTCCAAAGCGAAGTACATAATGGTAATTCGTCTTTAAATCTTCATGTACCTTTATGTAATCCACTGAGACACCTTCTTTAAGCAGGTGCGATGTACAAACCTGCCCGTTAAAGTCATCTCCGACTCCCGCTAGTAGTGCAGAATCCAAGCCCAGTCTAGAAGCTGCAACAGACGCGTTGGCGCTATTCCCTACGGCAGGCACTTCTTCCACGCTCTCATAAGCTATTTTTTCTCCAAAACGGAAGCAGAGTTCCTTTGAGTGATTTTTATTTTCCAGAATTTCGACATCCTGCAGCTCAATGAAAGCGTCAGTTGTTACATCTCCTATTCCCAAAAAATTATATTTCATAAGACCTATCTTTTAATTAATTCTTCTGAAGCTCTCACTATTGCGGGAGCATCAAGCTCATAATATTCCAATAACTCTTCCGGTTTTCCCGACTGACCAAACTTATCTTTGACGCCCATAATTTTCATGGGGACCGGTTTTTCCTCCACCAAGACCTCGGCTATTGCGGAGCCAAAGCCGCCGGCTGCTTGATGATTCTCAACCGTTAGGACTTTTTCCGTCTCGTGCGCGTACATAAGTACAGACTCTTTATCAAGCGGCTTTATGCTTGGAACACTTACAACTATTGTGCCGACACCATTGTCATCCAACTCTTTGGCCGCGCGCAGAGCTTGATAAACAGAAGTACCGGTGGCAAAAATAGTCAATTTTGGAGATTCGGAACGCCAAATCTCATAAAGCTCACCTATTTTGAATGGAGTTTTTTCAGTGCTAATAACAGGGGTATTTTCACGCGCAAGACGTATATAAACAGGTGCATCTATCTTCGCCGCCTCCAAAGTTGCCTTCTTGGCCTCAACAGAATCCATAGGGGCGAGCACTATCATACGAGGTAAAATTCTCATAAGGGCTATGTCCTCTATAGCCTGGTGAGTACCCCCATCCGGACCCACAGAAATACCGGCGTGTGAGCCGACTATCTTCACCGGCACATCGTTGTAGCACACTGTAGTTCTTATTTGCTCCCAGTTGCGCCCAGGACTAAACATAGCATAAGAGCTTACAAAAGGTATCTTTCCCATAGCGGCAAGCCCGGAAGCAAAAGCTGCCATATGCTGCTCTGTTATACCAACTTCAAAGAATCTGTCCGGGAACTCATCACGGAAAAGATCCATTTTTGTGCTTCCGGTAAGATCTGCGCAAGCTGCTACGACACGTGCATCTTTTTTACCCGCCTCAAGAAGACCTTGACCAAAGCCCATCCTTAGAGCCTCTTGCTTGGGCTCTTTGAAAAAATTCTCATCTAAAAATAATTCTCCATTTAACATATGCTAATCTATTAATTCTTTCTCATAATGTTTTTTTAATTCTTCTATTGCTCGTTTTAAGTCTTCTTCTTTAGGCGGTCTTCCATGCCAAAAAGGATTTCGTTCAAATTCTTGTACCCCCTTGCCGGGAACTGTAAGCGCTATTATCATGGATGGCTTATTGTTTATTACTTTTGCTTCTTCTATGGCAGACTCCAGCTCAACAAAATCATGTCCGTTTACTGTTTGTACATGCCATCCAAATGCTTCCCACTTATCCGCAAGCGGCTCAAGGGGCATAACCTCATGAGTATAACCATCTATCTGTATGTCGTTCCTGTCTATTATGGCAATAAGATTGTGTGGTTTTTCCTTACCTGCATGCAATGCCGCCTCCCAAACATTACCCTCATTTATTTCTCCGTCCCCCATAAGACAGAAGAAAAATCTGCTTGAATTGTGACCATTATCAAGCCTATCTGCCAGGGCCATACCCAAGGCTTGCGAAAGTCCTTCACCCAGTGGTCCGGAGCTGGTCTCTACCCCGGGCAAAAATTCTCTATGTGGATGCCCTTGCAGACGCGAGCCGAATTTGCGCAATTCTTTGAGCTCTGATACGGGCATATACCCTGCACGAGCCATAGCGGCATAAAGCACTGGAGCAACGTGACCGTTGGAAAGAATAAGCCTGTCTCGCTCAGGCCAGAAAGGATCTTTTGGATTATGTCTTAAGGTGTGAAAATACAGCAGTGTAAAAATATCCGCCATACCAAGCGAACCCGCAGTATGACCAGAACCGGCTTCAACCAGCATTTCTAAAACATCAATACGTATTTGTAGCGCTTGCTTTTGTAAATCCTTTATTTCTTTATCTGATAACATATTTTTTACTTCTAATAACTTAATAAAAATTAAAACTAAACTTGATAACTTTAAGAATCGCTATTTATATCGGAATTGGTACTATCAGAGCCTGTACTGTCTCCCGGGTCTGAGGCAGTATTTCCATCTGAACTGGATCCCTCTGTCCCTTCTTCGCTTTGCTCTCCTGAAGCATCCTCAAAAGAGCCGGGGCTGTCATTTATATCACCGGAAGCACTATCACTCGAGTTTTCAGAATTACCACTTTGTACTGAACCCTCCTGCTCATCTTGACTATCTGTTTCTGAGCCAGAGTCGCCGTTATTCTCATTTTCTTGTCCTGCGTCCTGGTCTTGAGTATCACCAGCTTGACTCGATTCTTCAGGCTCATCAGTGCCGTCTGCAGCCATGTCAGATTCATTCGATTCTTCATTTTCCTGGTTGTTATTGAAGATATCGGAATTTGTCTCGCTTTCATCTGTATTTTCTTGCTCTGTATTATCCAAGTACTCTCCACTTGAAGCGACTGTATCTTCTCCTGAACTTTCGTCATCTGGACTATCTTCATCTCCTGCAGAATCGTCATTGTCAGAACTTGAGCCTTCAGCGTTATCTTCAGAGCCGTTATCTAACCCATCACCCACTTCATTTTGCTCGCCTTCATCTACTGAAGATTCACCACTACCTCCCGAGTATGATGAGCTTGCAGACCTGCGATTTTGTTCGAGCTCTCTCAAACGTTCTTCCAATTCTTGATTTTTCTGCTTCAGAGCCTCTATTTCCTCAGAGTTTAGGCTTACTTTCTGCCAAATAGCCTTAATAGCCTCTACAAATATTCCGGCCAATTTACCATAATCCAAAGTCAAATACCCATCAGATGCTTTGTCCACTACTTCAGGAATTAACTCTTGCACATCTTGCGCTATAAGACCCACTTCCCTTTTATCGTCAAATCCGTATCTATATGGGAATTTTTCCGTATCCCAATTATAACGAACACCCTGAAGCCCCAGGACCTTATCCAAAGCCTCACTTGGACTTATGTTTTCTATATTTGTCTTTAGCCGCCTATCAGAGCTTGCAAGAGGTGATAATGCAGTACAGTTGGCATCAAATAATGTTACAGAAAACGCTCTGTCACGATATACATTGGCACTGGTACCATTATCTCCTTCATGTATAATCACTCTTAAGTTATTGGTATTATAGGCTGATATATCAATATTTACATCATCACGGGTTGATGTGGTTTCTTCTTTGGAAACGTGTGCGTAATAATCGCTTGTATTTAAAGATTGTGCAAAGTTTACCGTATAACGACCGGTATTTGTCCTTGTTACAGACGATATTATACCGTAGCTATTTGTAACAGTACCGTTAGACTGAACCTTGGCTCCACCTATCACGCAGGACACAGGATTCTGCCACTCAAAGCCGCTGCCGGTAGAGGTTAAAACTTGCCCGGCAACCCCGGCAGAGTTAAGGTTGTCCTTAAGGGCGCCCTCTACGCGCAAGGAACCGGATACATGCAATTTATCAGTTGGCGCAGCAGATGTTCCTATCCCAACGTTTCCGTTTGCAAGCACTGACATTAAAGCATTTGTATTCTGTGCCACCGATTCATCCACATTGGGCACAGAATCTAATCTAGCTATGATGAATTTATCAGAATCAGCATAAGGGCGTCCAGCAAACCACTCATTATCTCCGCCTTCATCATGCATTATTATACCAGTTCCACGATAATTAGTATCTGAGCTGGCCTGCAAAATAACAGCAGCATTCGTATAACCACTTGAGCTCCCTCTCAGGCGCAATCTAGCCGACCTGTTAGGATTAGCCCCCGTCCTATCAACATCAATGTCGTAACTTGGGGTCAGATTGCCTAAGCCAAGCATGTTAAATTCATCGATAATCAAATTGTTAGTATTAGCATTGCCTTTTAAGATTAAATCGCCTGTATTATTTTTAATATAAGAATTTGTTCCATCATGGTATATAACCATGTCTTGTCCTTCACCAAGGAATAAGTCACCTCCGGGACCGGTTCCCCCAGGGTTTCCATCTCCGTCTTCATCCAGAATCCAATCACCTCGTGTTCCGTAAATACCGTAATTGTTTGTTGTGGCGTTGCTTGAATCAACTAATAAGGCATAGTTTGTGCTGGCATCTGAACTTATAGCATAAAATCGCCCCGCATAAGATGTATCAGCGGCTGCCACATTTGAATATACACCGGTAGCATCTAACATGTTATTGGCCCCGGCCCGCTTTGTAGTGGTAAAGTACGCACCATACCCGTGGGCGATATTTCCACCCGCTGTAGAATCGACTCGCACTTGTCCACGTACTCCGTAGGCAGAAGTAATACTACCGGCAAACCCTTCGTTGGTACTGGTATAGCCATAAACACCGTAACCGGTACTTATGTCCGATTTATAAGGATAAACCGTTCCGTACAAACCATAGGCGTTACTAACATCCCCTGCTGTAGAACTAGAGCTAGAATAGCCTAAAGCCTGCCCTTGAAGACCCACCATTGTTGGCAAATCGGCATTATCATCAGTAGCGTATTGTCTGGCTATTGCAGTTACACCATAGAGATTACCTAAATCAGAATTCGCGTTACTGGTATTTCTGGCCTCAAAAAATCCACCTCTGTTGTATCTGAAGGTGTTAGTTCCAGTGGTTTGAGTAAATCCATATACAGCAACTCCGTCTGAGTCATAACCATTACTTACATCTTCTGTCTTATTATTTACCAAGTAGAAATGCCCGGCATAAGAAACCCGATCAGCAGTAAGTGTAGGAGAAGTAATAGTTGCTGAAGCAGATACCTGGTAAGTATTAGCATCCAAATTATAATCTTCCGCAACCCTCAGAGTCTGCGAGGAATTTAAACCAGCATTCGCTCCAAAAGCTCCGTGATTTGCCACATCAAGACCCAACCCTTCTGTCAAGCGCATCAACTCGGAAGCACCTGTCATAGAATCCGAGTTGGATGACCACATGAAATACTCATTGCTACTACTATTATCAGCGTCTATGTTGAAAAGCAAGTTGGAGTCAGACGAAATCAATCCTTGAGCATTGAACCATATATCCGAACCGTTAGCTACATTGCCTTGTCCTCTGTCTAATACAATTCGACCGGCTATATCCAATTTAGATAGTGGACTTGTTGTACCAATACCGACATTACCATCCGTCCTTATAAACATGGCCATGGTATCATAGGTATTGTCTGTTATATAATTACCACCACCCGTTATGAAAGCAAATCCATCTGATATGTCATTATCCCTTAGGGCAAATACACTGTGTCCGGATTCATCAGATTGAATAATGGATCCGAAGGTGGAGCCAGGAAGCAATCCATCGATGTCCGTGTTAGAACTATTCCACTGCCACAGCCTAAAAGCATCATTATCAAAACGCGCTTCACCATTTACATCCAGGGCTGCATTAGGGCTTACAATACCTATACCCACATTTCCACTTGTTCCATCAATAAATAACTTATCCGTGTCAAATGCAAGATTGTTCCCATTAAGTGCCACATTCCTATTACCCGCCAAAGTCCCATCCGCTGTGTAGATATTATCTGTGTAATTGGTAGATGATGTTGTGACCCAGTTAGTACCATCCCATGTTAGCAGGTCACCATTGTTTGGGACATTGGTGCTTGTATCAACATCTGTTAGCAAATCTATTCCGGCATTTAATGAGAAGGTATTTGCGCTGAGAGACAAACCTGTACCGGCTGAATATGTAGTATCATTGTCTACATTATCAGCAAATCCTGCAGGTATATTTTGAATATTGGACCAATCAGGACTTATAGCCGACAAATCTACCGTATTTCCTCCGCTGATGGATAGATTATTATTAGCACTGTTAAATGTTAGAATTTGTGAATCCGTGCCCACTGAGTTAGATGCCACCCAAGACAACTGACCCGACCCATCTGTTTGAAGTAAATCTCCAGATGACCCGTCTTGTGCAGGAAGTGTCCAGACCGTATTACTTGTAACATCTATTGGAGCCTTAAAACCTACATAATCTAGCATGGCTCCGCTTGTTTCATGTAAACGCAAGTCTCCATTATAAAATTGGAAGGCATTTTGAGAACTGTCCAAGCCAAATGAAAATCGATCGTATGCCTCATCCCAATCAGCAAATGTAACGATTAGGTCATCATTAGCTAAACTACCGGCCGCCCTAAACACATTTTCTCCATCTTGATCACGGAAGGTTGCTATATTCCCATAAGTACTGTCCCCGGAAACAGAGAATACAGAAGATTCCGAGGTTCCACTCCCTACTTGTAATAAACTCTGCAAACTATTAGTTCCCAAACCTATGCCAATTCTACCATTAGAATCTATAAATATGCGTGTTTGCGCTCCTGTACTTAGGGCAAGCTGGTTGACTCCCGGACGATAAATACCTGTGTCAGAATCTGAATCAAATCGAAACGCAGGAGAGCCTTCTGTGCCATCGGCGGAAACAAACCTGGTAGCACGTACATTCCCGTTTACTTGCAGCTTGTTTACAGGACTACTTGTGCCTATACCAACATTGCCAGACCCGGATATTATCAAATCATTACCATTTAAGTTCAAAGTCCTCAAAGCTGTAAGAGTTCCGTCCGTGTTATAGATATTGTGAGTATAGGGACTTAGATCTATATTTGTAGTATTACCATTTTCATCTGTATAGTCCAGAGAGTTTGAATTTAGCGCAAGAGAAGTAACCGTCTCATTTATATTTTGGACATTGCCATCCTCATTAGTGTAATCGGCAATCTTATGACCCGTCACTGTATTGGCTATATTTGTTGTAGTTTCCAAGTTGGGTATAGAGTTTGGAACCCAATTGGTCCCATTCCAAGAGAGAACCTGTCCACTGCTTGGAGCGTTTGTGCTGGTATCTACATCTGAGTGTTGGTCTATAGAGCCTAAGCTTACAGAGCTCAAGCTTGTCCAAGCCGTGCCTGTGCCGGTGGAGCTTAAGATTTGGCCGGAGCTTCCGGCTGAATTGCCGGAGTCTTTCAGAGC
>WFZM01000042.1 GCA_015489565.1 Patescibacteria group bacterium | reverse complement strand
CTGCGCTCTACCAACTGAGCTACACGCGGATGCCAATTACAAATCAGCTTGCCATATAATACGCTAAAAATAAAAAAATTCAACCATAAATAAAAAGTCTAATTTTAAATAAATATATGATATAATACGAATGTTACTTTAATTATTTTTTGACTTATGAGAAAAATTAGAAATTTATTTATGGTTTTAGTTTTCTTTTTTGGCTTTGGGATAGTTCACGCATCGGGCCTAACCCAAGCGCAAATAGAATCAATTTTAAACATGCTACGCGCTTTTGGTGCCGACAGTGTTACCGTCTCTAAAGTGCAGGCAACGCTAAGCGGCACAGCTTCCTCGTATTCTGCTTCAAGCTCCGGAAATACAGAAAACAACTACAATAATGGAAATAACTACAGCAATAACTCGGGAGTCCAGTCTTCTTTTTGTCCGAAGCTTTACAGAAATTTGTACAAAGGTGCCAAAGGAGAAGATGTAAGAGAATTGCAACGATTCTTAAAAGAAAGCGGAGACTATAAATATCCGGAGATAACCGGATATTACGGAACGGTGACTGAAAACGCGGTCAAGAATTTCCAAGCTAGAGTTGGTGTGGTATCTTACGGTAGCCCTGCAAGTACCGGATTTGGTGTGGTGGGTCCCGCTACTCGAGCTGCTATTAAAAAAGCGTGTGGGGCGGACAAAATAGCTAAGAGTTTTATTCTAACTCCAAATGCCGGCTCGGTACCTTTCATATCGGCTGCGGTATTTTCTTATAAAGGGTCCAACTGTACGGCATTTACTCTGGACTGGGGGGATGGCTCAGAGCCAATAGTGCAATACGCTCAATCAGACAACTGCGACAGTTACACCGTACAAAAAACTGCAAAGCATACCTATGTTAAGGAGGGAGACTTCACTGTAAAATTGACCATAAGCCGAGAAGGAAAAACAGAAACTTACAGCAAGAAAGTACACTCAGGTACTCCCTTTGCAAGACATTTTGATATAAACCCGACCCAAGGTGAAGCTCCGTTGTTGGTGGGTATGAGCTTTGCCATTCCGGATAATAATTGTTCCGCTTATAAAGTGTCTTGGGGAGATGGTAATACAGACAGTAAAGAGGCGACAGAAGAGAACTGTGAAGACTCGCCGGTTAGGATGCAGTCACTAACACACAGCTATCAGAATCCGGGTGATTATACGCTTGTTTTGCATATGGGACAGTCCAAAGACTTGGATAGCTTGCCGGTTGTAGAGCAAAGAATTATAAATGTTAAGGGTTCTGATTCATCAGATTCTTCCGGCAGACAATATGTAATAACTGTCAGCCCAACCAGTGGCTCTGCGCCACTTGTAACGCGAGTTCAGCTGAAAGGTGCTGGTGAAGCCTGCACTTCTTACGAGATAGACTGGGGTGATGGAACAGCCAAGCAGTTGCACACTGCGGATTCTGCCGATAACTGTAGCGGAAATTTCCTAAAAGACTTTGTGCACACTTATTTTATACCCGGCACTTACACGCTAAAAGTAAGGGCGGCGCAAGGTCCTTTGACTGATGTTCCGTATGAGTACCAATACATAAGTGTCAGCAATTAAATTTTTCTGAAAAAACTTGATAATTTAAAAAAAGTCTGTTAAAGTATTGCCCATGCTAAAAATAAGATTACAAATGACAGGACGCCGCAACGACAGGCATTTTAGGATAATCGTTGTAGAGCATACAGCGGGCCCAAAGAGCGGTAAATACGTTGAAAAAATCGGCTTCATTAATCCGCGGACGCACGAGATGCAGATAGACCTTGATCGTGCAAAATACTGGTTATCGGTTGGAGCTCAGCCTAGTGACAGAATCTACAATATACTGGTAGATAAGGGTGTGCTTGAAGGTCCAAAGAGAAATGTTTTGCCTAAGAAAACTCCTATAGTAAAAGAGGGCGAGGAGAGCGCAGAGTCAGAAGCTGCTGAGGAGTCAAATGCCGAAGATGCAGGCGAATCGCAAGACGCAGAAGAAAATCAAGAGGCTGAACCTGCAGAAGCGGAAGAGTCAAAAGAAGAGGAAGCTGCATAACCGTAATGTTTAAACAAAAGACCCGCCTGAGTGCGGGTCTTTAATTTTTGTCTGGCTATAATCAAAGCTTGCATTTTAAAAAAACTGTGCAATAATTTCTGCATTATAAGTTAATAATTAGATAAAATATGAAAAGAGATGAAGCACTGCTTGACTTTATAGTTAAAGAATTAGTTGACCATCCGGAGGATGTAAAAATAGAAAGAAAGGTAGATGAAATGGGTGTACTTTTGACTCTTCGCGTTAACCCTGAAGATATGGGAAAAATTATCGGTAAGGCCGGAAACACAGCAAAGGCTATCAGGACTCTTTTGCGCATAGTGGGTATGAAAGATAATGCTCGCGTGAACCTAAAGATAGATGAGCCGGAAGGAGCATCGGCTACAAGTTCAGGGTCTGCCACAGAAGAGTCATCAGACGATGATGCAAGCGATGTTACAGAAACAATGAACGAAATAGTGGAAGACCTAAAAGAAGACAAGTAATTGAACATATATTCCGGCTAAAGCGATATTTGCTTTAGCCGGTGTTATATGCTCAATTTTCACCTAATATCTCTTTTTCCGGAAACAGTAGAGTCTTATCTTCAGCACTCCATATTAAAGCGTGCTCAGGAAAAAGGGAAAATCAAGCTCAAAACTTATAATCCGCGAGATTTTACGAAAGATAAATTAAAGCGAGTGGACAATAAGCCATACGGTGGAGGCCCCGGCATGGTTCTTGAGGCAGAGCCGCTCCTGAAGGCTGTGCAAAAAGCAATGGGGAAAAAAGCGCGTAGGAATCTTGCGATTATATTTTTTACCCCTTCAGGTAAAAAATGGAACAACCAAGAGGCAAAAAAGCTCTCAAAGAAAAAACACATAATAATGATAGCAGGGCATTATGAGGGTATAGATGCGCGCGTGCAGAAAATATTGCGCGCAAAAGAATATTCAGTGGGTGATTTTGTAACAACAGGAGGTGAGTTGCCGGCAATGATAGTCATAGATACCGTGACAAGACAAATACCCGGCGTATTGGGAAATGAAGAATCTCTAGAGGAAAACAGAACCGCTTCACCCGAAGTGTACACGCGCCCGGAATCTTTCAGATGGAAGGGAAAGAATTATAGAGTTCCAAAAATTTTGCTTTCGGGGCATCACAAAAAGATAAAAGAATGGAAAGAGGAGATTATCAATAAATACAAAAAGAAGTATTCTTAAATATTAAGCACTTCTTTCCAATTCTTCCAATTTAGTCTGGGCCTGTCCGTTATGTGCTTGTTGTAGTCTTGTTCGTAAAGAAACTGTTGCCAAGAAGCTTTGCAGACTCCTTTTATTTCCGGCTTATCGTCTATAAGTATATCACCCTTAACCAGAGTTTTGTCTTTGGTGATTATAACCTTACGACGCCAAGACTCCCCCAGCTGCTTAAATACCCAGGCGAGTTTTTCCTGTGCTGAACCCGGATTTTCAAGTATGGGGCTGGTGCATATAAAAATTTCATTTTCACTTTGCGACATCTCTTCAAGAGCTTCCAGAGAACCTTCTATAGGTGGGAGTTTGATAAAAAAGCCCGGGCTTCTATATACTTGTTGGATTGCTTCTTTAAATTCTACAGGGTAGTTATCTTCTATATAAAATTGCGCCGGATCAGATATCGGCTCAGGCAGGGGCTCATCAGGAAAGCGTTCTTTGTATTGTTCAAAAAAGCCCTTGCGAAAGTCGGCGATAACACCATCCATATCAATCAGTATGATTTTAGATTTCTTCATAAAGTCAAGATAACACTCTAAGTGCCACGGGTCAAGTATCTCAATATATAATCTAATACTAAAAGGCTGACTATACATTAGTAGTAAGCGATAAAATGTGGATAAGTGTCTTGACTTTTATAATTAATAGTGTAGAGTATCTCCACTTCTTGTGCTGATTGAGTTATAGTGGCATTTACCTAGATTATTAGTCAAGCTTAAACTTAATTTCTAGATATGTTTAAGCTCTTTTAATTTTTGCATGCTATATGTCAAATACTAAGCAGCCGCAGCAAAAGGTCTTTGGTAAATTCAAAGAGCCTTTGCTTCCTGTCCCAAACTTGGTTGAGGAGCAACTGAAGTCTTGGGATAATTTTATTAAAAATGATTTAGGTAAGATTTTAAAAGATTTTTCTCCAATAGAAGATTATCAAGGAAAAAAATTCTCACTTGAAATAGTTAAGTACGAACTCGGCAAGCCCGAATATGATGAGCATTATGCAAAACACAAAAGGCTTAGCTACAAAGCTTCCTTAAAAATAGAAGTTAAATTAAACAATAAAACTACCGGTGAGAGTAAAAGTCAAGAAATTTTCTTGGCGGATATTCCCATAATGACCGAGCATGGAACCTTCATCATAAACGGAGTTGAAAGAGTTATAGTACCTCAACTTGCGCGTTCTTACGGAGTATTTTTCTTAACTAACGAAATAAAAGGCAGGCGCTACTTTATGTCCAAGATAATGCCTCTTCGCGGTGCTTGGATAGAGATAGAGTCTGAAGACGACGGGGCTTTATATGTAAAAATAGATCGCAAGCGCAAGTTCCCTGCCACTATGCTTTTGAAGATCTTTGGGCTTGAAGATGCGGAGGCCATTAAAAAAGCCTTTAAAGATGACGAAGATACCCTAAAGGTGCTTGAGAAAACTTTGAGCTTTGACAGCAGTAAATCTGTAGATGAGGCTTACGTTGAAGTCTACAAGAGACTAAGAGACGGGGATATAGCCACTCCTGAGCGAGCCAAGGAGTTTATAGATTCTCTCTTTGATGATATTCGCTATGATTTATCCGAGGTGGGACGATATCATTTCAATAAGAGATTTGGCCTTCCTACAGATGATAAATCTCTTAAGAAGCAAATTATAGACCTAGATGATTTAAAGATAATAATTAAGCACATAGTTGAGCTAAATTCAGACAAAGATGCCAAGGCTGATGACATAGACCATATGGCGTTCAGACGCGTGCGTCTGGTAGGAGAGATGCTTGCGCAACAAGTGCGCGTCGGAATGAGTCGCATGAAGCGTAATATTCAAGACAGAATGTCTACGGTAGACGCCGAGACTGCGGTGCCTGTAAACTTTATAAATACAAGACCATTTTACGCTACAGTTATGGACTTTTTTGCCACCAACTCACTTTCACAGTTCATGGACCAAAGCAACATATTGTCTGAGTTGGAACACTTGCGAACGGTATCGGCTCTCGGGCCTGGCGGACTTACTCGTGAGCGCGCAGGTTTTGACGTTCGTGACGTTCACCCCAGCCACTACGGAAGACTATGTCCTATTCAGACTCCTGAAGGACAAAATATAGGTCTTATAATGCGTCTTGCCACACATGCTCGCATAAACAAGTTCGGTATCATAGAAACACCTTACGCCAAGGTGGAAAATGCTAAAGTAACAAATAAAATAGATTATCTAAACGCGCTTGAAGAGCAAGAATACACTATAGCCCACGCGGCAGTGGAAAGAGACGCAAGTGGGAAAATCAAAGAAAAGTTTATAGAAGCAAGAAAGCACGGCGAGGTCGCTTTTGTATCAAGCAAAGAGATTGATTATATAGACGTGGACACAAGACAGGCATTTTCTGTTGCCACGACTATGATTCCGTTTTTGGAGCATGATGATGCCAACCGTGCACTCATGGGATCTAACATGCAAAAGCAAGCGGTGCCTTGTATTATTCCGGAAGCTCCGTATGTCGCTACGGGAATAGAAAATCACGCTGCGGAAAATTCCGGACGCTTACTTTTGGCGCCTGAGGCCGGAGAGATAACTTATGTAGATGCGCGTAAAATAGAAATGAAAACAAAGGCGGGCAAGAAATTGAGCTTTAAGCTTATAAACTTTGTTCGCTCAAACTCTATGGTGATGCATCACCAGAGGCCTGTAGTGAATGTCGGAGATAAAGTGAAAAAAGGACAAGTTTTGGCAGACGCTTCAAGCTCCGACAAGGGACAAATAGCGGTAGGGCAAAATGCTCGCGTAGCGTTCATGTCTTGGACAGGTGCCAACTACGAAGATGCTATTATAATTTCTGAAAGACTTGTAAAAGATTCCAAATTTGCCTCAATTCATGTAGAGGAGTTTGTAACTTACGTGCGCGATACCAAACTCGGACCTGAAGTAACCACTCGCGATATTCCAAATGTGGGAGAGGTAAAACTTCGTAATTTGGACGAGGAAGGTATTGTACGCATAGGAGCGGAAGTGAGACCGGGAGATATACTGGTAGGTAAAGTAACACCAAAAGGAGAGACTCAGCTGACCCCGGAGGAAAGACTGTTGCGCTCCATCTTTGGAGAAAAAGCCAAAGAGGTTAAAGATACCTCACTTCGCATGGATGCCGGCAAGAAGGGTCGTGTGGTGGGAGTAAAAGTATTCTCACGTGAAAACGGAGATCACTTGGAGTCGGGAATAATAAAAAGAATACATGTGGAGGTAGCGCAATTAAGAAGCATACAGACCGGAGACAAGCTTGCGGGACGCCACGGTAACAAGGGTGTTATCTCAAAGGTGCTTCCCGAGGAGGATATGCCGTATGACGAAAACGGAAATCCGATTGACATAATACTTACTCCGCTGGGCGTGCCTTCACGTATGAACTTGGGACAAATTCTGGAGATGCACTTGGGGCTTGCTGCGGAATCTCTGGGTTATCAAGCCGTAGTTCCGCCATTTTCAGGAACTACAGAGGACGAAATATTTGACGAGTTGGAAAAAGCCGGCTTTGACAGAAGTGGAAAGGTAAAATTGCGTGACGGTCGTACAGGTGAGGAGTTTGACCAGCCTGTAGCGGTTGGAAACATGTATATTTTGAAGTTGCACCACATGGTGGAAGACAAAGTTCACCAACGCGCAGTCGGACCATACTCTCTTATTACACAACAACCTTTGGGTGGAAAGGCGCAAAACGGTGGTCAGCGTATCGGGGAGATGGAAGTCTGGGCTTTCATGGGATACGGTGCTGCATATGCTTTACGTGAAATCTTGACCATAAAATCTGACGACATAGTAGGTAGAACGGCGGCATTTGATGCAATAATAAAAGGTAAGCGCATAAAGCAACCTAATTCACCTGCAACCTTTAATGTGCTTATACGCCACTTAAGAGGTCTACTTCTTGATACAAGACTGCTTAAGGAAAATGTCAAAATTAACAGGTCTAAATAATACGCACTATGAAAAAAGAAAAAGATAAGTTAATAAACGATTTTGACGCTTTGCAGCTAAATTTGGCGTCACCCGAGAGAGTGGAAGAGTGGTCCTACGGAGAGGTTCTAAAGCCCGAGACCATAAACTACCGTACACAGCGTCCGGAAAAAAACGGACTTTTTGACGAGAAAATCTTTGGTCCTTCACAAGACTTTGAATGTTACTGTGGTAAGTACAAAGGCATTCGCTTCAAAGGAATAGTTTGTGATAAGTGTGGTGTTGAAGTTACAAGAGCCATAGTGCGTCGTGAGAGAATGGGGCATATAAATTTGGCATCACCGGTTGCTCATATATGGTTTTTAAGGACAGTACCTAGCCGTATAGCTCTTATTTTAAATCTTACTCAGGCAGATGTTGAGAAGGTTGTTTATTTTGCTGGTTATATCATAATAGATGTAGATGAGAACGAAAGGGCAAAATTGCTAAAAGACCTCTCTTCCGAGTTTAAGGCAAAATTGGCAGAAGCAAAAACAGAAGAAGAAAAAGAAAAATTGCAGACTCTTGCAAATAAGGCTAAGCAAGAGATAAACTCAATAAGACAAGGAAAAGTTCTTGATGAGGCGGATTATCATAAATTTGCGCTTAAATACGGTTCAATGTTTAATGCTCGTATTGGAGCCGAGGCCATTTACGACATTTTCAAGGAGATAGATTTGGAGAAGTTTATAGCTGAGCTTGAAGAGCAGCTGGAAAAAGCGCCGGCAAGCGACAAAGCGAAACTTCACAAGAGAATTGCTCTTGCCAAAGATATGCTCTTTGCAAACTTAAGGCCGGAGTGGATGTTTATTGAAAAACTACCGGTTATACCTCCGGCACTTCGTCCCATGGTTGCGCTTGAAGGCGGTAGGCACGCATCTTCTGATATTAACGACCTTTACAGGCGTGTTATAAACCGCAACAATCGTTTAAAAAAGCTGATAGAGATAAACGCGCCGGATGTAATCTTGCGCAATGAAAAGCGTATATTGCAAGAAGCAGTTGATGCACTTATTGACAACTCATCAGCGCGCAGAGGCAACATAGCTTATGCCGTAGGCGGCTCAAGGCAAAGGCCGCTCAAGTCTCTTGCCGATTACCTTAAAGGCAAGCAAGGATACTTTAGGCAGAACTTGCTCGGTAAGCGTGTAGACTACTCGGGACGTAGCGTTATTGTAGTCGGTCCTGAATTGAAGCTGGATCAGGCCGGCATTCCAAAGAAGATGGCGCTAGAGCTTTTCAGGCCTTTTGTTATCCACGGACTTTTGGAAAGAGAGATAGCGTTTAATATTCGCGGAGCAGGCAAACTTATAGAAGAGGGTATCCCGGAAGTATGGGAAATACTTGAAGAAGTAATAGAAGATAAGCACGTATTTTTGAACCGTGCCCCTACACTGCACAGGCAATCCATACAAGCTTTCAGACCGGTCCTTATTGAAGGTTCGGCCATACAGTTGCACCCACTGGTATGTGAAGCGTTTAACGCGGACTTTGACGGTGACCAAATGGCTGTGCACGTACCACTTACTCCGGAGGCGCAACTTGAAGCTAGCGAGATAATGAGTGCCCGCAAAAACATACTTAAGCCCGGCTCCGGAGATGTTACAACTAATGCACGTCAGGACATAATCCTGGGTATTTACTGGATGACCAAAATGCTCGAAGGAGCTAAAGGGGAAGGAAAGTATTTTGAATCGCCAAACGCGGCTATCAGCGCGTACGACTATGGAAATATAGACTTGCGCGCAAAGGTTTATGTCCTTCCTTCAGACAGTGATAAATACAAGATATTTAACGGAGAAGTTTTCGAGACCAGCGTCGGCCGTTTGCTTTTCAACTCATCTTTGCCTAAAGACTTTGACTTTGTAAATGAAACGGTAGACAAAAAGATGATGTCAAAGATAGTTCAAGACTTGATAGACTCATACGGTCTTGAAGGAATGCCTGATATCTTGGATAAGATAAAAGACTTTGGTTTCAAGTACGCTACCTTTGCCGGTATAACATGGGCTATTACCGACTTGCGTATACCGGACCAGAAAGCAAAGATTATAGAAGAGACTCAAGAGAAAGTCTTGAAACTCAAGGAGCAGTTTGAGCAAGGACTTCTTACTGAGCAAGAAAAGCACCGACTTACAATAGAACTCTGGCAAAAGGCAAAGACAGAAATAGAAAATATGGTTATGGACACACTGGACCAGAACGGCTCCGTGCACGACATGATAGTTTCAGGAGCTCGTGGTTCTACCGGTCAGCTTACTCAGATGATTGGTATGAAGGGTCTTATCCAAAACCCTAAAGGAGACATTATTGAGACTCCGGTCATAGCGTCTTACAAGGAAGGCTTTACTCCACTTGAGTACTTTACGTCAACTCACGGTTCTCGCAAAGGTCTTGCCGACGTGGCTCTTAAGACCGCTCGCGCAGGTTATCTTACAAGGCGTCTCTTTGATGTAGCGCAGGATATAGTGATATCCGAGAAGGATTGTAAAACCAAGCGCTCTGTTAAGATTTCTCGCACCAACACCTTGGGAGTTGAAGTTCCGCTTGCCAAAAACATTAAAGGGCGCTATTTGGCAGAGGATATAATGGACGAAAAAGGCAAGGTGGTATTTAAAAAGGGTGACTTGCTAAGCGCCAAAGACGCTCAAAAGATAGATGAACTAAAGCATATAGAGTCGGTTTCAGTACGCTCTCCTATGACATGTGATAGTAAATACGGTGTCTGTCAGAAGTGTTATGGTTATGATTTGACCACCATGCAAGAGATAGATTTGGGAGAGGCAGTCGGTACAGTTGCCGCTCAGTCTTTGGGTGAGCCATCAACTCAGCTTACCATGAATACCAAACACGCAGGTGGTGCGGCGGCAGTTGGAGGAGATATTACACAAGGTTTACCTCGTGTTGAGGAAGTCTTTGACAGGCGTAATCCAAAAGCGGCGGCGGTTTTGGCCAAGATAGATGGAGTCGTTTCTGATGTGATTGAAAATGAAAGTGAAAAAAGGATAGTCCTTATTCCTGAAGGAAGCTCCAAGTCTGCCAAAAAAAGCGACCTTGAGTACAAAGTGCCTTTGAGTCGTCAAATTATAGTAAAGCGTGGCGATAGTGTAGTTAAAGGTCAATTCTTGACAGATGGTTCTGCGAACTTGCAGGAGTTGTTCAAATATGCCGGAAAAGAGACTACGCAAGAGTATATCATCACGGAAATTCTAAAGATTTACGAGATGCAAGGTATATCTGTTTCAAGAAAGCACTTGGAGGTTATCTTAAAGCAGATGTTCTCAAGGCGTAAAATAACTTCGGCGGGAGATACCCGATTCTCAGTCGGACAGATTGTTGATGTACTGGCACTAGAAGAAGAGAATGAAAAGATAAAAGAAAGTGGAGGGGTTCCGGCTCAATACGAAGAGGTGGTGACAGGTATTACAGAGACTGCGCTCACTCGCGAGTCATGGCTTTCTTCCGTTTCTTTCCAAAATACCACACGCAAGCTTACCGAAAACGCTATACGCGGTGCGGTAGACAGACTAAAGGGTCTAAAGGAGAATGTTATCGTTGGTCGCTTAATACCAGCGGGTACGGGATTTGAGGATTCTCAAAAGCACGCAATGATGTCCGAGCTTATAAAAGAGTTGGACGAGCAAGAGGCTCGAGCAAGAGCCGAAGAAGGGCAGGTCTAAATTTAGACAAAATTTACAAAAAAGCCGCTGCGATTGACGCAGCGGCTTTTTGTAGTAAAGCTCTAAAAATGCTTAGCGGTCAGAAATTAAATGTTATAATAACCTCCATATGAGCAAAAAAATTATTATAAGTGTAATTGCGATATTGTTGCTGACTTTAGTTGGTTACTTCGCCTATAATTATTATATGTCAAATCAAAATCAAAATACGGAAAACAAGATGGAGCTGGGTGCACTGGATCCTAATTTAAAAGAATTAAAAGTTTTAAAAGTTAAAGAAGGGAATGGTCGCACAGTTCAAAAAGGTGATATAGCTTATGTTATATACGCCGGATTTTTGCCGGACGGAACGGTTTTTGACTCCAATGCGCAATCAGGTCAAGCAATAGGTTTTCCGATAGGAGAAGGCTATGTTATCAAAGGTTGGGACGAGGGCCTTGTGGGCCTTAAAGAAGGAACGGAAGTTATTTTGGACATTCCGGCAGATAAAGCATATGGAGAAAAAGGTGTAAAAAAGCCGGGCAGTGAAGAGTATGCGATCCCGCCAAACAGCCCTCTGCGCTTTGATGTTATTTTAGTCAAGGTGCTGACAAAAGAAGAAGCGGAGCAAATGGCAAAAGAGCAGGAGAAAAATGAACAAGATAACGCAAATGCCAGCAATACGGATAAATAGTCGTAATTAATAATTGTCAACAAAATCCGCCCAAGTGGCGGATTTTCTTGTGATATAATATCCAGACAGGTCGTTATTAGTTAATTTTGAAAACTTGTGGTTTTCAAAACGGCGCTTAAACGCTGCCAAAAGTTTATATATAATATAATTTTTATGACTTTACAAATTGCGATAGGGATTACAACAGTTATATTGGCAATGGGTACGGCTTATGCATGGTACCAATTTTATAATGTTGTACGCAACAGGTGTGATACTTGTTCTGTAGGTTTGCACCAATCACCATTTAAGTCAAAGTGTTTTGTGGGTGCGGTATTTTTCACTGCTGCATTTATACCATCGCTTTATTCTTGTTTTTTGGTATCAGGGATGTAAAATTGCTTTTTTACAAAAGCCCCGCGTGCCTTTTAGGCGCGCGGGGCCTTACTCACCCTTTAGATTGTTATTTTGCAGTTTTTATATATTATATAAGCTATGTCTGATTTTATTTTGAAATCAAAATGGGAGCCGGCAGGAGACCAGCCCGAGGCTATAGAAGCACTTGCACACGGCTTGCAATCAGGTGACAGATTTTTAACGCTTCATGGCGCAACAGGGACCGGCAAGACCTTTACCATTGCAAATGTAATAGAAAAAGTGCAAAGGCCTACTCTTGTTCTGGCGCACAACAAGGCTCTTGCCGCGCAGCTTGCCGCTGAGTTTGAAAGCTTCTTTCCGGACAATGCAGTTCATTATTTTGTCTCATATTACGACTACTATCAGCCTGAGGCATATATTTCAGTCACAGATACTTACATAGAAAAAGAAGCAATGATCAACCAAGAGATAGACCGTCTTCGCCACGCTGCAACGCAAAG
>WFZM01000041.1 GCA_015489565.1 Patescibacteria group bacterium | reverse complement strand
CCTTATTTCCTATGGTATAGGTTTACAAAATTCTCCAAAATTTTCATTGGTTCTGTTATATTATATTTCCGAGCTTCGTCTTTTAGCTTTTCCGCATCTTCCGGTGGAAAGTATCCTTTGTCTTTGTAAAAATCTATTCTTAGCACCAGACCTTCAAAATCAAGTTCTGCGTGAAACTGGGTGCTGTAGACATTTTGCTTAAAGCGAAGCATCTGCACAGGACATGTCTCAGAGCTTGCCAAAAGAACCGCCTCGGGTGGAACCACTTGGCAAGCTTCCTTATGCCCCACAAAGGCATAGAAAGGACTCTCCACTCCCTCAAGAAGCTTGTCTTTTCTACCCTCTTCACTGAGTGATACAGATACCGCACCAACCGCTTCTCCGTATTTTTCTTTTGACACCGCTGAAGCTATTGCTTGAGCCATAGTGCTGTGCCCATAGCAGTTGCCAAGATATGGAAAATCTTTCTCATAAATTTCTCGCATAAGAGAAAAGAGTTTTTCTTCCACTTTTTCTTGAGCCGTACTTTTTTCCTTATCGGAAGTTGTGTAAGGGCTGCCCCCTATCAAAACAGATGAATAGTTCTCCAGCTCAATATCCGGAAGCTCGAACTCCGCTCTTACGCGCTCTACCTCATTTTCTTTTAATTTCCCATACTTTAAAAAGGCCTGGAACTCGTCATCGGCCACTTCAGTCTCAGGCCTAAATTGCAAAATCAACATTTTCTTCATACATTAAAAGTTTAACATAAAATTTTTTAAAATCTTATTGGCCTCCGGAGTATCTTTAAGTAAATCCTCGGACCAGGAATCTTGCTTTTTAAAGTAATTAGGGTAAGTTCGGTAACGCTCTTGCAAAACCTCCTTGTCAAATTCCGGATGGAATTGTGTAGTGTATGAATTCTGACCATACTTTAAGATGGCAAAATTACATTTTTCTCCACGCGCAAGAACCCGCGCCTCCTCGGGCTTGTCAAATACCACATCTTGGTGCATATAAGCCGCCAAGAACTCTCTCGGCAAATCTTCCAATAGCGGGTCTTCTTTTGCCTCTTTGCTGTTTATTAGCACCTTAAAAGCCCCCGCTTTAAAAAGGCATTTATTGTGTGCGACAGTTTGCTCGTAAGCAAATCCGAAAAGCTGGTGCCCAAAACATATCGCGAGGCTCGGTGTACTTGAATCTACCAAACGAAAAATAAATTCCTTGTAGCTTTTGCCAAGCTCTCGCGCTTTTTTTCTTACTTCCTCAGGCTCATTTAAACCCTCAAATGAGAATTCAGATCCACTAAATATTATGCGATCATATTTTTCTATTAAAGATACTTCGGGAGACTCATCTAAGGCATTAAAGCTTTGTATATCTGGCTTCAGGGCAAATTTGGCAAAGGCTTTCTTAAAGGTTTGTCTTGAGACCTCCTGTCGCCTTGTAAAATGCAAAAGTAAAATTTTCATATCTTGCATTATATCACATCTTTATTTTTTACAAGCCTTATGTATAATGCCAGGTACTATGCCTGAGCTTTTTAATTTGTTCAGAGACAGAGAGCCATTCCCCGGATTGAAAGCAAAAAAGCCGGCGACTCTTTCTGTGCCCAACTTAAGTGAAACTGATAAAGCAGATGCCATAAAATTGGCTATTTTAAGAACGCTTGCGGAGGGAATAATTCATGTTTACGAATCCCTCGCAAAAGATGTTCTGCGACGCCAAGTTGGAAAATATAAAATAAATCTGGATGAAATATTCAAAAGAGATATTTTAAAGGCTTCAATTCGTATAGAACAAATAGCCAAAATAAGAAGTCACGGCATCAAAGATAAACTAAAAGGTGAGAAAGATGAAGATTTTATAATTATATTTCAATTGCCTATAGCTTTATCTTTTTCTTACGAATTTAAAAAAGCATATCAAGTCTTGCCTTGCTTTTTGTCTCACAGACAACGCATTAAAAGCGATGCTCTTTACAGCTCAGGGCTCTACAAAATAATTATAGATACTATATGGACACTTGTGGATTCCCTAAACGGAACCCTTCAAAAAGAAGGAGCGCCTTTGAAAATAGAGCGAGTGAATGGCGTTGGAGAGCACAATGGTGATTACTATTATATATTTAAAATTGTCGATACAGCTAATCCGGCAAGCGCGCACGACAAAAAAGAAAGAAGACGCAACAAAAAAGCAATGCGCCACAAAACGAAGCAGGAACTGCGTCCTTATCTTTTGCGATAATACTCAAATAAAAACTGTCCGGCCAGGTATGCACTGTCGGCAAATTTGTCTGCCCACCATTTTCTGTAATCTTCGTATTTTTTATATTCGACCCCATAAAGCTCTTTTAAAATTCTCTTTGCCCAAGTGTCAATTGGGCTAAAAGTTTTAGCATTACCGGAAAAGACGGTAATGCAATCTGCGATTTTGTCACCCACACCCGGAAACTCTTTTAAAATTTCCACGAGCTGCTCGTTGTGCACCTTCTCAATTTCTTTTTCTAAGTCTTGAAACTTTTTTGCAGATTCTATCATATAGCCTGCCCGAAAACCTGCTCCACAATTTCGCAAATCTTCTGCTTTGAGTTTTGATATAAGCTCTGCCCCGGGATAAAAAAGTTCATCTGCTCGTTTAATACCATATTCTTTTCTAATGCACTGCACGGTATTTCTTATTCTGATTATGCTGTTATTGCTGGATAAAATAAATGTGAAAATCAAATCCTCCAAATCTTGCTTTAAAACCCTAAGTCCATATAATGCTCGGACGGCTTCGTTTAGATGCTTATCTTTTTTCTCTAACAATTTTTGTATTTCGGTCTCGTAATCTTTCTCGGCAAAATAATCTTTTTTAGCGGGAAATAACTTATCAATTTCGTATGACTTATCTTGCTGTCTCAAAGTCATAGCGTCCTTGAAAGAAAATAGAAAATAAGTTCCATCTGCTTTTTTCTCCCAGAGAAAGCTTTGCCCGCCAAAAAGTGTTTGCTCCGGTAAAAAATTCTTCTTACTGATTGCTATTTGCATTACTTAAAGTATACCCGGACTTTAGAAAAACACCACCAAAAAATAATCTACGAGGTTAAACCTCGTAGACGA
>WFZM01000040.1 GCA_015489565.1 Patescibacteria group bacterium | reverse complement strand
ATTTTGCTTATTATGTTCTTTTATACATACATATTACAAAGTAAGGTGGACGAAAGATTTTATATCGGCAGCACTAAAGATTTAAAGAAGCGCCTAAAAGAACATAATGCCACACTGCTAGCAGTGTGAAATTTTCTCACCCATCAAAGCAAAGTAAAAGTATATAAAAAGCCGTGCGCGCTTCGCGCGTACGGCTTTTAAGTTGAAGAGTTAAATTAAGCCAAGCTTTTATTAACAAACTTTGTTAAACGAGACTTCTTACGCGCCGCTGTGTTTTTCTTAATAACGCCTCTTTTCGCAGCCTTGTCTATTGCCTTGTAAGCTTCCTTTAGTTTCTCTTGTACGGAAGCATCTTTAGCCAATGCAAGACTCTTTACCTCTTTGACAGCATCTTTCATTGCGCGCAATCTACGCAAGTTAAAAACTCTTCTGCGCAAAGATTGCTCGTGTGCCTTTTTTGCTGATTTTGTATTTGCCATGCGCGTTATAATACAATAATTAGATAAAAAATCAACTTTTTTACAGGAAAATTACAAAGTGGTATTTTATAAGTCTTTAAAAAAGCAAAAATAACTTATTGTGCTATACTTTAGACTATATGATAGCTTATCTTAACGGTGAGGTTCTAAGCAAAGGTGCAGATTCGCTTATAGTCAAATCTGGCAATTTGGGCTATAGAGTCTATTGTCTGAAAGAATTCTTAAATACAATCAATATAAAGGATGGTGTTGAACTTTATATATCCCAAATCATACGAGAAGATAAAAACGATCTTTACGGATTTGGTACTGTCGATGAACTGGATTTCTTTGAATTACTTCTTTCGGTTCCCGGACTGGGTCCCAAGTCCGCATTATCCATAATGCAGATGGATAATATGGAAAATATAAAATCTGCCATTTCCAACGGCAATATAGAATACTTAAGCCAAGTTCCGGGGGTCGGCATCAAAAGCGCCAAGAAACTGGTACTTGAGCTGCAAGACAAACTTCCCGCTCTTGATGACGTACAATCACATAAAGAAGATTTGAATGACGTCCTGCTTTCTCTTGGTTACAAACAAAAAGAGATCAAAAAAATCATTAAAGACATAGACCCAGGTCAGGATTTACAAGACCAAATAAAGGAAGCGTTGAAGCTTTTATCTTAAAAGACAGGCGATATATGTTACAATACTTTTATGTATAAGATAAAACAATTTTTACATTCCATACTACCACCGCAATTATTTCTAGCCTACCATGCAAGCTTGGCCTTCTTGGCTGCCGTGCGCTACGGCTTCCCCTCAAGAAAAATAAATATAGTTGCCATAACAGGCACGAAGGGCAAATCAAGTACAGCTGAATATTTAAATGCCATTTTGGAAAAAGCGGGCTACCGAACCGCTCTGTCTTCCACTATCCGCTTTAAAATAGCGGATAAGAACATGCCCAACAAATACAAGATGACTATGCCGGGGCGGTTTTTTATGCAACACTTCATATCCCAAGCAGTGAAAGACAAATGCGATTGGGTGATCCTTGAGATGACAAGTGAGGGTGTTAAAAATTTCAGACATAAATTTATAGAGCTAAATGCACTTTTGTTTACAAATATTTCGCCCGAACACATAGAGTCTCATGGTTCTTTTGAAAATTACTTGGCAGCCAAATTAAAAATAGGAAAAGCACTGGAACGCTCAAAAAAATCTCCTAAAATTTTAGTGGCCAATGCAGATTCCGAGCATGCCGATAAATTCTTAAAATTGCAAGTGGACTACAGTATTCCGGTATCAATCAAACAAGCTAGCCCCATAAAAGAACTTCCAAACGGTATAGAATTTGACTTTGAAGGGCAAAGAATTGCGCTAAAGCAAAAAGGGAAATTCTCTGTTCAAAACGCGCTTTTGGCTGCCAGTTTTGCTAAAGTTATAGGAGTGGATAGCAAAACCATCAAGATAGCTCTTGAAGAAATTCGTCTTTTACCGGGCAGAATGGAATACATAGAAGAGGGTCAGGATTTTAAAGTTGTGGTTGACTATGCGCACACCCCCGACTCTCTTGAGAAGCTCTACAGTGAAGCCTTTAAAGATTCCAGAAAAATATGTGTTCTGGGCAATACCGGAGGTGGCAGAGACACATGGAAAAGGCCTGTTATGGCTCAAATAGCTAGTAAATACTGCGAGAGGGTTATTCTTACCGACGAGGACCCCTATGATGAGGACCCAATGAAAATATTAAAAGACATGGAAAGGGGTGCCGACCCTAGAAAAACAAGAATCGTTCTTGACAGAAAAGAAGCTATAAAGCAAGCTGTAAAAATGGCCATTTCAGGCCTTGGTGATACCGTGCTTATCACCGGCAAGGGTACCGACCCTTACATTATGAGAGCAAACGGAAAGAAAGAACCGTGGAGTGATGCTTTAGTTGCTCATGAGGTCTTGCGAGAAGTTCTGGGCCTTGATAAAATTCAAAAGCAAAACAAAGGGTTATCAAGATAAAATCTATGGCACGTAAAATATTGGCAGGAGTTATTTTTGTAATAGTTGTACTGGTACTTGGCATGGTCCTTTGGGCGCTACTTGCCAATGTTATTTATGTAAGCACAAGAAGTCATTCTATCTTCCCGGTAAGCCCTGAAGCAGTTAGCCCTATCGCCTCTTTGTGGATAAGTGGAAACCCACCCAAGATTGAAGCGAAAGACTTGGGAGAGCTTTCCAAGGATTATGGGAAAATCAATATATCAAAAAGTAACTCTTATATTAACGGGGACAATCAAGATGACGAATATTTGTATTTAATAGCCAATATCCACAACAAAGAGCCGATAAAGTTGAGCGGAATGATTCTGCACAGCCTTATAAGCAACCAGATGGCGATGATACCGAAAGGAACTGAAACTTTTGTTTTGGGTCAAATAAATATAGAAAAAGATATCTACCTTAAGCCCGGGGAGGTGGCCATTTTACATTCGGGAAAGTCTCCGGCCGGAGTATCTTTCAAAACTAATATCTGCTCCGGCTACCTTAACTATCTTTGGAAAGATAAAAGCTTGCAGTTTTCAACTGCTTGGTGTCCGCGACCGGAGCTTATAATTCCCAATACAGTAGAAAATATTAAAAAATACGGAGATGCTTGTATGGATGCCGTGAAAGAACTGTCTCGTTGTGAGTACTTTTTGGATACCAACCCATATTATAAAAAAGTTAGCGAACCTTGCAGAAAAACACTTAGCAAAGAGATGACATACAACGCTTGCGTAAGACGCTATAAAAACAGCGAGAAATTTCACTACCCCGGAGCTGTCTGGCATATATTTTTAAACAGAGAAGGCAAGCTTTGGAAAAAACGCTATGAGGTAATAAGACTTATGGACCAAGACGGTAAAACCGTGGGTGCTGTAAGTTTTTAGTCTTATGAAATTTATAAGCAGTATAGTTTTAATAGCTTTCTTGATTTTAGGCATAAGTTTTATTGTCTCCCATTTTAACAGTGAGGACGGAGTTTTAGGCTCTATAAAGAACCAAATTTATAAATTTAAACTGGAAAAAGAAATAGAAAAGGCCAGCAGTACATCAAGTCTTTTAAAATTAAGTCAGGAAAGTGAAAAAATAAGCAACCCTGTGATAAAAAACTCTGTGATAATAAAAGCTGCCACACGTGCCAAAAACTTATCCGTTGAGAAAGAGGACAAGGAAGCAGTAAAGCAGCAAGAAAAAAACAAGCCTGACGAGCCAAGTAATGAAAGCAAAAAGGAAAACGGAAAAGATGATTACAAAAAAATCATAAAAGGCTTGGCAGATGGCCTAGCCAGGGACTTACAAAAACTTAGCGAAGAAGAAAAAGACAATCTTGTAAAAAGCGCTTATAAAAGCATAAGCGAGAATGGATTGAGTGCTGATTTTGAAAAAGTTTTAGAGGATAATAATTCTCAAATTTTAAAGGATTTGTACACACTAAACAAAATAGCCTCTCTTTTAAAATCCGGGCAAGGCTTAAGCTCGCAAGAGATTTTAGATAAATTAAACGATAAAGAACTCTTGTCCCTACTTGCTCTTTTAAAAAGTGATTTAAAAATCCCGGAAGAGCAGCGCTGGCTGGAGAAACTTGAAAGCAAAACCAGAGAAATAAAACAGCTGGTAGAAGCCCAAGACTTTTATCAGGCAAAGCTTAAAATGCTTGACTTAAAAGATTTTCTGAAAAGAGTTGTGAATTCTCAATGAGAAAAGCGCAAAGAATATAGCGCTAACGCAAAGGCCACAGCAACGTTTAAAGACTCCTTTTGCCCCAGCATGGGAATTTCTATTATTTTGTCGGCAAGCTTTAGAGTCTCTTTTTCTATACCGTCGGGCTCATTCCCTACTATAAGAGCAAGCTTGTCAGCACTTTCTCCTTCGGAATAATTTACTGATTTTTCATCTTGCTCAAGTGCCAGTATTTTAAAAGACTTATCTTTAAGCTCACTTATTAAGCTTTGGATATCTTCTTTATACTCCCAATCCAGTGTTTTTTCAGCACCAAGCGCCACCTTTGCCAAATCTTTTCGCCACCGTCCAAAACGGTCTTTGGGGGTAGGACTGGTACCGACTAAGTATATTTTGTTCACAGCTGCCGCATCGGCAGTACGAAATATTGAACCAACATTGTAAACACTTCGCAGATTATATACTATCACTACTATTTCTTTATTGTTCTCATGCATAAAAAAAGTATATAGTATAAATATCGCTTGACAAGATTATTAAAACTTAGCAAACACTAAAAAACAGAGCTTGGGCCTCCGTTTTTTAGTGTTGTTGTGTGTTTTAGGCTCTGCCTTATGCAGGCAAGGAACTCAATGTAGATCGCTATTTATAAATTTGGCTACTATAAAATTTGATTTTTAAAATAAATCCTGTATTATATTTGCGCTGTATCTTTGAGACTTTCAAGAGCAAAGAATATGGCAAGGGCTGGAAAATTAAATCCGGCATTCAAACTTCACTGTTTAGTTCTTTTTCTGTACTAATCCGCCCATAGCTCAGCCGGTAGAGCAGCGGGCTTTTAACCCGTGTGTCCCAGGTTCGAGTCCTGGTGGGCGGACTAGAATTTGTTAATGCCCTACTACGAATGTAGTAGGGTTTTTACAAACTCTTTCGCATAACAGAACTCGAAGAGAGGTGCGCACGAAGTCCACCACACCTCGCGAGGTGTGGTGGAAGCGCCGACGGGGCAGCGAGTTCTTAGTGCTTTTGGTGAATTTGTAAGCCAAAACACTTAAAACTGGCGCTGAGTCCCGGTGGGCGGACCAATTATACAAAAGTCATTTATCTAAATTAGACTTTTAAAATATAAAAAGCAGCTGTTTTTGCTTTGCAAAAACAGCTGCTTTTTAATATTTCTTCATTAGTATACAACAGTACCATCATCCAGAACAACCGCACCCTCGGCGCAACCTGCAAGATAATTTGCCTTCTTGCGAGTAGTCTTATACCAGTATCCTGTAGGAGCCGTAAGACCCCAAGGCTTAAGTATCTCATCTGCATAACGTGCCTGGAAAGCTCGCACAGCCTCATCCAGTGCCGAGCTGTAGTAGCCATCTGTGGGGCCGCTGTACAGGCCTTGGTCTTTAAGGAAAATTTGTATTTTTCTAATTTCCGGAGCACTTTGTCCCTTTTTGTAATAAGCTGTAAAGTGTGGGCATTCCTTCGGATCAAGACTGGTCTTTATGATTGTGCTGACTATATCTTTAGGCTGCTCTGTGCTTGGCGCTGGCTCCGGCGCTTTGTCCAGGTCTCCCAGCAATCGCACGGTAATGTCTTTACTGTACTCTTTCCCCCAGCTGTCCTTACAGTGCAAACTATATACTGCGGTGTCTTTATAAATACGGTCATTTTGCGGGAAAGGAATGGTCAAGACTACAGCGTAGTTTCTGTCGTATCTAAATCCCCTAGGACCTTCTACGTAGCAAGAGTCCATATCTATAGACGCCCAAGTAACCCTTGCCTTTTCTCCACGTTTAAGCTGAAGCGGATAGGCTATTATATCCATTTCCGGATTGCTTAGCTGGACGGCACATGTTTTAGAGAGCTCTTTGTCGTCCTTTGCACAAACAAGCTCAAATATTTTAGACTCATTAAGCGCCACGGAAAGATTGCCTTCTGTAGAATCCGCTCCAAAGTTGCTGGACTTTAAATCATACGAGGCCGGGCAAGCCCACTGGAGCTTTACCGAGCCCCCTTTTTGCACAATATCCGGGCTACACGTCAAAGTCACCGGACTCTCCTCTACTGTAACAGTCTTGGAGCATGTAGCTTTTCTGCCACCTTGCCCGACTGCATATACAGTATATGTCGTCGTTTCGCTTGGCCTGTCAGTGTACTCTCCGCTGGTACCGCTTGCCAGAGTCTTATTTTCTTTTTTGAGCTGTGCAGACTTTGCCTTACTGCTTCGCCACTTTAAGCTAACAGCCTCTCCGGATTTAATACTGTTTTTGTCTGCTGCCAAAACACAGCTTGGGTCTTCATAGTTATTGCCTGGCTTATTTTTATCACTTTCGGATTTTTTATCTTTGGAATTGAAGGCACAACTGATTCCAAACATGGCACTCTCCAAAAAACTCATGCCGCTTTTTTGACTAAAGTTTGGATCCTTACAAGGGTCATATTTTTGATTGTTATTTGGAGTTTGGCCCGAATAAGGGTTGTTTTGAGGAATGCCATAGTTGTTTCCGTAAGGGTTCTGCCCGTAAGGGTAGCCTCCGGGGGTGACAGTCCCGCCTGCGCTAGTGTTTCCACCTCCTTGCGAACTGTTGTTTCCCACTGATTCTTTATTGTTTTTATTTTTAGGATAGCATTTAAATTCTTTGTCGGAAGAACCTTTCAGACAATAGGCCACTCCTTGAAACTTGCATTCTTTTTTGTCATTTTCTGAAGCGCTAGAGTCAACATTAGATTCTGCAATCCACTTCTCCTTCAGTTTACTGATATCTTTTATGTCCCTAAATAAAGAATTTTTGAAACTACCATCTATGTTTAAAGATTTTATAAAATTCTGCAATTTCTTCTCTTGAGCAGAATACTGTGATTCGCTGGCAGCCATACAAAGTGTATTGTAAACTCGCTTTTCCAGTTTTTGACGATTCAACGCATCTAAGTCAAAAAGACCCCCACTTTTCTGAGCGGCCAGTAATAATTTAGAGGCAAAAATTGATATTCGTCTTCCTATTTCATCTTTATGTCTATCGGCATTTTCAAGATTGCAAGTCTTTATCTCGGGTTTCTCACTTTGCTTATCACTTTGAATATAAGTGCTTGCGCACCAATCTATACATTTTGATGTAGCCCCTGATTTATATTCCTCCTCTTTACAAGTCCCCATAGTTTTTTCGAAATCTTTTAGAAAAGTATCTAAGCTACAGTTGTTGGCCGGATTAAGCTCATTGGTGGATTTTGCTCGATTGCACCACGCGCCACTTGGTCCAGTATTTGAAACATTTGCGTTATTTTGATTCAAACTGTTTATGTATGAATTCAAACGGCTCCTTACATCACTCTCGTAACCACGACTCGTATTATCGCCTGCCTCTGCAAGTCGAACAGCCGCCATTTGCTTTTTTTCCTGTGCAAGGCGAATACCTTGCAGGGTCCCACTAAGTGAGATAGCAAAGACAAAAAGAAACATTAGCACGGAGATTATTGCATATTTATTGTCTGGGTTTAGTTTTTTCATGTTTCTATTATACATTATTAAAAATAATTATTCTATGATACTAAATTGCAAAAATATTTATTGTTGGAAATACCACAAAAGATGCGATATCCAATCCGGAGCTAAAATAGCTTTTTGCCGTATCCCAAAGGCTGGTCCCTGACTCTTCATGGACAGCATTTTGCATATTGTAATTTATAGAGTTCACTTGCTCGGCATAATTACCGCCGGTCTCGTAGGTGTCTTTAAATTTGTGACTGTAAATACTCTGGTCCAAAGTGCTATTTGCGCGCGCAGTATCATCTATAAAGGCGGAAAGGCCTGAATTGCTGTAGTTTGAAATACTGTTAGTTAAGAAAAATCTATCTATCGCCGTCTCTTTATTGGGGCTGAAAAAGGATGCAAAGCTGGCTTGACGCAGACCTCCGCGACTTACTTTTGTATTTGAATTTGAGCCAAGTGAAGAGCTGGTGGAATCTGTACTAGAGTTTTGAGCTGTTATATTATTTACCTCATTTGCTCCCGGCTTGTTATTAGTATAGCCAAGCACAGGCTTAAAACTTATATGGCTTTGGCTTTGCCCGGCAGTCTCTACTACCGAGGAACCCCCTCTGTCTGAGTATGTGTATTCTGAATATTCACTATTATCTTCTGTAGGGCCAAGCAAATCATCCCACCAGCTATCTGTCTGACTGTCTTTCAATTCCGAATTAATATCTATACCTTCAAAACTCTCTCCGTTAGTTGGGGTGTAACCATATTGATTTGAGCTTGGCCCTTGCCCTCCGTAAGCCGGCCCGGGTACTGTGCCCTGCTGACTAACATAGTTATCAGCTGTTTGATTCTGGCCCAAATATTGCCCGTTGGGTGCAGACCCGTCTCCGCTAATTTTAAAATCAGCTTTGACACAGGGTGTCAGACAGCCTCCTTTTCTAAAGACGCTTGCGACCGGATGCTCTATACATTGCACATGAGCACTGGATGAGTAAGCATAGGTCAGTCCAAATTCTTTCAGTTTCCCACTCCAGTACGATTTATTGCCACGATTGGGAGAAAAACTTAAATCTGCCGCCAGGCCACGCTGATGGCATGACTTACCCGGCGCAGCACAGCCATGCTTTTTGCCTGCTCCACAAATAGCCTGCTGGTCACCTTCGGAGCGATACCCGTAAATTATTTTGACTCCAGGATAAGCTTTCATAAATTTTGCTATACGGCACGCCAGCTCCGGATCAAGCCCATTTACAAACGCTCCGTTTTTAATCTGTTCTGTAGGCTTTACCCTCAAAGGAACACCGTTTCTTCTTGCGGATTGCCCGGCGTCTCTGCTCATTATAAAATTATACGCCTCGTCAGGGTTGCAAGATACGGCTCCTTTTTTTTGCAAATCCTCCATTGCCATCTGATATGCGTTTTGCTCCGCAGCGAAAAGCAAGCTCAGAGTAAAAAAGAAAAATACCAGGCTAAAGAAAATATATTTTTTTAAATTTATTCTTATCATATTTCTATTTCTTTACTTATTATGCGTCCAGTCTCGGTCTCACAAAGAAGAGAGAGTTTTTCACTGTTTTTATCAAGCTCAAATACAGCTTCTCCTGATAATGCGCTACGAAGTAGGCTTTTGTCTTTGTTTGTCAGCTTGCATGATTTAAAGTCTTGTGTACTCCAAGTTACCGTAATTAAATCTCCAATATTCGGATTGCTAGGCTTAATGGAAAATTCCAAAATAGCAGGGTTTATTACTTTGCTTTGACATTTAAGCTTTATATTCACACCGGACTTCTTGCAGGATACTTCAAAAAGCTTGCTTTCTTTTGCGCTCATTTTTAGGAGAGCTTTGAGAGTTTTTGATTCAAAACCCTTTGTCTCTACGCTTTCAGTTTCAGTAGGGCAACTGTAAGATATCAAAAACGGCTCCCCTTTCTCTAGAGTAGTCGGTAAGCAATGAAGGAAGGCGCCACTGTACTTTGAATTCTCTGACTCAAGAGTGCCTTGATTGTACTGCGTATTTTCATATTCTGCGTCAAAGCTAGACAATTTTGAAAAGTCTTCTGAGAAAGCATCGCTCTTATCGTCTTGATAGAAATAATCTCCTTTATAAATTGAATTGTTGGAACCTGAGCTGTCTGAACTGCCACTTGTGCTTTGGTAGCTAGTTCCGTGCCCAGAGTCCTGGGAGAACCATTTACCAAAGCCGGTCTTTGACAGCAAGCTTCCCCAGAAAGACTGAGGGTTTTCTTGGTATTCCCCACTTAACATTGCAGTTGTTATATTCTTTGCCCAAGGGCTGTTGGGTATACTGGCAGCAATTATCTTACTCGGGTCAAAAACACCTCCGGTTATCTTTTTTACGGTAGAAAAAAGCTCCTGCCACACCACAGGTCTGGCTTTAGCTTGAGGGCAAAGTTGTCCTTGCACAATAGCGTTGTAGGCTGCTACGTATTTGGAAAGCCCCACCGCAGGCTTTCTCGGGTCTCCTTGATTGTATTCGTTAAATACACACACCATGTCACCACGACATCTTTTTAAAATATCGTTCAAAAGACAAGCCCCGAGCTCAATGGAGCATCGTATATTGGACAGCCTTGCCTTAGGATTGGAACACTCTCCATTTTCCAGATTATTTATATATGTACACCTCCCCTGTACCATTTGTCCATTTAAAAGAGCTTTGCTTGTTCTGTCGGTAACTTGCATTAATCCGTAGGAATAACCTGCATAATTTCTTTGATTTATACGCAATGATGGTAGTTCTTGGCACATTATAGCCATCACATGAACATGACTAAGTGGTGAGGCAGAATCCATACTGTGAATATTGCGAACCACATCGTCTATAGTTCGCCCTAAAATCTCACCGTAAGCCCTGTCCGGGTCTGTGCTTGAAAAAGTGCTGCTGGCATAAGCAAAATATACAAATAGCAATAGTGCCACTGTAAACAGCTTTTTATTCATATACATGTTCATTATAGCATATTCAGTTGCTTCATTTTAAAAAGCCGCGGAGCAAGTGCCGCGGCTTTAAATTAGCAAAGACTAAAAACCAAGTAATTGCATCAACCACGCAGACAAGCGCTCAAGAAGCCCCGGCTCTCTTACGGGCACCAACTTTTCTCCTTTAAATCCTGTGCTCGCCGGCTCTTGAACTTTACTTTCGGGATTTTTATAAGCTTTTATTTCATTTTCCATTATTTGATTTCGTATTTGCTCTTCTTTCTCTTGCTTGGATGGTTTATTTTCCGGGGCTAAATTGTCATATATTCCACTTGTCTGCCCACCGTAGACCGGGCGACTTAAGTCTTGTGTATCTACTTTAACTTCTATCTTGTTGCCGTTTCTGCTTATTACGGTTCTTATATAATCTTCGTTTTTTTGCTCTGCACTTGCCGGGCCCGAGTTTGTGCTTTCTGTCTCGTTGGTATTGTCTATTATAGTCTCATCGTCGGAGTATATATCAAAGCTTCTGTCAAAATCTGGCAAATCACTGTTGTAGTTTAAGTCATAACCGTTATCAAAAAGGCCATCATAATCGTAGCTTTGAGGACTGTAGGATGAGTCTCCTCCTCCACCCATCATATTTTGAAAGAGTTTTCCAAAAATTTGACCAAAAAGGCCTTGGTTTTGCCCGCCTAGGCCAGCTCCGCCAAGTCCTTGACTTGAGTTTGGCACAGAACCCTGCCCGCTAAAATTGTTAGTCTGGGAACTGTTTGCACTTGATCCAATACCTACGCAGCAACCATTTATACACATTGCTTTTACTTGCCCCCCTTGAATACCACTTGCGGTACAGCTTGCTCCGTTTTTCTTCTTCTTTTCTTCTTTTGTTTTACCGCACTGCTTTGCATGCTCAACTTTAACATCCGTACCCTTAACAGAGAAGGTTGACGGGCACTGCCCTTTGCCGGCATTTATTATATTTTGTCTGGTTTTTATATCTTGGACTTTTGACAATTCGTTTATTGTGTCTTGCTTTAGTCCGAAAGATTTGAGTGTATCAATATACCCACTATTAAATGATTCTGCTTTTGACTTGGACACTGAGTTAAAGTTAGTTTGCGCAAAGACCGTCAGCGGCAGCAAAAGCAAGAGCAAGAAACTTGAAGATGAAATTTTAAACATATGCATTATTTAGCTAATAACCAATCCAAAAATCTTTGCCACCATGATTTTTCTTCCTTTTCGTATTCGGGCAATATTATGTCGTTTGAATCTCTGTAAATTCTTGCGCTTACAGATGACTTGTCAGGATCTCTAAGGGCTGCAATGCGCGGGTCGTTATTTTTAGCTTTTTCCAAATTCTGGAATTCGTAGTTATATATCTGGCTTTTGTTTATCTCGTCTATCTCCGTCTCAACATTTGGCCTTTCGTCAAGATTTATCGCGACTCTTGTATCTGCAGCCACTTGCCCCGCTTCTTGCTCTTCTCTTTTCTCTTCAGGCTTTAAAAGAACTGTCTCGAGCAAATCTTCCTCCATGTTCTTATTTTTGCTTGCAGTACCCAGAGTATTGTTATTGTCCAGTACCGAGCCACTGTCTGTATTGAAAAGGGTTCCCGGGTCGCTTGCCAGGTAGTCAAAGTTGCTATTTAAATCAGCATCGTTTGTAACAGACGGATAGTCAATACTATCTCCGTCAGCTACCCAGCTTCTGCCGGAGTATGAGCCGGAATCAGAACCCCCTCCTTGCATTAGCTTTCCCAGCATTTGCCCAAGAGTTTGCCCTAATATTCCGCTAAGACCACCAAGGCCGCTTGAGGAGCCAAGACCGCTTCTTAGTCCGGAAACGGAAATCGCGCGACAGCAGCCATTAAAACATAAAGAGGTTATGGAACCTCCCTGAGCGCCAGAGACAGGACATGGTCGCAAATTCGTACCTGGCTTATCTGGTTGACCAGTCCACTCACCTGGACCCGGCGGGGTACACAAAGCATGATTTACGGTCACCTGCCCAAAGTTAGACAAGCAGCCGGCTGCCCCACTTTTTGCCTGACTTACAAACTTCTGGATGGATTCTACCGGTAAGCCTGTAGCTTTAGAGGCTTTTTGATAGTCTATTTCATCTCCACCTCTTTGGGTGCTGGCATTGCCGGTATTTGCCAGCTGGGAGCTTGCGCTCGGCCCTGCAAGTGAGGATTTATCTTTAAAAGATAAAGACAGGGCGCTTGAGAGGATTACAAAGGCAACTAAGGCTATACTGGCTTTTATGTATTTTCTATCTATATTCATAAGCATTAAAAACTAATAATTTGCTTACTCTCCAGACCACTTGCATCAACGCAAGTTAGCAGGAAGCTATCGCTCTTATAATTGTTTATAAAATTAAATTCAAAATTCAAGCCTTTTTGACTTACAGAAGAGTCGCGATTTGATACAAAGCAGCTTTTCATGTCTTTAGTTGAAACTTTAAGATAAACTTTCTGACCCGGAGCGGGCTTTGCGGGGCTTATTGTGAACTCTAAAATTTTCGGATCTATCTCTGATACAGAACAAGTAAAGCGCTGGGTCTCGCCGGAGCTTCCTGCTTTACAGTCTATATACTCTTCTGTTTTCAGAGAGTTTCTTATTAAAACTCCGGAAGCCTCGGTGGCTCCAAAAGAAGAAGATGTCAATTCTCCTGCGTTCGGGCACTTATAGGCTATTATCGCCGGCTCATTTTTATATTTTACAGACGGCAAACACAAAATATTCTCAGATCCAGCTAAACTCCCGGAAGACAAATAACTGGTGGTTTCCGAGCTTGAATAAGCAACACTCGACTCTGAAGGTTTTTGCAAGAGCTCGTCAGCCTTTAGCGGTTCTGACCCGTAAGAACCGGTGCTTTGCTTGTCGCCTGGCTCATCGCCCAGTCCGAAAAAATTTAAAATGGATTGCCAAAGTCCGGCAACTTGGCTGTCTACCGAAAGCTTTTTAGCCTCAGATACGCTAGGAGGCAAAAAAAGAGCTGTAAGAAAAAAGGAGCTCATAAGAAAGAAAGTGAAAAATGTCTTTTTCATGCTCTTATTATATCTTATTATTTCTTGATATTCAAAGTTAATATCCACTTTTCCATTAGCAAATCAAGCTTCACTGAGCGCCTGCGCGATACGGTTGGTAAAAAAAGAAAGTTCTTATATGCTTTATCAAGCTTTTTCTCATCTGCTTTTTTTAGGAAATTTTCGTATTTTCTTTTTATGAACGGCTTTAGCTTTCCGCCTTTTGTGGCGCTTAATTTTATATTTTTAAACATCCATGCCAAACTGCCATAGAGCAACTCAACTTCGGACTCTTCCAAGGACTGCAAGAAAAGCAACCAGGTTCTTTTTTTGTCAAAATCTAAAATGGCATCCAGAAGTTTAAAATTTATATTACCCTTTTGGGTAAAGTTTGCCTCTTGAGAGCTTAGCTCTTGGTATTTAAAGCTGTGTTTTTTAACTTTACCGAGCGAATCTTTGTCAAGCTTGCCTGTGGCTAATATAAACAAATGCGGTGCCTTTTTAAAAGCTTCTATATTGTCAAAAAAGATATCTTTAGCCTCTGCATCTTCCAAAATATTATTTAAAAAGACTAAATATTCAGACTGAAAAAGAGCAGAGGAATTCAAAAGCTCATCCAGGGCTTGCTCTTTAAATGTCTCAGAGTTTAAGATTAAAGAAAAAAGCCCGTCTTTTGCGCTTTTTTTACTCTCAAAGAGCTTCTTTGCACTCTCTTGCGCTGTCTTTAAATCGTCAGACAAAAAGCTTACGAGCATGCTTGCATTATAACAAAAAAACACATAAAACTTAACTCCTCAAAGGCTAAGCCCAGATAATGGAGCTTTAAGCTCCATTGTTTGTCAAAGTGTGCCGGGTTTAAGTTGCTTTATTTTTGGAAATAAAAAAGTTAAAATGTAAGCATGCAGTTTCAAGTTCCACAATTTATAGATGTGGAGGACAAGATTTTCGGGCCTTTTACCTTCAAGCAGTTTGTCTACTTGATAGGTGGAGCCGGGCTTGCTTTTGTAATGATAAGATTTCTGCCTTACCCTCTAAACTGGCCCTTGGCTATAGCGGCCGGCGGCCTGGGGGCGGCATTTGCTTTTGTCGAAATTCATAAAAAACCCCTTATTTACTTTGTTGAGGCGGCATTTTGGTACTTTGTGCACAAAAAGCTCTACATCTGGAAAAAAAGAGACAAAAAGATAGACCCTTCTGCAGAGCTAAGCCTCCCTTCCCAGGCCAATGCGCAAGTTGTAATACCCAAGCTTTCAAAAGACAAGCTTGAAGATTTGGCATGGGGCTTGGATATTAACGAGCATGTTGCCCAAAGCCGCCTTAAGGAACAATTGGAAAGAAGACAATCTTTAAATGAAGATGAGTTTAACAAACTGGAAATTTAGCTTCAGACTTATGCTATAATTGAATCATGATTCAGTTCGATGATTCGGAAAGAGAAAAAAAGCTGGCAGAGTTGCACGAGCAGGAGGAAGAGCAGCTGGCGCAAATTCTATCACGAAAGTATGGCGTGGAATATGTTGACCTGACCCGAGTATCTATAGACACTGATGCTCTACGCTTGATACCTGAAGATGTTGCCAAAAAAGCCTATATAGCGGCATTTAGAAAGACCGGTAAAAAAGTTTTTTTGGCGGTACGCTCTCCGGCCCGACCTGAAGTAAAAGAACAAATAGAACAACTCAAAAGACTCGGCTATGAAAGCAGGGTTTTTATGGTATCCACCAACTCCTTAAAGCATGCATGGTCTCATTACAAAGACATTTCGCACGCCAGCGCTTCAGAGGCCGGCATGCTTAACATCGCTGTAGAGGAAATCCAAAATATACAAAATAACATAAAGACCCTGCCCGACCTTATAGCACACTTTGAAGAAATAATATCCGGCAAAGGCACGCACAAAGTATCTCGACTGCTTGAGGCTATTTTAGGTGGAGGTCTTGCGCTTGGGGTCTCAGATGTACACTTGGAGCCGGAGGAAGAGTTTATTCGCATTCGTTTTCGTATAGACGGTGTTTTGACTAATATTATTGAGATAAATGAAGCTACCTACAAACTTCTTCTCTCGCGCATAAAACTTCTGTCCGGTATGAAACTTAATATAAGAAACGAGGCGCAAGACGGGAGATTTTCGGTAAATGTGGGTAATCGAGAGATAGAGATTCGTTCATCTATTATCCCGGGAGCTTACGGAGAGACGGTTGTTATGCGTCTTTTGGACCCTGAAACTATCGGCCTGTCTTTAAATGACTTGGGTTTTGATGACTTTACTTTAAATATATTCAAGCATGAGATAGCAAAACCTAACGGAATGATTCTTAACACAGGTCCTACAGGTTCCGGTAAAACGACGACACTTTACGCCTTCTTAAAATACATATTTAAACCGGAAATTAAAATTATCACTCTTGAGAACCCTGTTGAATATCATCTGGAAGGTGTGGTACAAACACAAATAAGTAAAAACTACAGTTTTGCGCAAGGCCTGCGCGCTATCTTACGCCAAGACCCGGATATTATAATGGTAGGTGAGATTAGGGATCCGGAGGTGGCAGAGGTTGCTGTTCATGCAGCGCTTACCGGACACTTGGTCTTCTCTACTTTGCATACCAATAACGCTGCCGGTACCTTCCCCCGACTCATAGACCTTGGCGTGCGCCCCGAGACTCTGTCTGCATCGCTAAACATTACCATGGCGCAACGTCTAGCACGCAAGCTCTGCAATCACTGCAAAAGACCGGTGGCCATTTTAGGGGATGAAAAGCGCTTGATTGATCTTATTCTTAATTTTATGCCGCGAAGAGAAGAGTTGGGCGAAATACCAAATCAAATCTTTGAAGCGGTAGGCTGTGAAAAATGTAATTACACCGGATACAAAGGCCGCGTTGCAATAGTTGAGGCGATACAGATGGACCCTAAAGTAGAGGCTGTTGTGCGCAAAAACCCAAGCGAAATAGAAATTTGGAAAGCTGCCCGCCACCAGAGGATACGCCGTATGTACGAGGACGGACTTGTAAAGGTTCTTGCTGGAATAACTTCATTTGACGAGTTGAAACGCGTGGTTGATATAAACGAAGAAGAAATTCTTGCGATAGCAAACAGTGGCCCTAGACAAGAGCTTGCTAAAAATGAAAATTCTGATATAAAAGAGTCAAGTAATGGCTCTGGATACAAAAAGCCAATAAGTTACGGAGAAAATTCATCAGCAAATTATGGAATTTCCTAAAATAAAACGTGCTGTTTTCGGACTTTTGCTCGGACTTGTAGCAAATACTGATAGCGCCTCAGAGCAAGTCACAAGAGACGCAAAAGGGGATTTTTTAAAGGCTAGACTACTGGAGAGCCGCCTTGATACTATGAAATTTAGCGACCCCACTACGGCGTCAATTCTTATTCACATGCAAAATATCTGGCGTTACAACAATGACCCGGAGTATTTTTTAAGACACTTTCGCGAATATCAAAAAGAAGGTATCAGCCAAAGACTTGTAAAAGACCGTCTGGAAGATATAGTTGATAAGTTTAAAGGAAGCAGGGAATCAAAACTGAGTTCAATTCTGAAACTTCTCACGGAGGAAGATGTAAGAGATTATCTGGGAGAAGAGTTTAGCTTAAATTTATTTCTAAAAGCCTTAAAAGGAGAGCCTTTTGACGTTTTCAGCGTATTACTTCTTAACAATCCCGGCGGAGTTTTAGAGCGAATAGTTGAGGCTTCCCCCGAGGCCGCAGATTATATCCCTTACGTAAAGCAAGACGAAATTGACGCTATTATGAGTTTTTGGGGAGCAAAGAAAGTAAACGTGTCATATTTAAGTGGCACCATGACAATACTGGGGCACAAGCATGCTCTTCTTGCAAATCAAGTAAAGGACGCACAAAGCTATACAGAAAAACTAAAAGCTGCCAATAGATTACATGCAAAATTTGGATACGACCCTGCCCTTGTGGCGCAAGCAATATGGCTCCTGGCCCAAGAAGCGGAACGTATTAACCGAAACTATCAGTTTAAAGACAAAAAGAAGGTTGTTAATTTTGCGCTGAGAAACTATCTTCATGCTTTAGAAGCGATAAAACATGAAAAAATATGGCAAGAAAATACCGTGCTAATTTCAAACTCTGAGCTCTGGCCTGACGGTCGTAAGCGCTTTGGTAACAGCGCCGTGCAAGAGAGAATTCGTTCCGTCTCAAATCTTTGGGTGCTGGATAGCGCAAGTGCCGACAAACAAAAAAAGCAAGCTCTTGAGCTATTAAAAAAAATACCTTCTTTAACATGGTTTTTTGACGGACATGGGGCACTTCCAGGGGCTGTATTTTTAAAGGATGGACAACTTGAAGAAAGTGGCGTAAAAACAAATGCAAGCACGGTAAGCATAAGCGTAGATGAAATAGCAAAAGCCATAAATGAACGAAGTGAGAAAATCAAGCCTTCAGAAAATCAGCTTGTAATTATAGTCTCCGCTTGCTACTCGGGAAGCTTTATAAGAAAAGTAATTGAAAAATTAAAAGACGATACTCCTAAACCTGTGTTTATAAGCTCATCAAGACCGGGGCAGGTATCTTGGAGTGATATGTATAACCGCTTTGGCTCAAGCTTTAACGAGACTTTGATAAGATCAAATACCGTGGCAGACTTTCTAAAAAACTCCTCTGCTATGCCTTGGGCCTTGGGTAATTCGTCAATTATTATCAAAAGACCAAAAGCGGCCTATCACTCTTATAAACAATCGTTTGCAGTTGATTCATACTTTTTAAACAAGTTAAGATTTTTAGTAGTAAAATAGCATGAAGAAAGTAAAAGTTTGCATTGAAAATTTAGCTGAATTTGCCAGGGAACTCTTAGATAATCTGGATGGCAACTGCATAGCACTTACGGGCAACTTAGGTGCCGGCAAAACCAGATTTGTTCAAGAAGTGGCTAAAAATTTGGATATAAAAGAAAGAGTCATCTCACCCACTTTTGTGATAATGAAAGAATACAAGATAATAAGTGATAAAAGATTTAAAAAACTTGTCCATATAGACGCCTACAGATTGCAAAGCGAAGATGATTTAAAAGTGTTTAAAATAAAGGAGATTTTGGAAAATTCTGAGAACTTAATATTTATAGAATGGCCGGAACGCTTAGGGCAAGAGACTTTAAAATCATGCAAAAAGTTGTCTATTAAAAACATATCGGAAAATTGCCGGGAGTTTAGTTATTGATTAAAGAGTCCGCGCGCTACGCGCGCGGACTCTTTAAATTTAAAGCTCACCCCAGTTTCTACCGAAAGATAAATCCACAACTATAGGAACAGATTTTCTTTCTTTTTCACTTAAAATAGTCTCCATTTCCTTTTTTATTTTTTTGCTTAGTTCATCTGCCACTGTCTCGTGAAGCTCATATATAAGCTCGTCATGAATTTGCAAAACCAGTCGGGCTTTGTCTTTATATGGAGACAAAATCTTGTCTATACGATGCATCGCCATTTTAATAATATCAGCTTGCGTGCCTTGTATGGGTGCATTTATAGCCATACGCTCTGCGGCAGCTCTTATGTATTGCAAATCGGAGGATATACCTTCAAAGTATCTCCTTCGCCCGAAAAGAGTTTCAGTGTAACCCTTACGAGCTGCGTCTGCCTTGGTTTTATCTATCCAGTCCGCAAGAGCGGGGTATTTTTCAAAATACTTATTCAAAAAATCCTTAGCCTCTTTTAAAGAAGTTGTTTTTAAATTTTGCTTCAGCGCGTTTACGCCCATTCCGTAAAGTATTCCAAAGTTTATAACTTTAGCCTTTCTTCTCATTTCTTTGTCCACCTCTTCTTCCGGCACTTCAAAAACTTCCGCTGCAACCGAACGATGAATATCTTTCCCTTCCTTAAAGGACTGTATGAGTTTTTTATCTCCGGATAAAATAGCAGCTATTCTTAGCTCTATTTGAGAATAGTCAAAAGAATATAATTTATAGCCTTTCTCCGCCACAAAGGCCTTCCGAACAGCCCTACCAAGCTCGCTACGTATCGGAATATTTTGCAAATTCGGATTTTGACTCGCCAGTCTGCCGGTACTTGTTCCGGCCTGAACAAATCTGGTATGCAAGCGCTTGTCGTCTGCCAGCATTTTGGGTAAATTATCTATATAAGTTGAAAGTAGTTTTTGCAATTCTCTGTATTTTAAGATTTCCTCAACAATAGGGTTTTCATCTTTAATTTTTAAAAGCTCCGACTCTTGAGTTGACGGCAATCCACTTGCGGTTTTCTTTTTACTCGGGCTTTTTATAGCCATTTTCACAAATAAAATCTCTGCAAGTTGCAACGGGGAATTTATGTTAAACTCTTCTCCGGATAGAGAATATATTTTCTTCCGTTGCTTTTCCAGTTTTTTATGATAATCTTTGGAAAGCTTCTTTAGATAATTTATATCCAATTTAATTCCTGTTCTGTTTAACTTGTCTATCACCGGTATTAAGGGCTTTTCAATTTTTTCAAAAACAAATTCAAGTTTTCTTTCTTTTAAAACCTTCATTATAATAGGCCTTGCCTCTTTTAAGGAATGCACACCCGCAAAGGCAAAAATGTCGGCAGCCTTAGGGTCTATTATGTCAGACCTTATAAGCCACAAAGCTACGGAAAGCTCTTTAAATTCCATTGAGTTTTCATCTACTTGCTCCTCTTTATTTTTTTCTTTCTTTTCAAATAAGGCCTCAAAGCGTGGTGCCAAAGTTCTAAAATCCAAACTGTAAATCATCTGCAACGCTTTGCTAAGATCCAGTTGATCCTTCCATTTTTCTTTATTGATTTTTATTTCTACTGGCGCATTTAAATCTATCTGCGCCAGAGCTTTGGAGAAAAAAGCTTCTTCTTCACCTTCCTCCAATAACTTTATAACTCTTGGCTTAATAGCTTTTTTCTCAAATTCTTCTTTGTTTTTTTTCAAAGTCTTATAAATATCTTCTAGGTGACCAAAGTTTAAAATAAGTTCAGTTGCCGTCTTTTCGCCAATGCCGCGTACACCCGGTATATTATCCGACGGGTCTCCGCGCAACGCTTTGTAGTCCACTACGTATTCCGGACCAAATCCAAAACGAGCCTTAACCGCTTTTTCATCATATAAAATAGTGTCTTTAATCCCTCTTTTAAGAGTAAATACACGTACCTTTTTATCATCTACCAACTGAAGCATGTCCAAATCACCGCTTGCAATTATAATATCGTAATCCTTTTTTAGCTTTTCGGCCAAGCTGCCCAGCACATCATCGGCTTCATATCCCGGTGCATCAAAAATTTCTATATTTAAACTCTCAAGGAGCTCTCGTGATTTTTTTATTTGCTCTATTAAATCTTCATCGGCTTTTTTACGCCCGGCTTTATATTCCTCAAAAATTTCATGCCTTTTGGTTTTTTGGGGCAAGTCATAGGCGGCAAATATATGGTCCGGGTTGAGCTCTTTTATAATGGATATAAGCATGGACAAAAGCCCGAAAAGCGCTCCTGTGGGGCGACCTTTGGAGTCTGTAAAGCCCGGTAAGGCATGATATGCCCTGTGTATTATAGAGTGCGCATCCAGTAAAACTATCCTTTGTTTCATAGTTTAATTGTATCACATATAAAGTATTACGCTAAATATATACCCTCTTCTCAAAAATCTCGGGTTTTACAGAGAGTTACGATTCCCAAAGGATTAAATTAAATCCTTAGGTTTTTATGTTATTGCTAATCATAGATTCCGGCATGTCGCGCTCGCCAGGATTAAAGATTTTATAAAAGAGCTCTATTATCTCTTCTGTATCCAACTGAACAGAGCGAATACCTGTTCTCATAAGTCCTTGCTGAACAATTGAAATACGTTGCTCAAGCTGAGTTAAGTTTTCCTCAAAGCTGTTTTGTGTTTTTACGTCTGATTTCTTGCCAAAAAAAGACATGAGTCCACCACCTATGTCTATTACATTAGGGTCATAAGGGACAACAACGAAGAACTGTTTTGTCATAATATTTGCCCCCTCAACAAAGCGTTGTATAAAAGTCATGTATTCTTTAATCTGTATACGCATCAAGTCGTCGCTTGTTTTTGTGTAAGCCTCCTCCAAGGTTCGTATATAAGGTCTAATATCTAAGTCACGAGATTGTATGTAAATTTGAACTGTAAAATCCAATGCGTTTAGAAAGTTTTGGAATTGAAATATAAAACCCGTACGCTCATCTTCGCTTTTAAGAGCAAAGTTTACCGAACTTGCCATAAGTATGGCTCGCATGCCTCCACTTTTTAAAATTAAGACACCGTCTCGCACTTCTTTTATGGGCACAAATTCCTGAGAAGCGCTAGCTGAGCTTTTGTTTACCTGATTGGGCATGTTGATATTATATCACAGTTCTTAAGCGCGCTTCTGCCTTAAAGCAGAGGCAGTGAGCGCACAAGCTATCGCATCAAATTCATCGTCCAGTTTTATCTTTTTATCTATTTTTACAAGATGGGGTAAAATTTCATACACCGCTCTTTTATCAGCCCTGCCGTTACCTGTTGTCGCAAGTTTAATTTGCAGTGGTGTAAATTCCATTATTTCCAAATTCTGCTTAAGCGCTAAAACCAAAAGAGCGCCACGTGTTTCCGCCACCTTTGTGGCTGTTTTTTGATTCTTATTAAAAAACAAATTTTCTATGGCAAAAAAGTCAGGTTTATTTAAGTTTATAATTTCCTCCACAGAATCTATAACCTGCTTTAGACGTTTATAGTAAGAATCTTTTTTATCTGTTTGTATACAAGTTGAGAAAATAAGTTTTTCTTCCCCTACCGCTTTCGCGTCCAGTATAGCCACTCCACACCTGTCATAACCCGGGTCTATGGCGATTATTCTCATATAAACAATTATAGCATGGATTTTAGGCTTGTTTTGTTTTATATAACTAAAACAGGCTCAGGCCGTCCCGGCCTGAGCCTGCCTAAGCCTGGCAAAACTATTCTTGTAAATTGGTAAATACTTCTTGCACGTCATCGTGCTCCTTTAAGGTTTCTATAAGCTCAAACAATTTTTCTTTATCTTCATCGGAGAGCTCGACAAAACTTGTAGCTTTATAGTCATTTCCGTCTTTTTCAAAAGCCCATGTAGCAGAACCGCTTGATGCCAACTCAAGACCACGTTTTGACAATATATGCCTTATCTCCGGAGTGGTACGGTTTTTATTATCTGTTATGGCAGTAATAATCATTGCCACTCCTCCGGGGCCGTAGGCTTCGTAAAGAACTTCTTCAAAGTTTTCAGCGCCTGCGCCGGTTCCTTTAGCTACCGCTTTTTCTATATTGGATTTTGGCATGCCGGCTTTCTTGGCACGCTCTATAACCGCTCTTAGCGCAGGAGAGTTTTCGTCTCCTCCACACTTCTTTGATTCCATTGCTATAAGTTGAGAAAACTTACTGAAAATTTTACTTTTTGCCGCATCTGTAGCGGCTTTTTTATGTTTTATCTTACTCCATTTATTGTGTCCAGCCATGTTTTTATTCTACTTTATTTTAAGCTTTAATCAAGATTTGATTCTAAAAGCCTCTTTGCCTTTGCTGTGGTTTGTCTTCCTCTGGCTGTTCTTTCTATAAAACCTTCTTGTAGAAGATACGGCTCCAGTACCTCCTCTAGTGTACTTTCCTCTTCTGATAAAGAAGCCGCTAAAGTTTTAAGTCCGACCGGACCACCGGAGTATTTAAACTCTATGGTCTTTAACAGTTCCAAGTCACTGTTGTCTAGTCCGTGCTCATCTATATTTAAAAGAGAAAAAACTTCCTCAAGTACAGTTTTGTCTATTTTTCTACCATGAACCTCGGCAAAATCTCTAACCCTTTTTAAAAGATAGTTGGCTCGCCTTGGTGTCTTTCGCGACCTTTTGGCTATTTCCATAAATACAGAGTCCTCTATATGCTCAAGTCCAAGTTTTTGCGCCGAATTTTGCAATATTCTGGCTATTTCTTCGTTGCTGTAATATTCCAAACGGTGCACCCCGCCTGAGAAACGACTCCGCAAAGGAGCGGATATGCGAGAGACTTGAGTGGTAGCGGCTATTAACGTAAACTGGGGCAGACTGAGTTGTACCACACGTGCCGACGGACCTTTCCCTACCACTATATCCAAAACCCCTGATTCCATGGCCGGGTATAAAACTTCTTCAATATTTTTATTTAACCTATGTATCTCATCTATAAACAGAATATCACCATCTTGCAGATTACTTAAAATAGACGCCAGGTCTCCAACTTTTTCTATTGCCGGTCCGGAGCTTACTCTTATTTGACTACCCAACTCTTTAGCTATTAAAAAAGATATACTTGTTTTTCCAAGTCCTGGGGGCCCATAAAAAAGCAAATGTTCCGGACTTTGCTTTCTTTTTATTGCGGCCTTAAGAAGTATAAAAAGATTATCTTTAATTCTCTTTTGACCTATATATTCATCCCAGCTTTCCGGACGCAGAGCGTTATCCAGATTATTTGTCTTTTCTATATTATTTTGTAAATCAGAGCTTGACATAAGGAAAACAATATGTTAAACTACCCGCAGTTTTAAGTTCTTTGAGATAAGTTGAGTGCGCAAGATATCTTGCTATAGCTTATTATAGCAGATTTCATTTTTTGTTTTAAAAGTTTTTGGAATCAAAATTCTCAAGGGGGCATGACTATCTTTGAGTAATTTAGTCTTGAAATATTGCGAGGTTTACGCAGTCTTTATACTTAGTATATAAAGCAGCTGTGTATTCCCTTAGCAGTATTTCTCCCGCGACTTCTTTTGTGCTTAAATTAAGCATAAAAGAAGTCGCGGATTCCGCCCTCTTGAGAATTTTGCTCCCAAAATCAACTAATTAGAGCTTATCAAAAATACTTAAAAAGTAAATATTGCCGTTTTATATTTACTGTGTTTTAACGAGTTTTTAAATTTTAAAATGGAATTAATTCAAAATAGTAATTGTAAAGAATGTGGCGGTAGTATTTGTTGTGTTGCCCTAAAATAGGCTGTCTTAGTAAAACTATAGATTCTAAATGTAAGTATTTAAAGCAAAACGGAACTTGCTCTATTTATAACAGCAGGCCGTCTGTATGTAGAGAATTTGATTGTGAAGGTGTTGGTAATTTTGTTTCCATGTTATTTCGTGATTTTTCTGGAAAAGCAGCTGAATATTATCAACTTAAAAGTTATGTGTTTTTAAGTATTTTGAATTTTTTACTTGATTACGGAAAAGAGTTTCTAAATGAAATATTTAAATCAGAGATTTTTTTAAATTTCACAAAAAAATTCAAGAAAGGAAGTCTAAGAAAGATGTATTATTGGCTTTTTTGGAATATGAAGAGTTTGTGTTGAGTGTTGCATTGAAACAAAAGAAGTCTAAACT
>WFZM01000039.1 GCA_015489565.1 Patescibacteria group bacterium | reverse complement strand
ATTATTTTTTGTTTTTTATCTGCTATGCTATACTAAGCCCGTATGAAAAGGATATTAACCGGGATAAAACCAAGTGGCGATTTGCATTTGGGAAATTATTTTGGAGTCATAGAGCCACTTCTTGAATTGCAGGAAAGAACAGAAGACGAACTTTTTGTTTTCATAGCAAATTACCACGCTCAAACATCCGTTCATGACAAAGAGGCTTTAGAGCGAAACAGCTATAATATACTTAAAATTTATATAGCGGCGGGACTTGACCCTCAAAAAAGTACCATTTACCTTCAAAGTGACGTTCCTGAAGTGCAAGAGCTTGCATGGATATTTTCAACTCTTACAACAATGCCTGAGCTCATGCGCGCTCATGCCTTTAAAGATGCTGAAGCCAAAAACAAAGACATAAATGTGGGTACTTTTTACTATCCACTTCTTATGGCGGCGGATATAACTCTAATGAAAGCCGACCTGGTCCCCGTGGGCAAAGACCAAATACAACACGTGGAGATGGCGCGAGAGATGGTGCGTGATTTCAATGTAACTTACGGCGACTTCTTGATAGAACCTAAAGAAATGATTAAAAAAGAGATAGCCACAGTTCCCGGAACAGACGGTCAAAAAATGAGCAAAAGCTACAAAAACGTCGTGCCGATAATAGCCAGTGACGAAGAATGGAAAAAAGCTATTTTTTCAATAAAAACCGGCACGAGTCCGTTGGGCGAGCCTATAGACCCAAATACTTGCAATATTTTCGCATTACACAAACTTCTAAGCAAGGAGCAAGTGCCGGAGCTTGAAAAAAGATACAAAGAGGGTTCAATAGGCTTTAAAGAATCAAAAGAGATACTCATTGAAAATCTTAAAAAGAAATTCTCTCCTTTGCGTGATAAATTTAACTCCATATCCAACAAGGAGATTCTGGAAATGATAGAGGGCGGAAGAGAAAGAGCGAAAAGTATAGCAAAAGAAAATATAGAGAAAATAAGAGAGCTAAGCGGAATTATCTCTTAGGGTATTAGCTGTGCGCAAAATGCCGGGCAGCACAGACTCACCCATCCAAATCGCGGTATCATCAACATCAGTCAATGGCTCTTGCACCCCTAAAATAAATTCATGTAAATCTTCCGGTAGATACTTTATATAGCGCTCGGGACTGGCTAGGACCCTTCTAATTATTACTCTATTTTTAGCATCTTCCATCTTTTTTGATATTTCGTCAAGCAATTCCTCTCTGCTAAACAGAGCAATGTCTCTTATAAGTCCTTCGGCGTATTTTTTAGCGAAGCGCTCATCAGCTAAACTTAGAATCCCGAAACTTGTATCAAGATCCTTTAACTTAGTACTCAAGTCTCTGTAGAGAGCGTTTATTTTTGTATTCCTTCTTAAAAAGGCGCGTTCACGTAGCTCTTCCAGTAACTCTATGGGTGTTTCGTCCAATATCTTTCTTTCCTTTTTATCTAAAGGTATTTCTTTGGAATAACTGATAAATAATACCCAGTCCACTATATCGTCAAAAAGATATCTTTGACTTAAAGAAGTAAAGAACTCCTTCATACGATTTAAGTCACCCAGCTTTTTTTCTGCCAACTTTGTATCTGTAAGACTTGGCGGCAGACTTTTCAAAAATGATTCTAATCGTTCCGAGAATCTGTAAAAAATTGACAGTAGTTTTCTTTCAATGAGCCTAAAAACGTTTTGCTCAAGATAAAGTTTGAGCATTCCATAAAGTCGCTCTGTGGGCTCTTCTGCTTCTGTAATTAAATTTTCAAAAGCTTCTTTACTTGCCAAGTGCATATCATGCAGTTGCTCTATATCGGCCAGACAAGTCGGTGGTAAATCAAGAATTCTAAGTTTATCATAAGAGCTGTTTTCTTCTTGTAAATAAAAGGCGAGGGGTTCTATAGATTCAATACTTCTTTCAAGAGTATCAATTATAGATTCCAGCTCCTGCAATATCCCAATGATATCCCAAGCCCCCTTAAAATCCGGTACAATGTCTGCATGGCCGGGCAATTTGTCTATTCTTGCAAAGTATTCTCCAAGCTTTCTTAAAAGACCTTCCATCTCAGGCAAGTCTTTGTAGATGTCTTGATTTAAAGTAAAGAAAGCTTGATCCAAGTGCAATTTTAAATTAATAAGCCTTCTCCAATAGCTTGAAGAATCAAAAACTTGAGCATAATTTTTATGAAGCCGCCTTATTTTCTCTCTTGCTTCACTGCTTAGCGCCGGCGCTACAAAAAGCAAGGCATCCAGCATGGCACTTGCTTTTTGTGAGACCTGTTTTTTCCTGCTATCATCGTATCGTTGATACTCCTCAAATTTAATTCCAGATCTGTTAAAAAAATCAGTTAATATATTTCGCGTATCATCAATTAAAGTATTTGGATTGACAAGGCCTATTTTATTACCCGAAGTCTTGGTGGATTTTATGATTTCTAAAACGCTAGTAAAATAAGCAAGGGTATTATTTAAGCGTTTGAGCCACAAAGTAAATCTACCCCTGGCTTCCTCGTATGCTCTGCATTCTTCTTCTGCAAAAAGCCGCTGGCAAGTACTTGGTATGTGTGCATTTAAAGTCTCGTCATCTAAGGTGTACACACTGATACTCTGGGCGCGCTCTTGCACTTCTTTCATCTTTAAAATTAACTCTTCCAAATCGTCAAAAAAATACTCAGTACTTTTTATATTATTGGCATTATACAAATGATTTAAAAGCTTATCATAAAGCTCAAAGCCGGAGAAAATAATTTGGCGCATAGTCTCTGTTGCCACCTCAAGCTCTCTGAGCTTCTCATAAAGAGTACTTGACTCATATTCATTCGCCACTCTTGCTTTTTCAAAGTTGCCTGACATGCTTTCATAATACGCAAAATGTGTTACAATGCAAGCCTATGAATAAGACAAGGACGCTATTAAAAGATTTGAAAGAAAATATTGGCAAAGAAGTCACCGTTAAAGCGTGGGTAGATACAAGACGCGATCATGGAAAGCTTATTTTCCTGGTACTGCGTGACAGATCCGGAACAGTACAAGCGGTAATCCATGCTGCGGCAGGGGAAGCTTTTGAAAAGGTGGAAAAATTAAAAGACGAGTTTGTGGTTCAAATAAAGGGCCTTGTTAAAGAACGCCCGGAAAAAATGATAAAAGAAGACGAGTTTAACGGCGATTTGGAGCTTGAGATACTGGACGCTGAAATACTTTCCAAAGCCGAAACTTTGCCTTTTGAAAAAGATGCCGAGCTCAATATAGAGACGCATTTGGACAACCTACCTTTGACTCTTCGCAAGAAGCAAATTCAAAACATATTTAAAGTGCAAGCCACTATTGTAGAGGCTTTTCGAGAGACACTTCGTAAAAATGATTTTACGGAATTTCAAGCACCTGCGATAGTAGGGGGTGACGCTGAAGGTGGCGCGGGAGTTTTTAAAGTAGAATATTTTAAGGGACGCGATGCTTACCTTGCGACAAGTCCGCAGTTATATAAGCAAATTATGGTGGGAGTCTTTGAAAGAGTTTTTGCGGTAGGAAAAGTTTTTCGCGCGGAGAAGCACGCAACAACGCGACACTTGTCTGAATATAGTTCTATGGACTTTGAAATGGGCTTTATAGAAGACCATCGTGATGTGATGCAAATGCTGGAGAAGGTAACAAGAAATATAGTAAAGAAAGTAAACGAGAGGCACGCAGATATATTAAAAGAAAATAACGTGGAAGAAGTGGCGCTCCCGGACGAGGCGTATCCTGTCATGACACTCAAAGAAGCGCAAGAACTTATATACCAAGAGGTCGGGCGCGACAACAGAGAAGAGCCCGACTTGGAGCCGGAAGATGAGCGCTTCTTGTGTCAGTGGGCAAAGAAAGAGAAGGGGAGTGATTTTATATTTATTACACATTATCCGGTATCCAAAAGGCCTTTTTATACCTTTGAGGACGAAAATATGCCGGGCTATACAAAAAGCTTTGACTTGCTTTTCCGCGGTGTTGAGATTTCAACAGGCGGCCAGAGAATTCACTCTTATGAAAAGCTCGTAGAAAACATTAAAAAATGGGGGCTGGATCCGGGTGCCTTTGAATTTTATCTGAAGGCCTTCAAGTACGGAATTCCGCCACACGGAGGAATTGGAATGGGTCTTGAGCGCATAAGCGCAAAAATGCTTGGAGTACAAAATGTAAAAGAAGCCGCGCTTTTCCCGCGAGATATGACTCGTATCGACTTGCCGTTGTCTAAAACAGAAGAAGAGGGCTAGAAAAATTGAGCGCCCGGCTGGCGTCTGCGCTTTTTGCATAGATGCCAGCCGGGCGCTTTTATGTTACAATAAGACAGATGGCACAAAATTTTCATATAGAACTAGAAAACTTCAAAGGGCCGCTTCACGTACTTCTGGAGCTTATAGAAAAACATAAATTACCTATAAACGAAGTTTCCTTAACTAAAATCACGGATGAGTTTCTAAAAAAAGCTTCAGAATTTGCCATGTCAAAATCTGATTACAGTGAATTTATATTTATATCCTCTACATTAATGCTTATCAAGTCCAAGTCTTTACTGCCCGTAGAAGAAAGAACTAAAGAGGAAGAGGAGGCCAGCCAAGAACTACAAATGCGCTTGAAGGCTCTACAAATGCTCAAAAACGAAGCTGCAAAAAGCAAGGCCAAGTTCAAAAAAATACAACTTTTCAGAAAATCAGACAGTAAAATAAAATACAAAATCACCCTTGAATATATAAGGCCCGCCAAATTCATCGAAAATATAGAAGATTATAAACAAGCCATGTTGTCCAAAATTCCAAATTTTTCAGAAAAGGTAAAAATAGTTCGCCGTAAAATCCGCTCATTGCAAGAAGTACTAAAAGATATAGAACGCAAATTAAACGAATATGTTAAAATAAGTTTCAATGAGCTTAATATAAAAAACAAAGAAGATAGGCTCGTTACTTTTCTTGCCATCTTGGAACTGCGCAGAAAAGGGAAGATACAAGTTGTGCAAAAAGAAAATGATATTCAAATAGAACAAGAAAATATAGATGCGCCATACTATGGATAGAAACGAAAAAATTAAGAAAATTTTTGCCTTGCTTTTTGTTGAGGCAAAAATAGAAAAAAAGAAATTAAAAGAGCTGGGTCTTGAGGCTTCTAAAGAAGACTTAGATTTTCTAAAGTCTAAATTATTTGAGCTTGGCTCTGTTTTGATAGAAAGCGCAAACGCTATAGAACTGGCTCTTTCTGCCGAAAGCTCTGATTGGATCAAGAAAATATATGCAAAAGATGGGGCTGAAGATTTGAGTGACTCTGCGTCTCAGATACTCACTTTGGTATTACATTGCGGTCCTATAAGTAAATTTGAAATAGATTATATAAGAGGGGTAAACTCAGCCAGTTCTTTGCGCAAACTTCTACTAAAAGGCTACATAGAAAAAAGACGGGTTTCCGGTAAGAATTTATATCAAGCCAGCCACCAACTTTTATCAGACTTTGGAATAGATAATCTGGAAAAGTTTCAAAAAGAGAGTGAGTTTTGCAAAAAGATTAAAAAATTGTTATCCTTAAACGAAGATACTGAATATGAGCAATAAATACAAAATGGATACGGAATTTAAAAGACAAGTGATTACACTTTCTATAATGGGATTTTTTGTTTTTTCACTTTTGACTATAGAGCTACAAAAGACTCTGAAAAATACTGGCTCCTTGGTCTTTGGCTCAAAAAGTTCATATAGCGCCAGCGCCGCTAATGCGCTGCTAGACAGTGGCAAAGCATGGACTGAGGCCACTAATGAAACAACAACAGAAGCAGAAGGTGCTACAGTAAGCTTTAAAACTCCAAATTTGGAAGCTAAAGCTTTTGCAATTTACTCCATGCGCGACAGGAAACTTATAGCCGGAGAAAATCAAAGCGCCGTCTTGCCACTTGCTTCACTAACAAAAATATTCACCGCCATACTTGCCTCTGAAATTTTCAATAATAAAGACACGGTAACAATTAGCGCCTCCGACCTTAAAACAGAAGGGGACAGCGGCTTGCTTTTAGGTTCAAAATGGAGAGCTAAAACTTTAGCGTCCTATATGCTGGTTGTATCTTCAAACGATGCTGCAGAAGCCCTGCGCAGAGAAATGGAAGCCAAGACTTCCAAGGATTACAAGGATTTGGTCGCGGATTTAGCCAAACGACTTGGGCTCAAGAGCGCTTTTGCCTTGAATGCCAGCGGCTTGGACGAGAATTCTGAACTGAGCGGAGCTTATGCTTCGGCCGAAGATGTGGCAAAACTAATCGCATATGCATCCAACAAAGCACCTGAAATTTTTAACGCCAGCACAAAAAAGATTGTTTATTTCTATGACAAGGAGGGGAGGGAGTACGAAGCTAAAAATACAAATAAGGCCATAGAATTTATCTTTAATGCCAGAGCAAGCAAAACAGGCTATACGGACTTGGCAGGAGGTAATCTTGCAATAGCCTTTGACTTGGCGCCCGGAGAGACTTATTCAATTGTAGTCTTGGGCTCAAGCAGGGACGGGCGTTTCAAGGATGTGGAGAAACTATATAGCGCCTTGCTTGATTACAGTAGCAAATAAGATTATTAAATTAAATAAAAAATATGATTTTAGACAAAGAACAAAGAGAATATTTGGACGAAATTTACGAACTGGTAAAAGAAAATAACAAAATGTTGCGTGCAGAAAAGCGCGCCAGAATTTTTTCGGGACTTTTTAAATTAATATGGATGGCTATTGTTATAGGTATTCCTGTTTGGCTCTACTTTACTTATCTGCAACCCATGATAGGGAACCTGGAAAACACCTTGTCACAACTTGAAGGAATATCTAAAGTAAACCCCCAAATTGGTAAACAAGTGGAACCTATAATTCAAACTGTCAAGACACTCATGGGTATGTTTGGAGTGAATGCAGGCCAGTAAATTTACTATTGCACAAATAGGACAAGCTTGCATATATTCAAAACACCTGTCTTTAGCAGGTGTTTTGTCTAACACAAGATCAAAGCTTATAGTGGAGCTTGAACCTCCATTTTTTAGCTGCATTTTGGAAAGAGCTTTGAAATTGTGCCGATTGTATTGGAAGAGAGCCCGGCACTAATTTCTTAAAATACTCAAGCTATTGCAAAAACAGTTTCAGTAATAAAAATCTTGAATCTTGTAATAGCTTTATTAAGATGGAAATTAGTGCCGGATAAAAATCGCTCAATTATGCCACCATGTTCGGCAAGCAACACTAAAACCCCAACAGACTACTGTTGGGGTATAAGTGTTGCTAGTGCCGGCATGTCGACAACACTTTGAAAGCATCTTTACGCGAAGCGGTCGCCACACTGCTAGTAGTGTGGCGACAATGCTTGAAAAGTGTGCCGGAGGGGAGAATCGAACTCCCACTCCCGAAGGAACACGATTTTGAGTCGTGCGCGTCTACCAATTCCGCCACTCCGGCATATAATTACATATAATTAACTGCAAAGAACAAAAACTGTCATGCTTAGGGGGTTCCCGGACTCATACTACACCGCTGGCGGTGTGGCATTGCGCCTTTTAAGTCCGCACGTCGCCACACTGCTAGCAGTGTGGCGCCTCCCTTCGCTGTGCTCAGGGGCGGACTCGGTGTCAAGTTTCTAAGTAAAATCTTTACTCGCTCCTCTCGCAAAGATTTTACTAAGAACTTCCTACCCGGGCTCGCCTGTCTTCGCTTCGCAAGCTTCGCTCAGACATGGCTGCGCCTTTCGAGTCCGCACGCAAGGGTAAGCAGATACCCTTATTCCCTTCGCTGTGCTCAGGGGCGGACTCGAACCGCCGACACCTGGTTCTTCAGACCAGTGCTCTAACCAACTGAGCTACCTGAGCAACTGGAAGCTATTTTACATTATTTTAAAAAACTTGCAATAGTTTTTACACAAATTATAGCTTCTTAGTACTATGAAATAAAATTCCACTTGAAGAGCAGGCTCTTGTATCAAGATTAAAAGATTTTATACACATTTTAAACAGTATCCAGTGCACCATAAATTTCTGTCACAACTTTGAGTATGTTATAATGCCCGTATATGACACAAGGATTTCACAATAATGCAATTTTCTGGGTGGAAGTGGACAAAATAGTTCCAAACCCCTACCAGCCACGTAAAGATTTTGATGAAGATGCTCTGCAGAGCCTGGCCGACTCCATAAAGCAATATGGTGTACTTCAGCCTTTGGTGGTAACACGCAAAGAAGAACAGACAGCAGACGGAGGTCTTAAAGTTCACTACGAGCTTATAGCCGGTGAAAGGCGTCTGCGCGCCGCCAAGCTTGCCGGATTGACTCAGGTGCCCGTGCTTATAAGAGACAAAGAAGATTCCGACAGAGAAAAGCTTGAGTTAGCCATCATAGAAAACTTACAACGAGAGGATTTAAACCCTATAGACAAAGCATTGGCATTCAGACAACTGGCAGATAAGTTCAAGATGACACATGCTCAGATAGCAAAAAAAGTTGGTAAATCTCGTGAATATGTCTCCAACGCTCTGCGTCTTTTATCTTTGCCGGAAGATATACAAAGAGCTATTGCAAATGGCATAATTTCAGAGGGTCACGCACGTCCTCTTTTGATGCTTGCAGACAAGCCGGAAGAGCAAAATACGCTCTTTAAGGAAATCACTATGCAAAAGCTCACTGTGCGAGAAGCAGAACACATAGCGCGCTCCGTAGCTACAGACAAAGTACGCAAAAATCATATACCACCTGAAATACGCAAAATTGAGCGAGAATTAACAGAAAACCTGGGCACAAGAGTGCGCATAGAGCAAAAAGATGGAAATGTGGGGAGGGTTCATATTGATTTTACAAGTAAAGATGACTTGGAGCATCTGCTAAATCTCGTGAAGGCCCACCAAGCACACGAGCTCGCTAAAGTCACCCCTAAACTTGAAGATGCGGCAGGCAATGCAGACAATATAGTTCCTGACTTTGAAAAGACAAAAAACAGTGAAGAGCGCGAAGATGCGAGCACGAATTTAGGCAGTGCTCTCGGAGCCGACTTTGCACAATCTGGGCCGTTAAATGCAAATACAGTTGAAGACCAAACAAACAATGAAGCGGTAAAGGACAAGACAAATAGCTTTTTAAAAAATAACTTTGAGGGAAGTTCAGAAAATGTAGAGACTCAAGTATCTCTAAGTGATAGTCAACCCCATGCCGAGATTCCAAATACCGAAGCCTCAAATACTGCAGAGCAAACAAGCCCGGAGTCAATGAGTGTCAACACTCAAAATTATGGCGCAAACACTGAGCCGGGCGTAGATCAAAATACAACAGAATACGCTCAAGAAACTAATGTGCAGATTAATGAAGCAGAGCCTCCAAAAGAACCTGAGATTAGCAAGGACTTAGAAGAACTCTTGAAGGCGGAATTTCACGAGAACACAGCAGGAAACGATACTGAAACAAACCAAGATTCTGCAGAGCTAAAGCAAACAGAAAATAAAGACTATTACTCTCCATTCCCGGAAAACAATCAAGCAGCTTTCCAAAATAGTACTGCACAGGATTCAAATGAAAATATTTATTCTACTGGTGCTTTCGCAGACAGTACAGAGTCCTTTGATGCAACTTCTTACAGCAACTTGAGTGGCAACAGCGAATTTAAAGGAGTATCAGAATCCGGAGAGGCTCCTAACTTTGATGCTTTAAATAGCAATGGGAAAATAAATGATACAGCCAATCAATCTCTCAGCGAAAACCATGAAAATTCAGCGACAAACAGTCCAAGCTCAGAGGACAGCCTTAATGCTTTTGAAAACAAAATAACAGAAATAATAAATCAAGAAAAGTCCGAAAAAGACCTGGCAAGTAAATCTCAAAAACCCGTCTATCCAAGTGGTGCACAAAGCGATATTAAACTAAGTCCTGAACTTGAAAATCTTGAAGAGCAAATGCAAAAGGATATAGGCATGATAATGCAAAATCCGGAGCTAAGTCCCGGCTCAGTCGCTGAAGTAAAGACTATGCAGAGCGATACTCCGCTGTCTGACACAAAAATAAGCGGAGATGCGGAAATAGTAGGGCAAGTAAATCAACTTATGCAAAACAGTGCATCAAATGACGAAAACACCAGCGACTTGGGAGTTACATTTAATGAATACAAAGAAGAGCAAGACACTATGCCGGGATTTGACGGTCAAACACTTACAGCATCACAAAAAGCGTCTCTTGCAAATAGTACAACTGAAAATGCAAGCTTTAATGCAGATGCGGTAGATATAGACTCTCTGGTTCAAGAGGCCGATAAACTAGCTCAACAAATAGAGAAAACGAATACGGGTAACAATACTAAAGACAACGATGAGAGCGATCTTTACTCGGTTCAAAACTTCTCCTAAATTCAGACTAAAACAAATCCCGCCTTTAGGCGGGATTTGTTTTATTTTGAGTTTTCTTTTCGCTCTTTTTGCAGGCAATTTTTAATGTGCTTTTTAGCCATGGTGGTTTTAACTGCGTCAAGCCATTTGCGAGTAGGGCGAGCACTTTTACTTGTAAGTATCTCTACTATGTCCCCATTTTGAAGCTCCTTGTCCAGCGACTCCATCTTACCGTTTACCTTAGCTCCGGATACATGCCTTCCTATATCTGAGTGGATAGCAAAAGCAAAATCTATTGGCGTAGCTCCAATGGGCAAATCTATAACATCACCCTTTGGAGTAAAAACAAAGATGCGATGAGTGAAAAAATCTGACTTAATATCACTTAAAAACTCGTTTGGATCCTCACATTGTGCATCTTCTGCCAAATGCCTTATCCACTCAGGCACAGAATACTTAGCATAGTGCTTATGCTTGTGCTTAAACTCATCTTTTGGAACTACGCAGCTAACTTTTTTATCTGCCGTCCAAGCACTAGGGAAAAACTGCTTAATCCACGACATGCCCGAGCCGCTCTTTGCGTTTTTCCAAGTACTTTCCTTATAGGTCAAATGCGAGGCTACACCGTATTGAGCCTCTTTGTGCATTTCCTCTGTTCGTATCTGTATCTCCAAGAAACCTCCATCTCCCGTATGTATAGTGGTGTGTATACTCCTGTAGCCGTTGGGCTTTGGCAGGGCTATATAATCTTTGAGCTTACCCGGAAGAGGCGTCCATTCACTATGGATAACACTCAAGACATTGTAGCAATCCGGAACCTCATTTACTATGACGCGTAAAGCAAAAATGTCTTTTATTTTTGTGCTGTCCCAATTCTTTCGTTCTAATTTTTTATACAGAGAATAAAGACCCTTGATGCGTACACTGGTACGAAAATTTTTTATACCGTATTCTACCAATTTTTTCTTAACCGATTTGTGTATTTTCTCCAGTCTTTTTGTATCTTCTCCACCGAGCTCTTTAAATACCTTATAAGCTTTTTCATACTCTTTAGGGTAAGCGTAGGGGAAAGCGGCATCTTCAAGCTCTTTTTTAATAACTCCCATACCAAGCCTATCTGCTATCGGAGCATAAATCTCCAAAGTCTCTATTGCTATGCGAGCCCTTTTGTGCTCCGGTACATACTTTAGTGTGCGAGCATTGTGCAGACGATCCATTAACTTTATAATCATTACTCTTACATCTTGAGCAGTGGCCGCAAAAAGCTTGCGTAAACTTTCAGCATGCCGTTTCATTCCATGATAGCGAACATGCCCAAGCTTGGTAACACCTTCTACAAGATGAAGTATTTCATCACCAAATTCTCTTTGTATATCTTCTGCCGTAACATCTGTGTCTTCTATCGTATCATGCAAAAGACCGGCCGCTATGGTAGTGGCGCTCATCTCCATATCTGCCAAAGCCTTGCCGGTTTCCGCCACATGAACAAAGTAGGGGTCTCCGGAATATCTTTTTTGACCTTCGTGCGCTTTTTTGGCAAAATTGTAGGCCTTCTCAACAAGCTCTCTGGATTTTTTATCCGAGCTTGGTACTGCTTTTAAAATTTCTTTTAAAGATATGATTTTGGATTTTGCTGTTTTTTGCATACTTAAATTATACAATATAATTTTGTTTTGACAAGTATGGTAGAATATGTCAATTAAGTACTGAGACTTGACAAATATCAGATTCTGCGTATTGTGTTAGTATGAAAGAACGACCTAAATTTAAAACCTTTGTAGCTGCAGGCGGTCACGCAATGCCTGTTAATCAGTCCAGGCCTTGCAGGGAAGAAATGTTGCCCGCAAAAGTGTTAAGACAAATAATAAAAGAAGACAGGCAAAAATCTGAAGCAAACAAGAGAGCTGCTGATGAGAAAGCTAAAAAACGATACAAAAAAGCTAATGAACTTTTTAGGGAACACCAAGATAGATGCACAAAGAAATAAATGCTGTTTAATATAATTTTGTACTAAAGTGCCTAGTTCCATACAAACTCACAGATTGCTCCGGCCGACAGAAAAATAGCGCAGCAAAGTAGCATGCCCGGCGCTGTAGTTTTTTAAGATATGCGCAGTAGTGTAAGACAAGGTTTGCGCTTTTAAAGAACTACTATCCGGAGTTATCTGCTTTCCTGAGCCTATATTTCCCGTATTTTCTATTTGTTCTTATCGAGTTTGTGCGGGTTGTGCATCGGACACGATTTATCACTACATCGCTCAGGAATGGTTTTTGTCCCCTCCATCATAAGCTTGCCGCAGATGGGGCACAGGTTGCCAGTAGGGCGAGTTTTAGTGATGCGTTTGCAGTCAGGGTAGTTAGAGCATGAGTAAAAAGGCCCGAAGCGGCCCCTGCGCTCTACCATTTCGCCGTCTTTGCATGTATCGCACTTGACTCCAGTGCTGTTTAGCAGTGCATCTTGTTTGATGTATTTGCATTTTGGATAGTTAGAACAAGAGATAAAGCGACCATAGCGCCCCTCTCGCTCAACAAGAACGCCGGGGGATTTTTTATTGGGTTTTTCGCCGTGCAGACCACACTTTGGACACTCTTCGCCAATCTCCTTGGGTGGCTCTATTATTGAACCATCAGCCTTACGCGCGCCTTGACATTCGGGGAATTTTTTACAACTCATGAACTTGCCACCCTTTGAGAGCTTATACTCCATAGGACCACCACAGTCCGGACACTTAAACTCCTCCGGGGCGTCACCCATACTTGTAACTTTTGGAATATCTTCTTTGCTTTCAATCTCCTTACGAAAGGGCTTATAAAATTCTTCAAGAGTTGGAACATAACTGCGCTTCCCGCTAGCAATGTCGTCCAGTTCATCTTCCATCTCTGCTGTGAAGGTATCACTTATGTATTTTGGGAAATGCTTCTCAAGGAAGCTGCTTACCACGTCTCCGGTATCGGTAGGTATAAGGGTTCTGCCTTCTTTGCTGACATATCCACGCTCTGTTAAAGTGCGCATAATGGAAGCGTAAGTGGAAGGGCGGCCAATCCCGCGCTTTTCAAGCTCTTTTACAAGCCCGGCTTCCGTATAACGAGCTGGTGGCTGCGTTTCTTTTTCTTCCGCTTTTATGTCTTTGACGATAAGTTTATCGCCTTTTTGGACCGGTGGAACTTCGCTATCTTCACCACGGGCGGCCGGATCAGCCTTGAGCCAACCTTCAAAAATCACTTGGGAGCCGCGAACGACAAAGTCCGGGATGGATTTACTCTCTACATTTGCAAGCACCTTCACACGCTTGAGCTTGGCATCAGCCATCTGGCTTGCTATAGTGCGAGTCCAGATAAGCTCATAGAGCTTTTTTTGCTCGGCAGTCGCTCCGGCTATACGCTTTCTCAGGTCTGTCGGCCTTATTGCCTCGTGAGCTTCTTGAGCATTCTTTGATTTACTTTTAAAGTTGCGTGATTGCACAAAATCTTTGCCAAACTCGCTTTCAATTACTTTTAAGGCTTGCGCCTGCGCTTGTTTGGAAAGAGTCGGGCTGTCGGTCCTCATATAAGTTATCAGACCCTTTTCGTAAAGCTTTTGCGCAATACGCATAGTATTTGAAGGGGAAAGGCCAAGGCGGGTGCTTGCGGTTTGTTGCAAAGTGCTTGTGGTAAACGGCGCGCGCGGTGAACGCTTTGCCTCGGACTCTTGCACATCAACAACAAACCAGTTTTCTTTTTTTCCAGTTTCTAAGATTTGTTGTACTTCTTTTTCATCTTTCGGCTCCTTGCTGCAAAGCATTTCAAATTCAGCTAAGTCATCTTTATGGGCTATGGCTTTGATTTGCCAGAATTTCTCAGGGATAAAATTTCGTATTTCTCTCTCACGCTCCATTAATATGCGAAGAGCAGGGGACTGTACACGCCCGGCAGATAACCCATAGCGGACCTTTTTCCAAATGAGTCCGGAAAGGTCGTATCCTACAAGTCGGTCAAGTACGCGACGAGCTTCTTGGGCTTTTATTAAGTTCTCATCAAGCACACGCGGGTGTTTGAACGCTTCAAGCACAGCTTCTTTTGTTATTTCGTTATAAGTGACACGCTTTGGGTTTTTGAGTTTTAAAATCTCTGCTAAATGCCAAGCTATAGCTTCTCCTTCGCGGTCAGGGTCGGTAGCAAGTATTACTTCATCGGCTTTTTTGCTTAGTTTTTTTAGCTCGTCTATCACTTTCTTTTTGTCCGGAGAATCTACATATTTGGGCACAAAGCCGGCTTCAATGTCTATCGCGTCTTTATTAGTCTTTGGCAAGTCACGCACGTGCCCGACACTGGCACGAACTATATAATCATTACCAAGATATTTTTCTATAGTCTTTGCTTTTGCCGGAGACTCGACTATCACTAATTTCATGCGCCCTATAATAACAAGTATTAAAAATAAATCAAAAATTTGACAAAAAGCTTTTTAAATATACTATGGAAAGATGAACGATAAGTTAACAGAAGCCCAGGCATGGAAAAATATGCACACAAAAAACGAGCGAGTAATCCAAGAGCTAAAACAAAGATATAAGCCTGCGGCTGCCGACTCTTGCGATGACTTGGAGCTTTGCATAAAAGCAGCTAGGGCTTTGCGTCCCGGTGCAGGGCGCCTTGCCACAGAGATTCTAGCCAAGGTTATGTCTGAAACTTTTAAAAGATCAGTAGTAAGAGAAATAATAGCAACTGGAAATTTAAATTAAAATTAACAAAAATATAAAATAATAAATATGGAAAATATACCCAGAAACACAGAGTATTTACAAGATATAGAGGGATTTATAAAGCAGGCCTTGTATATAAATGAGCTTATCCCAGAAGAAGCTCCTGTCAAAGTAGTACCAAAGCTGGAGAAAAATAAAGCACTAAGAGATATAGCGTATATTTTAGCTCAGAGATTTGATGCGCCATACTCACATATTGCACGTGATCCTGAAAATGGCAGAAAAAGATTTTTTTACAATAGAGAAACTATTGATAATATAGTGCGAATTTTACTTAAACTAAATGAAAGGCAAATTAAAACCTTGAGTGAAATACTTAAATAGGGTGATTTTGCAGCCGAGCAAAACTAAAGCAATTTAAAGACCTTCCCCAGCTCTTCTTTAATAAACCCTTTGAGTTCCAGTTTTGAAAAAGTTATATTGAACTTACTAATAGGTAGTTTGCTAGCTTCCAACAACTCATCTTTACTTTTAGCTTCGTCAAGCGCATTAAGTATGGCCAGCTCATCGTTAGGTAAATTCAAATCGTGAAGACTGGCTGTCTGAGCATCTATCTGTCGATCAAGGCCCAGCACATCTAAAATATCACTGGGCTCTGTCACCGGAGTGGCGCCCAGCTTTAAAAATTGCAAATTGCCTTTTAGAGCGTCGCTAAAGATATCCCCCGGAACAACAAGCAGGTCTTTGTTATATTCTGTGGCAAGCCGAGCGGTGATGAGAGTTCCGGATTTCTCTTTTGCCTCTATAACAAGTACAGCGTCCGCCAGTGCCGCCATTATTCTGTTTCTTTTGGGAAAAGTCCAAGGGGCGGCGCTTTGCTTAAAATCAAACTCGGATAAGAGAGTTCCGCCCGAGCGCACTATCTCAAGCGCTAATGAGAAATGACTCTTTGGGTAGAGCACCTCCTTTGAAAGGCCGGAACCTGGCACCGCGACAGTGGGCAGCCCAAGCTCCAATGCCTTTTTGTGTGCCAATGCATCTGTCCCAAGAGCCAGGCCGGATACTACGGCAATAGGGTAGCCCCTTAAGCCTTCAATTAAATGATTTAATACTCTTCTGCCGTAGCTTGTAACTGCGCGTGAGCCGACTACTGTTAGATATTTGTATTTATTATAATCGGGAAGCTCACCTATAATTTGCAACTCTTCAGGAGCGTCCGGAATCTCCAAAAGATTGGGTGGAAACTCTTTTTTTGATAATTTTTTTACTTTAATTAAATCTTTTCCCACCTTTTAATTATAACATTTACAAGTTCCAAAAACCAAAACCAAAATCTACGAGGTTAAACCTCGTAGATTTTGGTTTATTCTTGAGTTTTTAAGGTCTAGTTAAGATTTGCAATATATTTTTAAAGTTTTATACTAGATATATGTTGGATATAAACTTCATACGGGAAAATTTGGCACTGGTTAAAGATGGTGCTCGCAAAAAACATATAAAAGTAGATTTGGACAAATTAATAGAGCTGGACGATAAAAGGCGCGAGCTTATACAAAAAGTCGAGCAAAAACGCGCCGAGCAAAATGAAGTCTCCAAGCAAATATCTACAGCCAGCGACACAGAAAAAGTGTCTCTTATAGCCCAAATGCAAAAGCTAAAAGCTGAGCTTAAAAAAGAAGAAGCGGAATATAAAAAAGTTCTTGATGAATGGCGTCAAATTATGCTCCGCGTTCCAAATGTCCCTGATATATCGGTTCCGGAAGGAAAAGACGACGAGGACAATGTGGAAGTCAAGAAATGGAATGAACCTACAAAGTTTGACTTTGAGCCAAAAAGCCATATAGACTTGATGCTTGAGCTTGGAATGGTGGATTTTGAGCGCGGGACCAAGGTGGCGGGTTTCCGTGGATATTACCTGAAAGGTGACGGTGCAGTATTGACATGGGCAGTCTGGCAACTGGCGCAAAAGCACTTTTTAAGTAAAGGTTTTGAGCCTTTGATAGTTCCCAGTCTTGTCCGCAAGGAAACACTCATGGGTACCGGATACTTACCCGGTGGTGAAGAAGATCTTTACGCCACGCAAGACGATATGTATCTTGCCGGAACGGGGGAGGTTGCAACCATGGGATATTTTATGAATGAAGTTCTGCCTAAAGATATACTCCCAAAGAAGTTCTTGGCATTCTCGCCATGTTTTAGACGCGAGGCTGGGAGTCACGGCAAAGACACAAAAGGTCTTATACGCGTACATGAATTTTTCAAATGGGAGCAGGTGGTTCTTTGTGAAGCTAGCCATGAAGAATCAGTAAAGCACCATGAAGAGATAAACAGAAACACTGAGGAGTTTGCCGAATTGCTAGGTATTCCGTATCATACGGTTGTAAACTGCGGTGGTGACTTGGGGCAAGGTCAAGTTAAAAAATATGATATAGAACTTTGGGTTCCATCAGAAAATAAATATCGTGAAATATCTTCTGCTTCATATTTCCATGATTTCCAGACGCGTCGTCTAAATATTCGCTACAAAGACGGCGACAAGATGCGATTTGTGCATTCCCTAAATTCTACAGCAGCTCCCACACCTCGCTTTTTGGTCTCTATTGTAGAAAACTATCAACAAGAAGACGGTTCCATTAAAGTTCCGGAAGCGCTTGTGCCTTATATGGGCAAAGACTTTATTAGAAAAGAGGACTAATGCAAAAAAGACGAGTACGTAAAAGAAAATGGCTTAACCCACGCCAAAAGCGTATTTTAAAGCGCAAAGTGTACATATATTCCTCGGCATCTTTTCTTGTGCTTTTGTTTGCAGCATTTGTTTATTTGAGCTCTATCCCCGGGATAAATATCCAGAAAATTAAAGTTCTGGGCGATAAAAACTTGGCGTGGAATGTGCAAAAATTCATACACAGAGAGATTTTTAGGGAAAAGTATTTATTTTTGCCGGGCAACAACGCTTTACTATTGAATAAAAGCGGGCTGGCTTCCGCTGTTTTGTTTAGCTACCCGCAAATTAAAGATTTGAATTTTAAAAAATCAAGACTGGACGAATTGAATCTGGAGCTAAAAATGAGGCAAGCATTCTTTTTGTTTTGCAAAAAGAATGATGAGTGCTTCTTGGCAGACAAAAAAGGATTTATATATGCTAAAGATAATAAAACAAAGAGTTCTCTAACAAAAGTTTACAGTTACCGTTTGGACAAGAAAACTGATGTGATAATAAAAGATTTGCCTTTAAGAGCAAGCTTGCCACACGAAGAACTCTCTTTGCTATTACAAACAAAAGATCTGCTAAGAAAAAATAATTTGCGTGTAAAAGAAATGCATTTTAATGCAGATGGGCAAATTAAAATAGTCTTGGATAATTTTTACATTAAAGCTCACAAAAAACATATTACAGAATTGAAAAATATAGCTTATCTTATAAAGAATTTAAATGAAAAAGAAATAGAACAACTGGACTATGTAGATTTAAGATTTAAAGATAGAATTTACTATAAACTAAAGGAAGATGAAAAAGAAGGAGATATGGAACAGTAGTTGGCCGGCGCTGATTATGGCGCCGATGGATGATGTGACAGACTTTGCCTTTAGGCAAATGTTTGCGCGTTTTGGTCTGCCAAAGAGGGGCGGGGCAGGATTTTGGCAAAGCCTTGCCAAAATCCTGCCCCGCAAAACTCAAAAAAACTTCGTAAGCTTTACCGAATTTGTCTCAGCTGACGGACTTTCTCTGGCAGATGAAAAAGGTAAGCAGAAACTTTTAAAGAAACTTAAATTTAAAGAAAATGAACATCCGATAGTTGCTCAAATTTTCGGATCCAATATAGATAATTTGAAAAACGCCGCTAGACTGGTGGAAGAATTGGGCTTTGACGGAGTGGATATAAATATGGGCTGTCCGGACAAATCGGTGGAAAAAACAGGCTCCGGCTCCGCCCTTATAAAAAACCCGGAGCTTGCCAAAAAAATAGTTAGTGAATTAAAAGCCGTTGTTAATATTCCCGTATCGGTTAAGACCAGGCTTGGATATTACCATATTGATATGGATTGGATAAAAGAGATTCTAAGTAGTGAACCGGCAGTGCTAACTGTCCATCTAAGAACCAGACAAGAAATGTCCAAGGTGGATGCACACTGGGAAACTGTAGATAACTTACTCAAACTAAGAAACGAAATATCCCCAAAGACAAAGCTTGTAGCAAATGGAGATATAAAAAATCTGGAAGAAGCAAAAGAAAAGATTTCTCAATATGGGCTGGATGGAGTTATGATAGGCAGAGGACTTTTCGGCAATCCGCTATTTTTTAGTGGCAAAAAAATGAACAAAAACGAACGCATTAGACTTTTAAAAGAGCATATAAAAATATTTGAAGAAAATCTTTTGGATACAAAGTCTTACTCTGTCATGAAAAAACACTTTAAAGCTTATATTTCAGATTTTAATGACGCGCGTGCTTTGCGTGCGCATCTTATGGAAACTCAAACTCCGCAAGAGGCCTTGGAAATTTTAAATAATTTCTCTAAATAGTATTATGTGTTAGAATATAGCCATGTCAGAACTTGCATTATATAGAAAATATCGCCCGCAAAACTTTGATGAACTTATAGGCCAAGATGATATAGTCAAGACACTCAAGGGTGCAATAGAAAAAGGGCAGGTGTC
>WFZM01000038.1 GCA_015489565.1 Patescibacteria group bacterium | reverse complement strand
TTGCCCTGCGTGCAAGGCGATTTTGTAAGCCTCTTTTCTGCCAACAAATCTGTTTTTACTTGTCAGGAAGCCTTCTGTTATCTTAGTTCTGGTATTATTAGGTTCATTAAGACTTAAAATTTTGCCATATTCTCCATCCGCTGCTTGTATAGCTGCGTAGACACTAGAGTAAATATTGCAATGTCTCAATCCGCAAATCACAAAGCCGCTTTTGACCGGATGGTGACCTTCATGTTCAATCCCATCATCAAAATGTATTGCAGCACATACAATAAATTCTTGCTTTTCCAGGTTTGATTCCATTTTCTTTAAGCTAACACAAGAAGAGTACTCGGTCAATGCATTTGCCTTATCTTTGTGATATAATGCTGTGTAATAAGATTAAGTATTAAAAAAATATTAAAAAAGAGTATGGAGAAAATAAATTTAGATAAACTGGGGCCGGGCAAGACTATAGCCCTTGCCGTGCTTTTTAGTGCATTGATATTTGGGATTTTGTATGCAAATGGTTCTTTATATAAAAACAGTACGGCCCAGACCGGAGTTGTCAAGGAGACAACAAATGGCTTGGAAGAGAATGCTCCTGTACTTGAATACATAATCATAGTGGAGGAGCCCGGTACGGTGGCGGAGCAGCTTTTTGAATATGCAAAGAAAAACAATATAGATATAAAATACAAAGACTATGGCCCAGATATGGGTATATTTGTACAAAGTATTGCCGGCGTGCCGGAAGACATCAATACTAAGACTGACAAGTGGTGGCAGTTTTGGGTAAACGGTAAATACAGCAACAAAGGCGCAAGCTCGGTAGAGGTCAAAGAGGGAGATGAGATAATTTGGCGTTATGCTCCGGCTAATTACTAGATTATGCAATTCCTGAGTTTTAGATATAAGTTTTTGATTTTCGCGGGACTGGTAGTCTTTGCCGTGCTGGGCAGGCTTTTGCCACACCTTTGGAATATGACCCCTGTCTTTGCCGTGCTGTTTTTCTTGACTTATTTTCTGGGTTTTAGATATTCGTTTTTTGCAGGCTTTATAATAATGGCAGTTTCAGATTACTTCATAGGGTTTTACGAACTTAAAGTAATGCTTAGTGTCTACGTGGCATTTATAATCTCATCTCTAGTGGCGTTTTTCGCGAGGCAGAATCGTTCGTACCATAAGCTATTGTTTCTTAGCATTTTGGGTTCTTTGATTTTTTATTTTATTACCAATTCTGCAGTTTGGCTTTTTACTCCTTATTATAGTCCGGGCATTTCAGGTCTTGCTCAATCTTTAATAGCCGGCCTGCCTTTTTTGAAGAATTCAATTTTGGGTAATGCATTTTACTCCATGTTCTTGTTTGCCCTTTATGATTTATATTTTTATTTAAGTTCAAAAAGTATCTTTCTTGTCCGTCAGGGCGTCCGGCCATAAATGCTTTTGGAGTATTTACTCTTTATGTCTTGAGTTTTGTGATATAATACGAGCAATATGAAAAGCATTTTGTGCATAACCAAACGTTGCCGAAAATAAGATATAATTCGGCCAAAAGCATTTTTGATATTTAGACTTTAACCTTCATTTAAAAATAGATTAAGGAATTATAAGGATTTAAATTAACTGTAATTAAATACTACGAGCTTATGAAAAACAAAACAAATTTAATAGCCACTCTTCTTGCACTGGCGCTAATTGCCGGGGCAATATATTGGTCAGGAACATCTTCTATGAAAAATAACACTACGGAAAATAATGCAAAAGCAGCAAGGGAAGCAAAAAATTCCGGTACTTATATAAATTTAAGCGCTCAAGATTTTGCGACGGCTCTTGAAAAGTATAAAAATGACCCAAATACGATTTTGCTAGATGTTCGTACTATGGATGAATATAATGCGGGACATATTAAGGGAGCAAAGGAGGTAGATTATTACGCGCCGGACTTTATGGCAAAGCTTTCGGCGCTGGATAAAAACAAGCGCTACTTTATATATTGCCGCTCCGGACATCGCTCGGGCGACACCTTGCAAAAAATGAAGAGCTTGGGATTTAAAGAGGTATACAACCTTCAGTACGGCTTTAACCTGTCTCTTATACACATCTGA
>WFZM01000037.1 GCA_015489565.1 Patescibacteria group bacterium | reverse complement strand
TCGTAGAAGTTTATAAATGGACTTTTGCTTTTAAAAAGGTATAATTTAATTATGAATAATTTAAGATTTAATAAAAAAGTGCGCATAGCGGTTATATTGATATTACTCGCTATTGCTATTTATTATTATTTTACGATTTAATAATTTTATAAGTTTTTAATATTGTTTATGAACTTTGATTTAAAAGATTTGAAAAACTTAGGTGAAAAAGCCACAGACTTTAGCGGCTCAAAGAGCAGAAAGACGAAAAAAGGCATCGTGCTTGCCGTCATAATATTGCTTCTTGGAGCCTTGGGTATGGAAGTTTCAAATAAAGATTTTGACCTTGGGGCGCTTTTGCAAGGTAAAAGCTTTAAAGAAGCTGAGATGCAACGAGACTCAAAGGGTAATCTGACAGGTAAAAGCTTGGGTACGGTATGTGGAGATGAACAGAAGGATGAGTACAACTGTAGCGATTTTGAATATCAAGAAGACGCTCAGGCTAAAATGGAAGAGTGTGTAGCTTTCGGTAAAGATGTAAACAGGCTTGATGGTGACAAAGACGGAGTGGCTTGCGAAGCTCTGCCTAAAAGAAATAAATAATTTTAAAGCTAAAGAGCCGGCAACCCGTAGGGTTGCCGGCTCTTTTGTAAGCCTACCCGCGTTCCTCTGCTACCACGAAAAAAACACTCCAGAGATTTAATCCGGAGTGTTTTTGCAATATTAGACTTAAGCTACATGTGAGCTTTCTTCTTCAGATTCTTCTTTTAAGTCTTCGCTTGTCACCTGCTCATCTTCTGCACTTATTTCATTTTCTGATTTACTTTCTGTCTCGCTCTCTTTGTTATTTTTTAGCTTCATGGCTAATGCAAAGACCCATATATAAACTATGAGTCCATAAAAACAGGTAGGCAAAATCAAGGCTCCGTAAACCATCTTTTCGCTAATCATTTTCCATATCTCCACTACGGAAAAATATAGTGAAAACACAATGCCCAAAGCTGTAACAGTTCTAAGCGCATGAAGCCTTGCAGTTGCCATTTTTTTGCCTCCCCAAGAGCAGAATTTATTAGCTAAAGTTAAAATAAAAATAACTGCAAAGAAAGCAAATCCGTAGTAGCAAGTTGGGTATCCTAAAAAGTACGAACAACCGCTATCTATGGCGCAAGTTTGCGAAAATAATTTAACAGCTGATAAGTATCCGGAAAATAACATCCCGGCTATTGACAAAATTAATATCTTATTTAATGTATTCATACAAAACACATGATAACATAAAAATATGAAAGATGCACCTGCAATAAAAAAACACTCTTGGCGCGCGGACGAATTCTCTGGAGAAAATTTTGGCGAAGACTTGTTGCGTCGCTTTGAAAAAGATTTTATGCAAAGCGCACAGGACTTTCATCGCTGTGTCTTGCAGCGCATATTGAACGCCGGAGATGTGAAAATGGATAGAAATATTTTACAAGATATAGAACAAAAAAGAAGGCGCTTTTTGGCAGACTGGGAATACTTAATTTATGACCACTTCAGTTTTGGGGTAAACGAAGAGGGTAGTAGTCTTGAATTGTATCTTCGCCGCCACAGACAGCGCGCTCGTTTTAGGGTAAGACTTTTTTGTCATTTACATTATATCTTTTTCTACAACTTTTTAAGAGATTTTGGCATTTCGCGTGACGCCATGTTAGAAGTGTACAAAAACAATGCGTATGCGATGCAGTATTTATCTTGGGTAGCAGTAAGAAGCAAAGAGAGTTTTAGTAATATCTGGGTGGAATACAGAGATTTGGTTAAAGAGTTTTACGAAAGATTGGAAAATGAAGGCGCGGGCGTACAATATCGAGAAAGTGTAAAAAGCAACATGGATGCGCTTTATGCCGGCACAGTAGGTATGGCAGCCAGCAGACTGCATATTATGGCGAAACATCCGGATTTTAGTTTGGCTATACCGGATCCATTTTACGATGTTAAAAAACAAATAGATTTGATATTGATACATAAAGAAAAGTTCTCAAAATGGATGCGGCAAATTAGTAAAAAAATACCTGCTAATCACTTTGAAAATTATTTGGCAACGGCGTGCAATCAAGCGGGAACAGACGCATGGTTTAAGGCCATGTCAATTTTACAAAACGGAATGCAGCCATTGCCTGTTGGCACTTTATGGTTTGTGCAAATTAAAGCTCATTATTCCAGTAATCAAAAATATGCCGAAAAGTTTAAAAGAATACTTGGACGGAATTGCCGCTCAATCGCCAATCGACCAAATTCCTTTGCAGTGGTATTGGCAAGACCATGGGACATAAACAAGAGAGCAAAACGTGTATTGTTAGAATATTTTGGCTTGGCAGGCTCTTCAAGTTCTGACAGCCTCTTGAATTTCGCAAAACAATATAATGCGGGGTTGCTCGCTATGAGATGGAATGTTAAGGAGGCAAAAGAGCTACTTGGCGTATACAAGCAATGATGCGCACCCCCAGGATTTTCAAGCCAATTTATTGTCTGTTGGGCGTTACGTAAATCTGAATAGGCGCTCGTGTGCGTTTTGCACCCTGGCTTTTTCATTTTACACAAGCACTATCCGCCCAAAGTCCGCGTTTTGCTTGTTTTGCCAGTTCTTGAGCTTTTTTAAATTCTGTTTGATACAAGTATTTTTCATGATGATATGTATATTCATAAGCATATCCGTTTTTTATCATTTCCAAATTCACATTTCGGAATTGAGCACCATCTTTAACAAAGATGTATGCCAAAACTCGTCCGTATTTATCGTGGATATTTTTGCTGGGGTCAAGCCTTAGGTAAAGTTTTTTTGAGTGTAAAAGTTTTTTAAGATAATCTGTAGATTCTTTCGCAAAGCAATCCGCAGTCCCGCGATTTTTGGCACGCGGAGAGTGCTCTGTCTCAGGTGCGTCTATGCCGAGCATGCGAACTTTTCGTCCGTCTGTAAGTTCTATGGTATCTCCGTCTATAACTTTTGCAAGTTTCACTGCCTGCAAATTATAGCCATTTAAAATCTTGGATTCCTTAAGCTTCTTTGGGTCTTTTAAAAGGGGTTTGTTACTTGAGCCAGGATTTTTATAAAAGAGCCAAAAGCTAAAAAATATTGAGAAAATAATCAATAAAAGCGTTAGTATTTTCCTCATCTCACGCAGTGACTTTGATAGACACACTAGTTTCATGGCAAAATTATAGCATTTTTAAGAACTCATGTTATTATTTGCCCCTATGAGCTCAAAACTTAAAATATCTATCGTGGGCTATGGGGCCTTTGGTAAACTTATGGCGCGTGTATTATCAAGAAATTTTGATGTATCGGTTTATTCACGCTCATTAAAACCGGACGGTAAAGACAAATACGCTCATTTTGTCTCACTTGAGAATTTAAAAGAAAGCGACATGATTATTTTTTCCGTTCCGGTGCAGTTTTTAGAAGATGCAATAAAGTCGTTAAAGAAAAACGCAAAAGTGCCGGACAGCACATATATTTTAGATGTATCTTCCGTAAAAGAATATCCAATGAAGATAATGAAAAAGTATTTTCCCAACAACCCACGACTTGGAACACACCCCATATTTGGTCCGCAATCGTATAAAAAATACGGGCTAAAAGGTTCTAAAATAGTCCTTTGCAACGACAATTTTGCAAAAAAAGATTATCTGGCAATAAAAAGATTTTTGGAAAATAAACTCGGACTTAAAGTAATTGAAAAGTCTGCACGCGAACATGACAAAGAGATGGCACTTGTCCAAGGTATAACACATTTTATAGGCCGAGCGCTGGCTGAAATGAATATTAAAGATTTTGACACAGGCACATTTTCATATAAACATTTGATAGAGCTTAAAGACCTGCTTAAAGACGACTCATGGGAGCTTTTTGAAACCATTCAAAATTTTAATAAACATACGGTAAAGGAAAGAGAGCGATTGGTTAAAATACTTGATATGTTAAACAAAAAATTGCAAAAATAGCAAGGTTTGTATATATTAAACTCATGCCAAAATTGAAAACAGAAAGTAAGGGCGAAAATGGCAAGATCAAATTGAAACGAGCATATCTTATAGGCAAAGACTGCGCAATGCATGGAGAAGAGTTTTGCGCAGAGTGGCAAGTGCTTTGCGCAGCAGCACTCATACGGAAACTGACGAGGCGAGACGCACTTTTTTGTTTGGAGGAGCCGGCGCTAGTCTTGTTATAGTCACGCCAACATGCAAGAGAGAGCTGTCAAAAATACACAACATTCAGGATGCAAATTTAACACCTGAACAATTAGATTTAATTCAATATTTATCTGAATATAATGCTGAGTCAGGGTATGGATTATTTGATCTTTTAAAATCATTGTCTGATGATAGTATTTGGAAATTTGTAAATGATACCCAGCAAGAAATAAAGCAGGGTAGGGGCACAATTGATGCAACCACATTGTATCATACTATTTTGGATATGCATGATCCAATACAGTTTGCTATGCAATATGGTGATGCGGATCTAACTTTATTTAACAGCAAAAACCCTGAGTTTCGAGATATTCTAGAATATTTATTCGGCGGGTTATCTAACGAGCAAGCAGAAGTAATATCAAAATTTGAAAACCTGGACAATATCAGAAATAAATTACGACTAGAAATTACAGATTTGTTGCAGTTAATTATAAATACACTAGAAAATGCTCCCCTTAAAACAAAAACAGGCAGAAAATTGCAAGAACTTTTATTTGATATTTTAAATGATGCATGCAACTCCGATGAAACGGAGGATTATAGGGATTGGTTACGCTTGAACGGTAAAACTGATGCGCTTAAAAAATTTAGAAGATTTGTCTTACAGATGAAGATAAAACATGATGCTAACTTAATGAAAGAGAAACTTAGGAGTGTTGGGGAAACAACCATTAAAATATCCCCAAACGCGATATTTACCGCAAGCTACCCGGCGGCGCGACGTTTTGTCCGGTCGCAAATCGGCAGTGGCGCAAAAAGCGTTACACTTTTGTCGCCAAACTATAGCAAAACCATAAGTTTCCCGGCTGGTAAATACAGGGAATTTATGCAAGAGTTTCAAAAAGCGGGTAAAGAGTCAAGTGGCTTTATAAAAGTGGTAATATCAAAATAAAAGTGATATGATTTTGCTATGAATATTGAACGAACAAGAAAAATGACGATAAACGACGCATTGGCTCAAATACACATTTTAGAACAGCAAGCTGCTGTTATGGGAGCTCAAGACCGCGAGCCATCAGCATTTGCAGATATTAAAAAACGTTTGTTGAGTGGGGAGATCAGCCCCATGCAGGCCCTGGAGCAAGCAGAAGGGGTATTAAAGGCTAAACAGGATTATCATTAAAAACTTTAGATGCTAATTTTGCTATAATAATAATTAGGGGTAAAGGAAAATTAATTTAAATTAAAAATATGTATAGTTCAGAATATGTTACAGCAAAGCATCCAGATAAAATATGCGACACAATAGCTGATGCCATATTAGACCGACTTTTAAAACACGACCCCAACAGTAGGGCAGCCATAGAAGTATCGGCCGGACATTCGGCAATATCTATCATAGGTGAAATACGTTCTAGCTACGAAATTTCGGACAAAGAGTTAAAAGAAATATCCGAAACTATTGCCGAGACTAAATTTAGTCGGACCTTGTTTGCTCTGGAGAGACAATCACCTGAAATAGCAAGAGGGGTAGATACTGGTGGCGCTGGTGACCAGGGTATTATGGTTGGCTACGCAAGTAGAGACAATGAGCTTATGTTGCCTAAAGAACATATGCTTGCAAAAAGTTTGGCTCAATTTTTATACAAAGAACACCCGGCAGATGCCAAGACGCAAGTAACTATAAACGACAGAGGGGAGATAGTTAATCTTTTGGCTTCCGTTGCGGATTTAAAAAGCTCAAGGATAAAGAGTCTCGTTTTGGATTGGTTATCAGACAAAGATTATACAAAAGATATGGAGCTTAATATCAATCCTGCCGGGGACTGGTCCATTAGCGGCTTTGATGCGGACAGTGGCATGACTGGAAGGAAAATAGTGGTGGATGCTTATGGTCCCAGAGTGCCGGTGGGAGGTGGCGCATTTAGTGGCAAAGATGCCAGCAAAGTAGATCGCTCGGGCGCTATCAAAGCTAGGCAGGTGGCAGTTGATATTTTAAAATCAAAAGAAAGCGCAAAAGAGGTGCTGGTTTACTTGGCATATGCCATAGGCAAAAAAGAAGTCTTAGGCGCTACTGCCAGAGTTTATACAGATAATGCTGTGGAAGAAATAGACTTAAAAAATAGGAATCCGGAAGAATTTTATCCTCAGCGGATTATAGAAGATTTAAATCTAAAAAAGCCAATTTTTGAGTCTCTGGCCAAATGGGGACCTTTCGGTAACGGTTTTGAATGGGATAAATAATTAAGTAATTTTAAAAGCCGTGCAAAATCACGGCTTTTTAAATTGCTCCGCGAGCAGGATTCGGTCACCCTCCCTATAAAACATAGTCGCGCTGTTGTAACTCCTTGTTTTATAGGGTCGTGACTTCTGTTTTTTGCAAGCAGGCCCGGGCACCAGACTGCTCTTGTTAGAGCAGTCTGGTGCCCGGATAAAATTCTCACTGCGACAAGGTTTATTCAAGTTCAAAATACAGCACGGGCAACAACAAAAAACCCGCCAGAGTTAAGGCGGGTTTTTGTTGTTTGCTCCGCGAGCAGGATTCGAACCTGCGACCTACCGGTTACACCAATTCCCATTGTTTCCATTGGGGGTGGACTATATCATCACCATACTCATACGAGCTTAGGTGCGAGGCGCTTCCCGTCCGACTTACTATATATTGTCAGACAGTACTCCCTTACGGGATAGTCTCTGAACCTTCAATGGACATAAGCCCAAAGCTTGGCTGCTGATTGCCCTCGACTTGACGTTAGGGTTTCCAGCAGTTCACCTCGTTTTTCAACCCGGGTTTCCCTCGGGAAGCTGCGTAATGCCGTCACTATTTTGCAATGACGACGGTCTTTCTCATTTTTGTTGTGGTTATACCACAAGCGTTTGAGAAGGTGACACAGCCGGTTGCTCTACCGCTGAGCTATCGCGGAATATGTTTTGTGAAAGAACGATTTATTCACTTCAGCTCTTCAGGTGTCCGGCTGTAGACCGTAAACGGTAACAGCCCGTCAACTCTCCTCAGGAGAATTGACCTCCACCGCCAAGCTTCTGCGGAATATGTTTTGTGAAAGAACAAATGCCTGTGTGGCGGAGTCGGGATTTGCAAAGCAAATCCCGACTCCGCCACACAACTGCAGCATATTTTACCCAATAATTTTAAAAATGCAAATTTTTAGAAATGTTTATTTTATGATATATTTTAGTCAATGAAAAAATTGCCGTTTACAAAAGAGCAAATTGAAAGCTTGCTTGAAAGACACAAAAGCCCTCTTTATATTTACGATGAGGCAGGAATACGAAACTTTGCAAAAGAGTTAAAAAACACGCTTAGCTGGGTTGAAAAAGGTGGATATAAAAATTACTTCGCAGTCAAAGCCTGCCCGAACCCACATATCTTAAAAATTTTAAAAGAAGAAGGAATGGGGGCGGATTGTAGCTCTATGGCGGAGCTTGTTTTAGCCGAAAAGGTCGGCTTGCGTGGTGAAGAGATAATGTTTACATCAAACGACACCCCGTTGGAGGAATTTCAAAAAGCGCGCGAGCTGGGCGCCGTTATCAATTTTGACGACATCACCCATCTTGACTTTTACCTTGAAAATATAGGGCAATTGCCGGAGCTTGTTTGTTTCCGCTACAATCCGGGCAATTTAAAAGAAGGAAATGAGATTATAGGTAATCCTGTTGAGGCAAAATACGGACTTACAAAAGAGCAGCTTTTCCAAGCTTACGAAAAAGCAAGTAAAAACGGCGCCAAGCGCTTTGCTCTGCACACCATGGTAGTGTCAAATATGCTTGACATTAACTATCATGCGGACACTTTAAAGATGCTGCTTGATCTAAGTCGTGAGATAAAAGAAAGATTGGGTATAGAACTTGAATTTTTAAATATAGGCGGAGGGCTAGGTATTCCGTATCAGCCGGAAGAAAAAGCGCTTGATTTAAAAGAGCTTTCAGTTGCGCTAGAGAGTGAATATAAAAACCATTTGCAAAAGGGTGGTAGTGCTGTAAGAATCGTATCAGAATATGGGCGTGCAGTTACAGGCCCATATGGATTTTTGATTACAAAAGTTTTACATCTTATGAGAAAGTATAAAGATTATATAGGAGTTGATGCGAGCATGTCTAATCTAATGCGTCCCGCGCTATACGGCGCATATCACCAGATTACAATTCTGGGTAAAGAAGACATGTCTGCAACACACAAATATGACGTAGTGGGCTCACTTTGCGAGAATAATGATAAATTTGCAATTGACAGACTTTTGCCGGAGGCAGAAGTGGGGGACATATTGGTTCTGCACGATGCCGGAGCGCACGGATATGCTATGGGCTTTCAATATAACGGTAAGCTGCGCAGCGCGGAGTTTCTTTTAACAAAGGATGCTAAGTTCAGGCAGATACGAAGAGCAGAGACTCTGGACGATTATTTCGCTACACTGGACTGGAATCAAATTAATAGTTAAAATTAAATAAAAATATGTGTGGGATAGCGGGATATTTTGGAGAAAAAGAAAATACAGACAAAGTTTTAATATCAATTCTAGAGAAACTAGAGTACAGAGGCTACGACAGTGCAGGTATTGCGATAAAGCAGGGAAAGAAAATTGTTTTTGAAAAAGCAACAGGAGAGCTAAAAAATCTTAAAGAAAAACTAAAAGGAGTTGAATTTGAAAAAGGCGGGCTTGGTATTGCTCATACACGATGGGCAACCCACGGCAAACCAAGCGTCACTAACGCGCACCCTCACAGACAGGGACGGGTATACCTAGTTCACAACGGAATAATTGAAAACTACAAAGAAATAGAGAGTTTTCTAAAAAAGCGGGGCTACAAATTTAGTACGGATACAGACACAGAAAAAGTAGCAGCGCTTTTTGACTACAATTTAAAACAAGAAAAAGACAGCCAAAAAGCTTTTGAGAAAACTTTAAAAGCTTTGCGTGGAGCCTTTGCAATAGTAGCTTTTGTGGAGGACGAGAATCAGCTTTTCTTGGCTCGGCTTTCTTCTCCTTTGGTTGTTGGGGTATCTGAAAAAGATTTTTATATAGCATCAGATGCCTTAGCGCTTTCAAATTTTAGCAAAAGGGTGATTTACTTGGATGATTTTGACTATGCTTTGGTGGGAGGCTTTGGCTTTCGTCACTTTAGCTTCAAAGACGGCAAGCAAAAGACAAGCAAGATAGAAGACTTTGACGAGTCGCTAACAAGCGCAGAGAAAGGCAACTTTGACTCTTTTATGCTAAAAGAGATTTATGAGCAGCCGGATTCAATTTATTCGTCAATTGCAGGGAGGATAAAAAACGGCCGCGCTGTTTTAGGTGGGCTAAAAGACGTGGAAAAGGAGCTTGAAAGCGCAAAAGAGATTCACTTTGTAGCGGCAGGCACATCTTTCAACGCCACTTTGGCAGTTAAAGACCTTTTTGAGTCTTTGGGCGTTCCTGTTTTTAACCTGCTTGCATCAGAAGCAAAATACTCAAAAGCTAGGGTTCGCGAAGGTACGGTAGCTTTTTTTATCTCTCAGTCAGGAGAGACGGCGGACACGAAAGAGGCGCTTAAAAAATACAAAGAAGCAGGCGCGCTTTGCCTTGGTATTACAAACACGGTTGCAAGCTCAATAGCGCGCGAGACTCACGCAGGGGTATACAACCACGCAGGCCCCGAGATTTCCGTTGCAAGCACAAAAGCGTTTAGCTCGCAAATTGCGGTTTTGATTTTGATTTACGCAAAAATAAAAGAGCTAAAACTTGGACTTGAAAGAAAAGACAAAACTCTTTTAAAGGAGCTTCAAATTTTGCCCGATATTTTGAAAAAAGAAATAAAAAAGATAGATAAAAAAGCAAAAGAGATTGCCAAAGCGCTTAAAAAAGCAAATTCAATGTATACTTTAGCGCGCGCCGGCGAGCTTGCGCTTGCCTTTGAGTCTGCTTTAAAAATAAAAGAGATAAGCTATATTCATGCAGAGGGCTACCCATCAGGCGAACTAAAGCACGGCCCAATCGCGCTTATTGAAAAAGACTTTCCGGTTTTGATGTTTTTTGGAAATGAGCTTTATGAGAAAACTTTCTCAAACGCGCAAGAGGTTAAAGCGCGCGGAGCGTATCTCATATCTGTTTTAGACAAAACCCACAAAGACGCAAAGAAAATCTCAGACCGCTACTTTGAGTTAAATTATATAAAAAGCAAAGCAAACATAATCCTTCAATCCTTACCGCTTCAGCTTCTTGCTTACCACCTAGCAAAAGAAAAAGGCTTAAATGTAGACAAACCTCGCAATCTGGCAAAGAGCGTGACGGTGGAATAATATAATAAATAATAGATAAGAGATAATAAATAAGAAACTAGACAAAATATTAAATATTAAGTGGCAAAACTGATAAAAGATGGGTAAAACACAGTTTCTTAATAAGAAAAAAAGTGGCACACTATTTATTTAGAGAAAAAATTTAAAAATTATTTCAACTTGCAAAGTAGCTTTTACAGGAGTAAAATACTCTCAAGAGTTAATTATTAATCTAATAATATTAGGCTTATGAATAAAAATATTTATTTAGCTTTGGGAGCTTTAGTTATTGTGCTTGTCGGTGGCTGGCTCTTTTTCTCAGGCAAGAGCTCAGACTCTAAAGGCTCGGGCTTATTATCTGCGCTTAGCGCCGACAGTGGAGTTAAGTGTACTCGCATTACCGCTATGGGAGATGCGGGTACCAGCGAAGGTACAATGTACTTTTACAAAGACAAAGCAAGGTATGACTCAGTTATAAATCACAAGCAAATGGGTAAGCGCGATATGCATATACTTATAACAAAAGACAAGACCTATGCTTGGGGTTCTGCCTTTGCGGTTCCGGGTATGCTTAGTGGGGGCTTAGTCTTTAATAATGATGAAAACAATGATTTTAGCCCACCGGAGATAGCTGACTTGGAAGAGCTGAAGAAAAGTAATTTCAAAGTGCCGGGGCTTAATTGTGAAAAGTGGACGCCTGACTCTAATTTACTAAACCCTCCTAAAGATATGAAATTCTCAAGTCAAGAAGAGATAATGCAAAACATGATGGGAGGCTTTGGTATGCCGGGAACCGGGGCATCAGGAGCCGCCTCAGGCATGGGAGCTATGGCTGTGCCTTGTAGTGCTTGTGAGGAAATTGGCGACAAGACAATGAAAGAGAAGTGCGAAAAGCAATGTATAAAAT
>WFZM01000036.1 GCA_015489565.1 Patescibacteria group bacterium | reverse complement strand
CAGATGTGTATAAGAGACAGAAAAGATAATAAATAAAAAATGAAATAAGAAACAAAAAAGCGCGCGATTTGGCAAAGCCAAATCGCGCTTTGTTTGTGATGCTAAAATTGAAATTAGTCAAAATATGCAAGTTTGCAAGCTTCAGTAAACTTATACGCTTAATTTAAAAATAAAACTTCATGTGATACAATACTACGAATTATGGTCGAAGATAAATTTAAAAATCTGCTTTTTATAGATACGGAAACAACGGGACGGGAAGAGAAGGATAGAGTTTTTCAAGTGGCGTACGATTTTGATGGTAAAGAATACATGGAAATGTTCAAGCCCCCGGTGCCACTTTGCATTGAGGCGATGGAAGCTACGCATTATACAAATCGCGATGTAGCAGACAAAGAGCCGTTTGAAGGCTCTAAAACCCACAAGCATTTGCTAGAACTTTTGGCTAATCCGGATGTAATTTTTGTGGCGCACAATGCGCAATTTGATGCGGCAATGCTTGCCAAAGAAGGTCTGCAGATAAATAAGCTTATAGACACTTTAAAAGTTTCGCAATATTTAGATAAAGATGCAAAACTTGGAGCATATCGTTTGCAATATTTGCGCTATGCGCTTGATTTGCGTGTTAAAGAAGCTCAGGCGCACGATGCTCTAGGTGATGTGCGAGTTCTTAAAGTGCTTTTTGAGAGACTTTACAATAAGCTTTTTGAGGACTTGGGTGAGCATGATGCGGTGATTGAGAAAATGATTGAGATAACAGAGAGCCCTGTGGAAATTAAAAGAATATCTTTTGGTAAATATACCGGCAAACTTTTAAAAGAAATTGCGGAAATTGACCCCGGATATTTAGAGTGGCTCCTTAAACAAAAAGAAAACGACACTGAAAATGCTCACGACCAAAATGAAGACTGGATTTACACTTTGAGGAAGCTTTTGGAGAAATAGAAAACGCAAAATACATTTCTTTATAAGCATTATGGCGCAAAAAATCAACTATAAAATAAAAAAGTCGGCGCGAGCAAAGAGTGTGAGACTCTCGGTGAGTGCGCGTGGGGAAGTGGTGGTGACAGCGCCAAGGCTTGTGCCGAAATATTTTGCCGAGCGGCTTGTGGAGCAAAAGAGGGATTGGATTTTGAGGCAGCTGCAAAAGATGCAAACAAAGCGCCCGCAAAATGCAGATCCACGGCTTTTTAATTATTCACGCGAGCAGTATGAGAAATATCGCGAAAAGGCAAGAGAGTTTTGCGCTAAGCGCGTGGCATACTGGGCAACGCAAATGGATTTAGACTACAATAGGATAGCAATCAAAAATATGAAAACTCGCTGGGGCAGTTGTTCCATAAAGAAGAATTTGAATTTTAATTATAAAATAATTTTCTTAAAGCCGGAACAGGCGGATTATTTGATTGTGCACGAGCTTGCTCATTTGCGTCAGATGAATCACTCTCCGGCATTTTGGAAGATTGTAGAAGAATATGTGCCAAATTATAAGAAAAATCGCATAGAATTAAATAAAATCTTCTGAGTTCTTTAAATCAGAGAGATGCTCTTGCTTACAGCATAGGCACCTCCACCCAAAAAGCTCAAGAACTTAACTCACAAAAGCCATAATTTGTCAAAATAGATTTTCAGCTTTAAAGCTGTTATAATATGCCTGTTATGATTATTACATACCACGGGGTGCAAATGATAAAGATAAGCAGTGGCGATTTAACGATAGCCGTAAACCCCATTTCAAAAGATTTTAAAAAAATAAAACCTGTCCGCTTTGGAGCCGATCTAGTGCTAGTCAGCAGAAATTTGCCGGAATTTAACGGTGTGGCGGAGGTGACTCGCAAAGATAAAGAGCCATTTGTTATAGATGGTCCGGGTGAGTACGAAATCAAAAATGTATTTGTGCACGGAACTGAGAGCAAAAGCGAATACAAAAAACAAGGGTTAAACACAATCTATAGTTTAACCGTGGATAATGTAAACATGATTTTCTTTGGCGCCTTGTCAGACCCCAAAGCTAAATTGGATTTCATAGAAGACATGGAGTCGGTAGATATTGTTTTTGTTCCTATTGGTGATGAAGGCGTCTTAAATTATGCCGAGGCTTATAAGCTGGCAGTCTCGCTCGAGCCCAAGATTATAATTCCGGTACACTTTGAAGCGCTTGGCAAAAAGGATTCGCTTAAAAACTTTTTAAAGGAGGCAAGTTCAGACGCGTCGCCAATAGAGAAATTTGTATTTAAAAAGAAAGATTTGGAAGACAAAAATGCGGAACTTATAGTCTTGAAGTCTTAAATTCTAAATTCTTATGAAGAAGGTCTTAAAACATATTCAAGAGAATGCAAGTGATGAGCAAAAACTAACCTATGCTTTCTTGGCTTCAGGGACGGTTGCCGTGCTTTTGTTTTTTGTATGGGTTGCCGGATTTAGTCCTGTGAACTCCGAGACTGTTAAAGTGCCAAGAGCTAAGAAGGGCCCTGAAAAAGAAATGCAAAATAACAGCAAAAACAACAATTTAGATAATCAAGAGGCAGCAGCCTTGGAATCTTTGGGAAGTAGTTTTTATGACTTAACCTCAAAAAAAGCTTCTAATACACAAAAAGAGCAAGAAAATGACTATAAAAGAGAGCCGTTTAATTTAGAAATTTAGCGTATGAGAGATAAAAAAGATAAAAAAGAAGAACAAAATGAAGAAAAAGGTGTGATAGAACAGGGTATTTCCGCCGAAGTTAAAGAGTCGTATTTGAACTATGCGATGAGCGTTATTACTTCCCGCGCCTTGCCTGATGTGCGCGACGGGCTTAAGCCCGTACACAGGCGCATACTTTACGCTATGCACAAGTCCGGGCTTACCCCACAAGCCAAGACCAAAAAGTCCGCAACGGTAGTAGGTGAAGTTATAGGTAAATACCACCCTCACGGTGACTCGGCGGTCTATGACACTATGGTAGGTATGGCACAAGACTTTTCCATGCGCTATCCGTTGATTATAGGTCAGGGAAACTTTGGGTCCATAGATGGCGACCCGGCTGCAGCCTATCGTTATACTGAAGCTAAGATGTCCGGGCTTGCCGTGGAGATGCTTCGTGATATAGAGAAAAATACTGTTGATTTTCGTCCAAACTTTGACAATACTCACCAGGAGCCAACCGTTTTGCCCGCCGCTGTACCCAACTTACTTTTAAACGGAACGCTCGGTATTGCTGTTGGTATGGCAACCAATATTCCTCCTCACAATTTGCGTGAGCTTGTGGATGCCACTGTGCACCTTATAGACAACCCCAAAGCCAGCACGGAAGATTTGCTTGAATTTGTCAAAGGCCCGGATTTTCCGGTTGGAGGTATAGCTTTTAACAAAAAAGACATTGCACACGCCTATGCTACCGGGCGTGGCGGAGTTGTGGTGCGTGGGGAAGCTGAAATTGTAGAAGGTAAAAAAGGGAAACACCAGATAGTCATAAGCTCTCTTCCTTACAGAGTAAACAAAGCAACCCTCTTGCAAAAAATAGCTTCGCTGGTGCATGATAAAAAACTAGACGGCATAAAAGACATAAGAGACGAATCCACGAGCGATATTCGCGTAGTTATAGACTTAAAAAGTTCAGCGCATCCGCAAAATGTTTTGAATTATATTTACAAGCATACTCAACTTGAAGATACTTTCCACTACAATATGCTCGCACTTGTTGACGGGGTGCCCCAAACTCTATCCTTAAAAGCTATATTGGAAAACTACATAAGTCACAGAACGGAAGTTGTAACACGTAGAACTCAGTTTGAGCTAGACAAAGCAAAAGCTCGTGAGCACATTTTGCTGGGGCTTAAAAAGGCGCTGGATCATATAGATGAAGTAATAAAAACCATTAAAGCTTCAAAAGACGTTCCGACTGCGCGCAATAACCTGATGAAGAAATTTAAGTTTTCTGAAATACAAGCCAATGCCATACTGGAAATGAAGCTTCAAAAGCTTGCCAACCTTGAACGCAAGAAGATAGAAGACGAGCTTAAAGAAATCCAGAAGCTTATAAAAGAACTTGAAGCCATACTAAAGAGTAAAAAGAAACTTATGAATTTGATTAAAAAAGAGCTTCAAGAAATAGCGGATAAATATGGCGATGAACGGCGGACAAAAATAATGGCGCGCGCCGCAAAGAATTTCTCAATGGAAGATTTGGTGCCGGACGAGGAATTTGCACTCGTGCTTACCAAAGGGGGATATGTAAAGCGCACCAATCCATCTGAATACAAAAAGCAAAAGCGTGGCGGCGTGGGAGTTGTGGACATGAACACAAAAGAGGAAGACGTGGTAAGCGTATTTTTGACTGCTTCGGCGCACTCAGACCTTCTTTTCTTTACCGACAAAGGAAAGGTCTATAAAATAAAAATGTACGAACTGCCGGAAGGTAAGCGCTCCACAAAAGGAAAGTCCATAATGAACTTCCTTTCCATAGAGCAGGGAGAGCGAGTTACATCGGTATTGCCAATGCCAAAAGATACAAAAGAAGAAAAAGGTCTACATCTTTTCATGGCTACACGTAGCGGACTTATTAAAAAGACAGAGGCTAAGCAATTCTTTGATGTTCGCAGAAACGGAATAATCGCTATAAAGCTAAAAGACGGAGACAGGCTGATTTCTGCAGGTTTTGTACGAGATAAAGATGAGATATTTATGGTAACAAAAGGGGGTCAATCCATTCGCTTTAAAGAGTCAGATGTTCGCGCTATGGGTCGTGCGGCAGCCGGTGTAAAAGGTATAAGTTTGAAAAAAGATGATATTGTAGTAGGTGCCGGAGTGGTAAACAGCAAAGACAAAGACAATAAGGCATTGCTCGTAATAACAAGTACGGGTTATGGAAAGAAAACAGGCGTTGAGGAGTATCGTACTCAATCTCGTGGCGGCTCCGGCATAAAAACAATTCAAATAAGCCCAAAAACCAAAGAAATAGTTGGTGCTGAAATTATAGACAAGCTAGGTGGTGAGCTGGTTGCAATTTCCAAAAACGGAGTTGTAATAAGGACTGACCTGGATGAGGTAAAACTGCAAGGTAGGCAAACTCAAGGTGTGCGCATAATGAAATTGCGTGACAAAGATGAAGTGGCGTCTATCATAACATTAAAAGACTCACTTGATGCGTAAAAATAAAGACTAAAAAGCGTCCGCGGCTCTGTCGCGGACGCTTTTTCTTGACTTAGCTTAAGCTAAAAGGTATAAAATATCCAGATCAGATAGGTGCCAGTCTGATTATTATTAAAGAGCTTAATAAAAAATATGCTGGAGAATTTGGAAAGTGGAAATTTTAGGACAATAGCTACAGTAGCACAAAGGGCTGGACAAATAGCCATTAATACGCCAGGAGTCTTGTCAAAACTTGAATCTTCTACTATTTATTATATAAACTTTCCTTTTTTTACTTTAGAGTTTGAGGAGCTTGAAGATTCTAAAGCTGCTTTTGCCTTACGTTTGAAGACAAAAGATAGCATAAACGCTATTACCTTATTGAGTGATTTGAAGTTTATACGAATTTCTTGCAACGTAGATAGAAAGCGAGAAGTTATAAAATTTTATCTTGAGTATTCTAAAGAATCTGCTGAACCATGGTGTTTAAAAAGTGAAATTATTGAAATAGGCTTGGGATTACGGCGATAGTTTTTATCTTTTTTGCATTGTGTTAAAATACTGAGATGCAAAATACCGAGTTTTTATTTTTAGCCAAAAGCATATATTATCTTTCATATTTGACCTTTTTTATTTTATTCTTGTCTGCTTTTTTGTTGTTTAAAAAATATACTGTTTTAAGTTTTTCTTTGCGCGCAGTTTTGATTTTTTTAATTCTCTTTAGCGCAGTCTTTATTTGGTCGCGTTTTATAGAACCACAGATTATTACGGTTAAAAAGATAAAACTAAGCCAAAATCCCGAAATTAAGGTCGCTGTATTTTCAGATACGCATATTGGAGCCTATAAAAGCCCCGGCTTTTTAAAAAGAGTGGTTGACAAAGTAAACAACTTAAAGGTTGATTTGATTTTACTACCCGGAGACTTTATATATTTTTCTAATGATACTAAAAGCGATTTGGCGCCTCTTAAAAATCTGAAGGCAAAATCCATAGCGGTATTTGGCAATCACGATATTGTACAAAGCGGCCTAAGAAAGAAGGAGGAAGTAAAGGAAGCTCTTAAAAATGCGGGGGTTGAAATTTTGGAGAACCAAGAGACCTCCTTTAAAGACTGGAAGATTTATGCTTTGGGAGAAATCTGGGAGGATAAAGCCGACTTGGAAATTTTAAAATCCCTAAATTCAAAAAAAGCTATTATTTTACTTCATAATCCTGATATAACTTTAAAATATAAAGATTTAGATCTTGATTTAAAAAATACAATTACTATAGCCGGGCATACACACTGCGGGCAAATACGCATACCGTTTATATACAAACACGTTATCCCAACTAAGGGCGATTTTCCACACGGGGGGCTTTATGATTTAAATGAAAACGGTAAGCTTGTTATTTCCTGTGGAACGGGAGAGATAGGTCTGCCAATGCGACTTTTTAATCCGCCGCAAATTCTTCTTTTGGAAATTTAGCTGTGATATAATGGGTTTATGGATGATATTATCAAAATCTTGGTGCCGGCTGTTTTGAGTTTCGTGGTAGGTATAGTTTTTGCCCCGTTTTTGGAGCATTTTTTATATCATTTTAAAGTTTGGAAAAAAACTGGTGGTAAGCTGGCACTGGACGGAACTGAAGCTGTGGAATTCAATAAATTGCACAAAGAAAAAGAAACAAAAGTTCCACGCATGGGTGGTATAGTTGTGTGGTTTTCAGTCTTTTTTGTAGTCTTATTTATTTGGCTGATTTCCAAAATTTGGCCGAGTGCCGGCACTGTCAAGATGGACTTCTTGTCAAGGTCACAGACATGGATACCGCTTTTTGCAATGCTGGTTGGAGCTGTGGTAGGCTTCTTTAGCGATCTTTTGGATATTTGCCCTAAAGAAAGAGAGTTAAAATTTTATTGGCGCCTTCTGGTGGTAGCTTTGGTTTCAAGTTTTTTGGGCTGGTGGTTTTACGCTAAGCTCGGCGTTGATTCTATAAGTATACCTTTTGACGGATACTTATATTTGGGAATGGCTATAATTCCTTTCTTTGTGATATTAAATCTGGTCTTGTATTCAAGTGGTATTATAGATGGCATAGACGGTTTATCAGGTGGAGTCTTTATGTTCATTTTTCTTGCGTACTCGGCTATAGCAATGACTCAGCATCAGATAGACCTTGCCGCATTATCCGCAACGATAGCCGGAGCTTTGGCAGCGTTTTTGTGGTTCAATATCCCGCCGGCGCACTTTTACATGACAGAGACCGGCTCTATGGCACTCACACTTGCCATAGCCTCCATTGCTTTTATGACGGATAAAATGGGAGGCGGAGTGGGTCTGTCCGTCCTTCCTGTGGTTGCCGCACTGCTTTTTATAACAGTAGCATCGGCCGGCTTGCAGGTCTTGTCCAAAAAAATTCTAGGTAAAAAGATATTCAAGATAGCTCCCATACACCACCACTTTGAGGCGATTGGTTGGCCTTCTTATAAAGTCACCATGCGTTATTGGCTCCTTGCTATAATTTTTGCATTTGTGGGAGTACTCTTATCTTTAATAGCGTAGAAAATGCCGGCCAAGAGAAAGAAAATAAACAAGAAAATCCGAAAGCAAATCCTAGCTTTTTTTAGACTGGATAAAGTCCTGCTTGCCATCTTGATATTCTGGCTTCTGATGGGCTTTTTGATTTTTAGCTCGGCGGCTCTGGGTCTGATGGCTAAAAACAATTCTCTCTTATCTGGTATCTTAATCAAGCAAGTTGCAAGCTTGATACTATCATTTATTTTGATGCTCTTTGTAGCTAGAATTCCATTTAAAAAAATATTAAACTCGGCCCCTTATTTGTATCTTGCCAGTATACTTTTAAGTCTTTTGGTTTTTGTGCCGGGACTTTCTTTTTCTGCCGGTGGCGCAAGGCGATGGATAGTGATTTTTGGGCAAAGTTTACAGCCGTCTGAATTCATGAAATATAGCAGTATTTTATTTATAACTTATTTGTTGCTCAAGTATAAGCGATGCATAAAAGACGTCAAGTCCTTAGCTATTCCCGCTGCCGTGGCGGCTTTACCTCTTGCCATACTGATTATGGAGCCGGATACAAGCACCAGCTTTGTGATAGTTTTTGCTCTGGCTGTTAGTTATTTTTTGTTTGGAGCACCATGGAAGAACATTATGATAGCGACATCACTGACAGTGATTTTATTTGCGGGGGTTGTGATGAGTCACCCTTATATCCTAAAGCGTTTTAGCAGTTTTGCCAATTCAAATCAAGACCTGCTTGGTGCTTCTTATCAGATAAATCAATCCTTGATAGCAATAGGCTCCGGCGGCTTTTTTGGAAAAGGTTACGGGCAAGGGGTTCAAAAATTTGGATATCTGCCCGAGCCGGTAGGGGATGCTGTCTTTGCGACTTTAGCGGAAGAATTTGGCTTTTTGGGGGTTTTTGTTTTGCTTTTGCTCCTCAGTCTTTTTGTACTGCGTGCTTTTAAGTTGGCAAAGTACTCCAGAAGCTTAGCGGCATCCACTGTTATAGTGGCTCTTTCTTTAAGCATATTTATTCAGGCATTTGTAAATATAGCCGCTATGAGTGCCGTCTTGCCACTTACGGGACTTACTTTACCTTTCTTTAGTTTGGGTGGTACTAGTATTTTGGCAACCTTGCTTGCTTTTGGTGTTATTTTTTCTGCGGCAAAAAATTCTAAAATTAAATGATATAATAAAGTGCGATGATTTTAAAAGAAATAAATATTTCCGGTTTTAAATCTTTTCCAAACAAGTCTCAGCTGAAATTCAGCTTTCCTATTGTGGCTATAGTTGGGCCTAACGGCTCCGGAAAAAGCAATGTCGCCGAGGCTTTTCGCTTTGTGCTTGGTGAGCAATCCAAGAAAAATTTGCGTTCAAAAAATGCTGAGGACCTAATCTGGGCAGGTAACAGCTTCAAATCCCGCTTAAATCGCGCAAGTGTTTCTATTCTTTTTGACAATAAAGATAAGATTTTTGATACGGATTTTGATGAGTTGCGCATAGAAAGGGTGGTTTACAGAGATGGGGCTAATGAATATTTTATAAACGATTCACAGGTGCGACTCAAAGATATTCATGAGCTTTTGGCATCCGCAAAATTGGGCGCCAGCTCGCACCACATCATCTCTCAAGGTGAGGCCGATGCCATGCTTAATGCTTCTGATAAAGACAGGCTCTTGATGATTAAAGATGCGCTTGGCCTGGGGAAGTATCAAATAAAACTGAAAGACGCCAGACGCAAGCTCGGCAGAACAGAAGAGAACATGAAAGAGGCGCAAATACGCCTGCGAGAACTCAGGCCCCAACTTAGATTTCTGGAAGCACAAATAGCAAAAAAAGAAGAGATAGATTTTCTAAAAGAAGAGCTGGCAATGGCTTTCGCCTCTTTTATATATTTTAAAAAACAACGATATGCTAAAGAAAGAGCAGAGCTATTGCAAGAGCTAAGTCGCGCAAAAGCCAAACATGATTCTGCCGACCAGGCTTTGCGTCATTTTAAGAGAGCAGATGACAATCCGGAACTCTTGAATTTAAAAAGCAAGCTGCAGACTCTAAGCGAAGAAATCTCGGATATTGAAAATGAAATTTTAAATATAAGAGCAAAGATGGCTGAAAATCAAGCACGCAAAGAGGCCTTTGCAAGCATCTCCGCTTTTAAAAAAGGAAAAAATAAGGCCGGTAGTTTTGAGATTTCAGCTGAAATTTTTGCTAAGCTTTTAAAAGTTCTAGAAGCTTTGACAAAGGGTCAAACAGTCGCCAGAGAAGAACTTGTTGACATAAAAGAAACATTGGAAGCAGTCCAAGGTCGGCAAGACAAGAAGGAAGAGCAAGTATCTGAAAAGATTGACCTGGAAGAAATAGAAAGAGAACTAAAAATGTTAAGTGAGAAGAAAGCCGGTTTGGAGTCTAAGTTGCTGGCTTTAAAGAAAGAGCGTCAAATAATAGCAAGTGAGATAAAAGAGGCGGATGCCGGCTCAAGAGCAAGAGAAGAGAAGTTGCTCGAGCTTAGTGAGAGGCGCTCCAGAGCTTTTGCTGAATATAAAGATACAGAAGCAAGGCTTCATTCTTTAAAAGAGAAGGAAAATGCTCTGGAAGAGCTTGTACGTGATGCCAAATCGAAAGCGGGTACAAGATTTTTGCAATTTTTGGCTGAATTTAAATCCGGTCAACGGGCTCTGAAGAAAATATATGAAAGAATGGAGATTGAAAGAATTAAGATAAAACTTGATGAGCTGGGAGAGGTGGACGAGACTACCATACATGAATACAAGAACTTAAAGGGCAAGATGGAATTTATTGAAAAAGAGCTTGCAGATTTGGAGCAGTCCAAAGTCAAAATAGAAGATGTGATAAAGACTCTTGAGGCTAATTTGGAAGAGGATATGCAAAGAGGTATAGCCAAAATTTCGTCTGAATTTCAAAACTTTTTCCAAATGCTCTTTGCGGGCGGAAAAGCCTCTTTGGAGCTTTATGAAAGCCAAAATCAAGAAGGGGAGAAGCAGGATGCCATATCTGTTCAGGTTCAAATTCCCGGCAAAAGGCAGTCCAGCATGGAGAGTCTCTCGGGGGGAGAGCGCTCTCTTGTGTCTATCGCTTTGATATTTGCAATTTCACAAGTTTCTCCGCCACCGTTTATTATTTTGGATGAAACAGATGCTGCGCTTGATGAGGCGAATTCACGCAAATACAGTGATATCTTGATGCAACTTGCTCAGAATTCACAGATAATAACCATAACTCATAACAGGCAAACCATGTCGGTAGCCGGCGAGCTTTATGGGGTTACTATGGGCAAAGATGCAATATCTCAAGTTCTTTCAATAACATTGGACGAGGCAGAGACCGTTGCAAAATAGAAAAATGACTATGCTATAATAGCTCGCATGGATTTGGAAAATGTAAAATATTTTGGAGATATTTTAATTCTATCGGCAATATTTTTTTCTTTTTTGACATTGAGTTATTTTCGCTTTTTTAACAGCTTGGAGCGTCTTCTTTTATCTTCTGTAATTTCTCTTAGTGCCAGTGATTATCTTTTGTGGTCGGGCATAGTGCCGAATTTTATCAGTAATTTCAGATTTATATATCCAAGTGTATTTTTTTCTTTCTTGCTATTGTTTTATATTCTATTTAGAAAAGTCTCTTTTAATTTCTCTTTTGGCTCATCTCATTTAAGTCGCATATTTCTTTCTTTGGCTTTGAGTATGAGCTTACTTTATTTTATGAGCAAATCCTTTAGTCCGAACTTTTTGGTCTATGATTTATTGCCGGATTATCTGCCGATGATTTTGTCAGACTTGTTTCGCCTGATTATTATTGTTTTGTTTACGCTTAATTTTATTTTCTTGTAATATGTCATTAACACATAAAGTCAATATATGGCAAAGGATTATACCGAGAATATTACATAGCCTGGTTTGGTATCCTACGCGCGCCATGCTTTTCATATTTATGCACATGGATTTAAGCGGGCAGGATAAAGTAGCCCGTGCCGTTAAAAAAGCCAAAAAAGAAAAAAGGGGGATTCTCTTTATTTCAAATCATATCAGTGAGTTTGATCCTATTTTAAGCACGATGGCCACCCCGCCTTATTCTCCGGCTTTTCCTCTCTTTTGGGTGTCAAGGCCGGGGAGAGATTATAAAGACCCTGATTTCTCCTGGAGAAAATACATATATGGCGACCTTTTTTTCCTTGCTTGGGGTGCCCAACCTCTAACAAGCAAGGTAAAAGACTACGAGAAGTCCCTTGCAAGACACAGCTGGCTTCTTAAAAACGGTTACAGCGTTTGTATATTTCCCGAAGGTGGTTACAAGAAAAAAAGAGAAAGTCTTGGTGGTGGCGCTGGATTTCTTATGGAGGTTTGGAACCCGATTGTAATTCCAATCAAAATTTCCGGAATAGAACAAATAAATTCCAAGGAATTTTGGGGCAGGAAAAGACATTTAAAACTTGAGTTCAAAGAAGCTCTGGAACCTAAAGAGTTTCTGGATTCAAATCTTCCGGTGCCGGAGCGATACAAAGAGGCAGTTAAAAAAATTTTTAATAAATATTGCGTATGAGATTGATAAAAGATTTGTTTGCAGACCTTATTTATTTTTTGGGACTAAAGGAAGATAAAGAAAAGAACCATTTGATTTTCCTGGTGCATCCCAGAGATGAGAAGGATATATATAAGAAAATTCCGTTTTTGAGCAGGGCACCAAGAGCTTTCTTGAGTATTTTTGAACGCTTTATGTGGCCTGTTACAGCCTCAAAAATCAGCAAAGACGGAGAACTGCTGGGCTACATGGTGTCTACTCCTACAACAGCCAAGACTATGCTAAAAAACAGAAAATTGGCCAAGAAAAAAATATCACAAGCCCTAAAGCTGGGCTATAGAAAAGGGGGTAAAATAGCGGCTCTTGGGGCTCTTACAGCTTCTTTGACGTATGGCGGAAAAGATGTATATGATGGTAAGATAGCCATAACTACTGGGCACGCATATACAGTTTTAAATATAAACAAGATACTTCAAAGACTTATAAAAGATTTTGATATAGATATCAAAAGCCTAAACTTGGCAATAGTTGGCGCAGCGGGTTCTATCGGCTCTGGTTCTGCGCGCTTGGCAGTCAAGCTTGGAGTTGAGAACATTCTCCTTATAGACTTAATGCATAAAAAAGAAAGGGTTGAGAACTTGGAAAAGGAGCTCAAAGAAAAATATCCAAATATCAAAATACAATTAAGTCACAATTTGGCGGATTTGAAAAGCTCTCAGATAATTATAGCGGCAACTAATCATCCGGACGCCTTGATTAAAAAAGAGCATTTGCAAAGTGGTGCTATCATAATAGACGATGCCCAGCCATCCGATGTTGCCAAAGATGTCTTTGATGCGGACGATATACTTGTACTTGAAGGTGGTGCCGTAAAAACCAAGGGGGTGAGCGCCAATTTTCCTTTAGGGCTTTGTGAAAAAGATGATAATTTCTCTTGCATGGCCGAAGGTCTGCTCCTTCTTTTTGAAAAAAATACAGACAAGGCGGTGTTGGGAGAGATTAATATGGAGCATCTGAACTATATTTCGCAACTGGCTAGAAAGTATAACTTTGAGCCGGCCAAATATCAAAATTATAAAGAAAAATGTATATCCAATGATAAGTTAGAGAAAGTAAGACAAAGTCAAGTTTAACACTTTCTTTTGCCCGGGGAAATAAATATTTCGCAAAAGCCAATTAAAGATATGCTATAATTAGGGATACCAGTTTTCTATGTTTGACGCTATAAATACAATAATAATATCTGTCTCTTATACACATCT
>WFZM01000035.1 GCA_015489565.1 Patescibacteria group bacterium | reverse complement strand
CCGTGAGAAAGGTCCATACCAAGGACGGTATCCCCCGGCTCAAGAAGTGCAAAATACATTGCAATGTTTGCGTTTGCTCCGGAGTGAGGTTGGACATTAGCAAACTGTGCGCCGAAAAGTTTTTTAACCCTTTCGCGTGCCAAGTCCTCTACTTTATCGGTCCACTCCTGCCCGCCGTAGTAGCGCCTGCCAGGATATCCTTCGGAGTATTTGTTTGTAAGAACTGAAGCCGCCGCCTCACGCACGGCTTTTGAAACATAGTTTTCAGAAGGGATAAGCTCAAGCCCTTCGGCTTGCCTTTTTTCTTCTCCTACAAGAGCTTCATAAACTTCTTTGTCTTGTTTTTTTATAAATCCATAATCAAACATAAGTCATACGCTTAACTTAATAATACCTAAAGTATAGCATATTCCGATAAAAACTAGGTGCTTTTTAGCTTTTATGGTCTCACTGGGCACATAGATAACACTTTAAAACAGACGGCACGAAAGTGTCTTCATAGTGCATAAAGCAGCGACTTGAAAGCAAGCTGTACCAAACATTAAGCTGCACAAAAGCAATTAAAATTGAGGTTGAGCCTCCATTTTTTGGTTTTTGCATAGTTCATTTACGAAGAATTCTTTTCAAGCTTTATTTTTCCTCAAATATACGTAAAATAATCTTATGCAATATTTGTATCATCAAGATGCAGGGAAGGATGAGCTGGCGCTGAGTGGAAAGCAGTTTGCGCATGTTTTTGTTTCGCGTCGGCTTAAAGTTGGCGATGAATTAAGAGTACAAAAGTTTAAAGATACGGAAAAATATATTTACAAAGTTGCGGATTTGCAAAAGAAGCGTGCGAGCCTACGGCTTGCACGCAAAGAAACTCTGCCACAATATTCCTGCACCACTCGGTCAATCGCGCTTGCTGTAATAGACCCAAAGGAATTAAAAGAAGCTGTACGTATTATGGCGCAAATAGGACAAAGCAAATTTATTTTCTTTTATGCCGAGCGCTCACAAAAGAACTACAAACTTAACCTTGACAAAGTTCACGAGATTGTTACGCACTCATTTGAACTGTCCGGCAATCTTTGCAAGCCGGAATTTGAAATTTACAAATCCATGCAAGACTTACTTGATGATAATCTTGATAAATCTGTATATATGCTTGACTTTGCCGGTGAGTCTCTTGATGAAAAACTTGGCACTCTTGATATTTTACTAGTAGGACCGGAAGGCGGATTTACAAAAAACGAACAAGGGCTTCTGCAAGGTAAGATTTTGAGTTTCAAAAACCCAAATACCCTCTCGGCAAAAGCCGCCGCCTTAGCCGCAACTGCAAAATTATTCCTGTAACAATTAGCATCAAACTAAGAGTTTAAAAAACAAAATCTAACAGGTCTCGCCTCTTAGATTGATAAGCTTATACTTGTAAAAGCAAAGAATAAAAAGCCCGCAAGCGAAGCTTGCGGGCTTTTTCAACTCAAACATAAAGCTAGTTGGAAAACTTTTCTTTATAAGCTTTGATAGACTCTTCTATCAATTTATAAGCTTCTTCCTTACCCAAAAAGTCCCCTACTTCAACAGACGACTTTCCCGTTTGTGGTATCTTATAAGTCTCAAAGAATGTCTTTATGTCTTTTTTATCATACGGCGCCAAATCGTCCACCGTTTCAATATGCTCGTATCGCGGGTCTTTTTTGTTTACACAAATCACCTTGTAGTCTTTCTCTCCATTGTCTATCATCTCCAAAACACCAACGACTCGCCCGTAAACCAGCGCTCCCGGCACTATCGGATAAGTGCTAAAGACCACCGCATCTAGCGGGTCATTATCTTCTTCGTTCCAAGTGCCCGGCACATCGCAATAGTTGACCGGATAAAACATAGGGCCGTAAAGAACTCGGTCAAGTTCTATTATTCCCAGGTCTTTATTATACTCGTACTTGTTGGCATCACCCTTGCTTATCTCAACTATCAAGTTTAACTCCTCAGGTGCCTTGTCCTGACCTATAGTATGGAAGTGTGAATCTGTCATACTCATTTTTTATTTAACTTATAATAATTAATACGGCTAATTATACGCTCTTTTATTTCATAATCAAATAAGTGCAGCTCTTAAAATTAAGCAAAGGCTATAAGTCACTGCTCGCTTGCAAAGCCGTACCCGGCCTGCTATAATGAAGCCGAGGTTAAAAACTCCTACTTAGCAGACGAGTATTTTCTTCTATTTTGTCTGCGAGTAGATTAATAACCTAATTATAAGATTAATAAATAGCATATGAAAAAAGGATATATAGTAGATATAGAAAAAGAAACACTGGAAAATGAGTATTTTAGAAAAGTATTGTACACTTCAAATTATTCTCAACTGGTTATAATGAGTATTGAGCCTGGAGATGATATAGGCATGGAAGTGCATGGCTTGGATCAGTTTATAAGGATAGAACAAGGCAAGGGAAAAGCGATTCTCAACGGTGAAGAACATGAAATAGAAGATGACTATGCTGTCGTTATACCTGCCGGCACAGAGCACAATATAGTAAACACCGGCGACACACCCTTGAAGCTCTACACAATCTATTCACCACCGGAGCACAAAGATGGCACCATCCACAAGACAAAAGCCGAAGCGGAAGAAGAGCATTTTGATGGGCATACCAGTGAATAGGAAAAAACTTTTAAAACTTCAATCTTGACAAAAAGCGCAAGTCTAAGACTTGCGCTTTTTTATCGGTGCAAAGCAAGCAAGGTGCAAAATGTGGATAATCTCCAATTTTTTAAATGTTTTATGTTAAAATATAGCCATGAAGAACTTGGGTTTATCTAAAAAAACAAATATTAAAGGTTTTGTATTTGGAGCTACCCTTGCCTTTCTTTTGGCAAGTGGTCTTGTCTTTGCTTGGAATGCTATCTGGAATGGCACTTCTTGGATAAACACCGGGGAGATAATACCGGCAAAACAAATAGCTGAAAACTTTGAGTATCTTTATTTAAAGTCCCGACTGCTTCCGGATAATGGCTGTCCAAATGTAGGCGACGTTTTAAGCTGGGATGGAAGCAAATTTGTCTGCCAAGATGCAAATGCCAGCACTACGGACACCGGGACAGATACCGGTACAGACCCTGAGCTTATAGCCGGCTGTGCTACTAATGCTGAAGAAGATCGCTACGGCAGAGCTAGGCCTCCGATTTGCTGGGGTGGAGCTTCGGCGGGTAGACGCAATAGTATTGAAAACACCAATTGTCCCACAGGTAGTACAAAGGTAGTATTGGGGAAATACGAAACTAACTGCAGGTTAGACGGAGGAGACGGGGCACAGCGCCTGGTTTGTAATTATGTAGTAACCTCTGTAGGTTGCATTAAATAACAAAAACTAGGCTTACTTGTTTGCATTATATTCTCCTCTTACTTACTAGTGTAAGAAAAATATCGCCAAAATAGACAAGCCTATCGCAAGAGCTTTGCGCAAGTTAAAGTGTTCTTTGTAGAAAATGATGGAAAGAACGATTGGGATTAGGATATAGAAAGAGTTGATGGTGTAAACAATCGCAAGTGGTCCGTCTTTGTAAGCAAACATAACAAGCGAGTAAGACAAAAATTGCATGAAACCGGCAAATACAGCAATTGCAATTACTCCAAAATGCTTGAAAGTTTCTAAAAGCTCTTGTTTATTTTTGTCTTTTGAGAAGAAGAAGTGGACAAAGAGACCGCCTATCATGCTAAAAAAAGTTGAAAGCGCCACAAAAAGAAAGATATTTTCAAAAATCTGAGTACCAAATTTTGCCAAAGCTTGGGCAGAAACGGTAAGGAATGATGCCGAAAGCATAAACACTACTCCAAGCGGTAGATTATTTTGCCTTGTGTGCTCTTTTTTGTGTATTAGCAATAACGGGACGATTATTCCAAGCGTCATGCCGAACACTTCGCTTTTACTAAACCATTCACTAAAAAACAAAATACCAATAAAAATAGCTATAAGAGGACCTGTAGTTTTATAGAGTGGCAAAAATATTGCTGTATCTATGTTTTTCATGGCTTCCATTCGCGATAAAAGAGCCAGGACATACAAAAAACCCGTTGCAAGCGCTACTGCTATGCCAAGCCCCCACGAACCCGAGCCAAAACCCCATAGGGCGTAAAATAAAAGTGCAAGCAGTATAATAGTTGCGTCACCTATTATGGTGACCGCGGTATTTTTGTATCCGCGCTCTACCGCTACTTTATGCGCGAAGACGCCAAGTCCGGTAAAAAGCGCCGATAAGATTGCGTATACAAACCAGTTCTCCATGGGCAGATTATATATAAGCGCAAACATATTGCAAGAAAGCCCCGCCGGCGTAGCCGGCGGGGCTTTCTTTTCAAAAAACTAATCAACTATCTCAACACCCATTGACCTTGCCGAGCCTTCTACTATTTTCATGGCAGCGTCTATATCATGTGCATTTAGGTCGGGCATTTTCTTCTCTGCTATCTCTTGCACTTGCGCGCGAGTCAACTTTCCGGCTTTTTTTATCAAGTTTTTACCTGAACCTTTTTTGATACCGGCAAGTTTTTTAATAAGACTTGATGTTGGCGGAGTCTTAATTTCAAAATCAAAACTTCTGTCTTCATAAATATTTACCAAAACACGCACGGTATCACCCATCATCTCACGAGTTTTTTCGTTGAATTGGTTGACGAAATCACCGATGTTAATTCCGGCTTGTCCAAGAGCAGGTCCGAGCGGCGGCGCAGGTGTAGCCTTTCCCGCTTCTATCTGCAACTTTAGCTGTCTTTCTACTTTTTTCTTTGCCATAGTTCCTAAATATTACTTATTTTTTAATAAATGTCAAAATTATCAGAGCTGTTATATCTGTCGTATCTGCACAAAATCAAGCTCAACGGGGGTCTCACGACCAAACATCGGTACCAAAACCTTAGCTTTACCTCGCTCCTCGTCAATCTCTCCTATTTTACCTTCCAAGTCTTTAAACGGCCCGTCTGTGATAACGACAGCATCTCCGACTGAAAGGTCTACCACGTGCTTAGCGGTATCTCTGTTCATGCGGTTCATGATTTGTTCTAGCTCCTCCTTGGAGATGGGCACAGGCTGATTGCCCGCCCCCACAAAACCCGTAACACGCGGAGTATTGCGAACCACATACCAAGACTCATCAGTCACTATCATATCAACAAGAACATAGCCCTTGTACATCTTGTCTTCCTCCTCTACTTTCTTGCCATTTTTGATACGTACACGTTTTTCTTTGGGCACTATCACGTCAAAAATATAATCTTCCATACCCATAGAGCTGATACGTTGCTTCAGGTTGCGCGCAACAGCATCTTCATAACCGGAATATGTGTGCACTACGTACCAGTGCCTTTCATTGTTTTTTTGTTTTGCCATAGTTTTATGTAACTATTCTACTTAATATATTTGTAAACAAATAATCAAAAATTCCCAGGTATATTGCCATAAACAAAGATACCAAAACAACAAGAGCGGTATAAATCATTGTCTGTCTCTTGCTTGGCCAAGATACACGACTAAGCTCCGCTTTTGTGTCCTTTAAATATTGTATAAAACTCATAAGCTTATTTTAAGCATTTTTAAAACGCCCTTTTGGGCGCTTTTTAAATATAGCACAAAAAGCCTGTGATTTCAAGCAACAATTTATTTACTCCTGACTGAAGCGTGGTTTTTGAGATCACAATACCTGGAAAGTTCAAAAGGAATTTGCATATAAACTAAACGGCTTCTTGATACAAAACTATGAGTCTTCTCATTTAGTATTCTAAGTGTAATCTTTATCCCAAGCTGTCTGTCGTTTGAGTTTTGATTGTCATGTTGTGCCACGCTCATTATAAAGTCCACATTGCTTACAGTATTCCATATATCCCTCTCTATGATTTGACCTATTGAGCCGCCCGGCTTAAGATTTATATATAAATTACCGGCGCAGAGCCTATTGTTTTGGTATAAAACATTGTAAAGATGCGACTTAAAAAATTTGCTGGAGCTGATTTTCTGCAATATTGCATCTGCTTTATTCTCATAATAGTGTATATTTCTTTGGTCTAGAACCGGCGGACTCTGGGCCTCCGCTATAACTAAAGAAACCCCGAATATCGCTACAGAAACAGAAAGGCCGGCACCCAAGATAGAACCTGTCTCTGAAGCTTGATTTCGAACCTTATTTCGCGCCCCACTTGGCTTTGGGACTTCTTCTTGATACTTTCTTTCTTCAATAACCCTTTCCATAAATCTAAAACTTGACAGCTGTGCTATAATAACGATATGACTATAACAGTGTTTTATATTTTTGCAAGCATATTGGCGGTGAGCCTTGTGTCTGTGATAGGTATCTTCTTTTTGTTTTTAAAAGATAGAATTTTAAGGGAGTTTAATATTGCACTTTTGGGCCTGGCTGTCGGAGCGCTTTTAGGTGGTGCGCTTTTGCACTTAATACCCGAACTCTTTGAAGAAGGGTCTGCTACTAGCAGCTCTTTGTTTATACTCTTGGGTATTTTTGCCTTTTTCTTTTTGGAGAAATTTATGCACTGGCACCATAGCCACAGCACCCATGCGATAGAAGACAAATCTTGCAGGAGCTGTCAAAAAGAACTGCCCGAAAAACCCAGACCACTTGGCGCAATGGTCATTTACTCAGACGCTTTGCATAATATGCTTGATGGAGTGCTTATAAGCAGCGCATTTCTCTTAAGTACCGAGGCGGGACTGGCCACTACCTTGGCTGTGCTTTTACATGAAATACCTCAGGAGATAGCGGACTTTGGAGTTTTGCTACATGCCGGCTACAGCAAGGCCAAAGCCATTTTATACAACTTCTTATCCGCGCTCAGCGCTTTTTTGGGAGCCTTTTTGGTTCTTTTTGCTCAAAACTGGACAGAATCTATATTGCCTTTGCTTAGCGCTTTTGCAGCCGGTTCTTTGTTGTACATAGCAATGTCAGATTTAATACCGGAGCTACATGAACACAAAAAAATAAAAGATGCTGCGCTGCAATTTGGTATGATTGCCGTTGGCGTATTAGTAATGCTGGCTCTTAAATTCATGGAGTAATATCTTAAAAACTTGCAAGTCTTTGTTTTTTCTGCAATAATAGCTCCCACATGGCGGCCGTAGCTCAGTTGGTAGAGCCCTCGGTTGTGGTCCGAGTGGTCGTGGGTTCGAGTCCCACCGGTCGCCCTAACAAAACCGGCGAGCGCGCAAAGCGCGCTCGCCGGTTTTAAAACACAACTTAAATTTACTTATAATCCGGGACGTCTTCTTCTATTTCTCTTTGGTGATTTGCAAAGCGCGCCAGAGCATAAAGCAAGCTGGACATTCTGTTTAAGTAAGCCAAGGTAAATTTGCCCACCTTTTGTATCCCTTCGTCATGCACTCCAACCACCCTTCTTTCCGCACGCCTTATAAGAGTCCTTGCAAAGTCAAAGCGTGCCGCAAGCTCAGAGCCGCCCGATATAAAGAAACTGTGTATCGGCGGCAGCTCTTTTTCTATACTTTCTATCATACTCTCAAGCCACTTTACCTTTTCCTCGGGCATGGTTTTATCGTCCCCCGCCAATTCAGCTTGTATTATAAAGCAGTCATCTTGTATTTCGTGCACTATCTCAGCTATCTTTTTATCAGCTAAAGTAAAGTTGTCCGCTACAGATTGCACCTTGCACAGGCCAAGATAGGAATTTGCCTCATCCATAACCCCAAGAGCCTCTGCTATCTTGGAGCTCTTACTCATGCGTTGGTCGCATGAAAAAGTGGTGGTTGTTCCATCGTCTCCTCTTCTTGTATAAAGCGCCATATAAACTAATAATAGCAATTTTAAAATACTATTGCAATATTTCATCAGATAGCAAAAACGCCGCTATACAATGTTGAGTAAAATCAATACGCACAGACTCATCATAAATCGAATCCAAAAAAGCACCGGTCGCATATTTATGCTTAAGATTGGCTTTATTGATTTTATTATTATACTTTAAGATATATTCGTAATTTTCGGGCACTATCTGTAGTTTCTTATTATTTCGCAACGACTCTTTATAAAGCTTAATTTCCTTGGGGCTCGATACAGATAAAGCTTCTTGCAATAATATGTAATTTGCCAATCCTTCCGTATGAGCGCAAGTATTATACCCCTCACTTAAAATAATAAGCTTGTCAGAAACTAGCTTGTGATAATGAACGGCTAGATCTGCTAATTCTTTTTTCAGCTCCGGGTCTGCCACCCTGATTCCTTGTAATAATCTGGCCGTACTCATAAGCCATAAATAAAGTCCGGGGTAGTCACTATCAGCTACTCTAGCCTCCAAAAAATCCAAGGAGCTCAAAAGAGCCTCTTTTGATGCATCATTTTCCGGTGACTGCAAAAGAGAGTGGGCAAGGGCAAGCATAGCCTCGCCCAGCGCAAAGCCGGACCCGTCCCTTTTGTTAATCTCATTTTTAGTATCCGAGCCTTTTGCTGTCATAGCAAAATCACCGTTTTCCTTTTGCATCCAAATTATAGTATTTAAAATTTCTTGTATCTCTTCTTTGCGCTTTTCGTACCAATCTTCATTTTTCTGCCCAAGCCTAATGGCAGCTGAATACAAAAGTGCAAGTGAGCCCAACTTATTCTCCTCATGGTAAGTCAAAAAGCGCAAGTCTTTGCCATCTTTTTTAAGGCTATAGCTTGAGTTCAAAACTTTATCAAGAGAATCTTCCAAATCCTTTAAAAGCACCTCGCTTGTAAATCTATCATCGCTTAAAAGCAAGGACAAGACGTAGAGCGAGCCCATCATTCGCACTTCTATGCCGTAGCCGTAATTTATCGGACGCCCTTTCTCCAAGTCGTAGTCATAAATAAAAAGACCACTGGCATCTATTTTGCGATTTAGAATCAAATTCTTAGCGTCAGATACAGAGCTCTCAATTTTATATAAAAAATATCGGTCCAAGGCAAAGAATAAAAATACCCATATCAAAATAAAGACAAGGGCAAGAAAAGGTAGCAGATAATGAGCTTTCTTCATGATGCAATTATATCACAGCGCCATCAGTAAAGCTGAGTCACTTTTTAGAAAATTTATACAGCTTTAGGTGCTTACTTTGACCCAGCAAGCAAATTATTTAGTTTCCAAGACTTCGTCCGTTTGCAGCACTCCATCTTTTAAGAAGATTACCCTGTCCACATATTTTTTGTCCTCCGGCTCGTGAGTTACCATAACTATAGTTTGCTTGAAATTTTTATTTAAGTCTCTTAGAGTGCGCAAGACCTGCTCGGAAGACTCAGAGTCCAAGTTTGCCGTAGGCTCGTCTGCAAAAAGCAATTGCGGCTTGTTAACAATAGCGCGAGCAATTGAAGCACGCTGCTTCTGACCGCCTGAGAGTTCACTCGGTAGATGTTTTTCCAGTCCTTCAAGACCCACGCTTTCTATGGCAGACAAACTTAGTTTTGTGTACTCGGATTTTGGAACTCCGGAAGTCATAAGTGGCAGTGCAACGTTCTCCAAAAGATTTAGCTCGGGCAAAAGTGCATAGTCCTGGAAAATATAGCCTATAAAGCCCAGTCTGAAATCGGCCTTTTCTTTTTCATCCATATATGCCACATCTTTGCCGTTAATGCGTATTAGCCCGGCACTGGGAGTGTCAAGAAGAGCCAGCTGGTGCAAAAGTGTCGACTTTCCAGATCCGGAACGTCCCATCAAAGCTACAAATTCACCTTTTTTTATTTTCAAATCCACTTGTTTCAAGGCATGTACGGGCGCGGGAGAATCAGGATTGTATGTTTTCTTTAAGTTCTCAACTTCCAATATGTATTCATTATTATTCATATACAACTTAATTTATTTATACAACAAATCCAAAACTTTCTTTCGCACCTCTTTAAAGGAAGGAAGTACAGAGCCTATAAATCCGGCTATAAAAAAGAAAATGATGCTGCTTAGCAGTGCTTCCGGGCGCACAAAAGGCACCACATCCGCTACCGGCATATCTATAGGATTGCTCTCAAAATGCTTTACTGCAAAAAACATCAAAAGATAACCGAAGACTATTCCCAAAGAAGTGTAGAACAGCCCTCTAAACAAATAGTCCAAGACCACAATCTTATTTGGCACACCTATCGCCTTTAGTATACCTATTTGTCTGCGCTTGTTTAAAACATCTACGAAAATGATTATAAATATTACAAGACCGGCTACGAGTGCGCCTATCACACGCAATATCAATCCTATTGCTTCAAAAGACTTGGAAATACCCGCGCCAAAGGCAAGTTTTTCTTCCCAGTCATAAATTTTATAATCTGCAAAACCGGACTCTTTCATGTCTTTTACTATCTCCTTTGCCTTATCAGGATCGGAAAGCCTGACAGAAATAGCGCTGGCATGATTTGGAGACACGCCTAAAATTCTGCGTAATTCTGAATCTAATATAAAGGCCCTGTGGTCCATGTCAAAGTTTTTTGTCTCGTAAGTACCGACCACCTCATATTCTATAGATTGGCCTTCCATATTTACCCTGACCTTCTGACCCGGGCGCAGACCTCCAAGATCTGCAGGAAAAACTGAGGCGCCGTAACCTCCAGCCAGACTTACGCCCAAAAGTATCTTCCCGCTATCGTCAGAGCGAAGCATGCGACCATCCACAATATAATTTTCAAGAGGAAAAATATAACTTGAGTCCGGGTCTATCCCTTCGACCATACTTGCATCCTTTTCAAAGTCGCGACCATCTTTATTTTTCTCATTTATAAAGCTTGCCCCGACATGCAAAACAGGCACTACCCTTTCCAGCTCCGGATATTTAAGCAAAAAATATTCTATTGAATTTAAATCTGATATATAATCATCTCCCGGCTTGGGCTCTATATAAATCTCACCCCACTGAAAATCTTGCTTGACCGTATTCATAGCCTTTGTAATACCGCTAAAGATAGCGTCCGTAAATAAGATATTTAAAAAGACAACAGCCATTATCAATGCTATAAGAGACAAGGTCCACTTATCTCCACGTAAAATGGAGCGTGACGCCAAAAAAGACGCCAGGCTAAACACAGTTCCCAGTTTTTTATTTTTTGATTTATTCTTGCTATCTTTAAGATAGCCTTTTATCAACCATTTCACAAAATCTCTATTCATTATCGGATTTATCTAGCACTTTAACATAACTGCCAAGTCCGGACAAGACTTCTGTATACTCTCCATCACTTACTCCGGTTTCTATATATTTCTTCTGAGGCAAATTAGGATTTGGTGCTTTTTTGTCCAGTACATAAACATATTTTCCTTTTTCATCCTCTTTTATCAATCTGCTTGGAATAGCGATTTTAACCTCTTTGTTCACCACCGGTATGTATACGGTAGCGGTCATGCCGGGCTTTATATCGTAACGCGCAATTTCTTCTTTGTCTGGCAAAATCTTAATCTCATAATAAACTATGTGGTTAATCTCCTTCTGTGAAGGGTAGATAAAATAGACCTCTCCGCTGAAGCGCTTAGACTTATAGGTATCAAACTTGATTTCAACGGGCATTCCCACAGATACTTTGGAAATATCCACCTCCGGAACCTGTGCCTTAACATAAACCCCGTCTGTGATAACAGACATTATAGGCTCCATAGAATTTACTCTCTCGCCTTCTTCTTTATGTATTTGAGATACCTTCCCGGCAGTCCATACTTTAATCATGGCTTTTTCCAGTTGATTCTGAGCAGACTTTAGCTGAGCTTCGGCAAAACTGACCGAAGCTTCCAGTGCGTCAATATCTTCTTGTCTTGGTCCCGCCAGAACTTTGTCATATTCGGCACTTGCTCTTTCAAGCCGAGCCAGTGCCAAATCTAAAGCTGAAATCTGCTTATCTAAAAGTTTTTTGTCTTGCTCCAAGTTTGGACTGAGTGTTCTCATTGTCATTTGCAACTCTTTCAAGCGTCTGTCGTTAGGGTGTTTTTTCAAGGCATCGGTCGCGGCACTTTCCATCTCATCTGCTAACTTTTTGATTTTGAATATGCTCTTTGTTATATCACTTGCCCATTGACGAATGTCCTCGTAGTCAAGTTCTGTCGTATCATGTAAAGTCGTACTTATCTGCCTCACCTTAAGTAAGTCACTTTCTATGTCTTTCCTCTGCTTTTCAAAGCTATTAAGGTCCAGGCTGTCGATATAATGTACATTAAACTGTACGTTTTCTATATCTTCCTCGCCTGTAAAAAATTCGTCTATGTCGTCCAGATAATCATCTATTCTGTCTACTATCTGCCTCATATCATTTTGCAAATCAAGATTTGCAGCCGAGATGGCAACTTCCGCTTCTTTTACCATCTTTTTAGCAAGTTCTATATCTTCTTTGCTTGCTCCGGCCTTAGCTTTGGCCAGCTCTGCTTTTGCCTTCTCGAGCTGTGCTTGCGCTTGATTTACGGCAGATAATAGCCCCGAGTGCTCTATGGTCGCCACGTGTTGCCCTTTTTGAACTTCATCTCCTTCTTTCACGCCTAGCCACTCTAAAATGCCCGATATTTCCGAACTTACTTGCACTTCTTTTAGAGGTTCAACTTTGGCATCTACTTTAATTTCCTTCTTTATGGTTCTTTTACCAGGAGAAATTCCCGTGTTTTTATTCTTAAGCAAGACTTTTTTCGGACCTTGATACTCCGAGCTGTTATTGTAGACATTGTAAACCGCCAGACCCATTGTCGCAATGGCAGCCAATACTAAAATTTTTGCTAATTTATTTATCATATACCGTCATTATAACATAGTAAAAGAGCAATTGGCAAAACTTAGTTGAAGCTAATTAACAGTATCCCCTAATATGTACTGATAGCCACAGCCGGCACCACCGAGCATTCTTGGCACTACTCTACAGTACCCATAAAACTGACAGGTCGGCAAGCCGTTCACCTTGCAGCTGGAACCCGACAAAGGCCAATTAACATCCGGAGTATAATTACCCCTTTCCAGAGTTGTCTTGATGTAAAAAGCCTGGGCATTGCTATCTCTTTGATATTCATATGGAAACGCCGCGGCGTATTTGCCTCCGGGATCGTACGGCACGGACGGTAAATAATCCGGCACCAGGTCTCTTATAAGACAGTTATTGGAACTATCGCTGCTAGAGCGGATATATACATATTGCGGATCTCCGGCATTATAGCAAGGGAAATGTCCGTAATCATCATAAAAACGCTCTGCCGCCTTGTAGACAACTTGCGCGTCTTTCATACGCTTGCTGTCTCTGCCGTGCTCTCTTGCGCTACTCATGGCTGTCATAACAACAGTGGCCAAAAGCCCTATAATGGCTATAACTACTAATAGCTCTATTAATGTAAAAGCTCTTTGGAGCTTGACACCTTTGTACATACCCTGACATTGTAACACATCAAAATTGCCAAAACTGAAATTTTTTTATTTTCTTTGTGTATTAACTGTTGAGCTTAGTGTATAATACAAAAATGCAGGATTTTGAAAATAAAAGCGATGAAGACCTGGCCGAGATTCTAAAGTCTGACAGCAGCCCGGAAGACAAGGCTCTCTCCATTTTGATGGACAGATATCAAGATAAATTGGACAGGTATATAAGGAGGATATCTAATTTTTCTCAAGAAGAGCGGGAGGATATTTTGCAGGATGTTTTTATCTCAGTTTATGAAAATATAAACTCCTTTAATTCGTCCCTTAAATTCTCTTCTTGGATTTATAGAATTGCCCACAACCACAGCGTGTCCCACTGGAGAAAATACAAAAAGGAAAATATGGACCTAGCCTTAGATGATGCCGAGTCTCTGCTTGCCAAAGTCCTCTCAGACGAAACTAATCTTATTGATGAAATAGAAGCAAAAGAAAAATATGGCTTAATACATAGCGCACTTTTGAAAATACCTGATAATTACAGAGAAATTTTAATTTTATATTTTATGGAAAACAAAAGCTATGAGGAGATATCCGATATTCTTAGAATACCGAAATCAACTGTTGGAACACAAATCAGACGAGCAAAATTGAAAATGAAAAAAGAATTGGGGTTATTGAACTTAAATTAAACGCTTATGAATAATTTAAAAGAAAAAGTCTTAAATAAAATTAAAAAAGGAGAAGTAAAGAAAAGGCCGCTTATATATTTTATGTCCAAAAATTATTTCTTTTGGTTTATGTTTATCTTGTCCATAGTTCTTGGAGCCGTGGCTTTTTCTTCATTTATAATACACTTCATAATAGAGCCCGGACCATGGCACAAGTTAGTACTCAAGAAAGGTGGTTTCTACTATGTCTTTAAAGCTCTTCCGCTGCTGTGGCTAGTCATCATACTCGTCTTTACTCTGGCAGCCTGGCTTAATTTTAAACATACTGAAAGAGCATATAGGCAACACAATTTCTTAATAGTTCTTGTTTCTATAGTGATGTCTATGCTTTTGGGGCTTTTGCTTTTCTTTTCGGGTATAGGTAGAAATCTAGATCTAAGAATGCGAAAGTTGCTCCCCGGATATGAAAAATACCACAAAGAAAGAATGGAGAGCAGAAGAAAATTCTTGGAATCCATTGGCATAGATCCGGAAGAATTTATGAAGCACCGAAGGCTTAAAAACTGCGAGCGCTTTCAGTGTAAAATCAAAGTGAAATAAATTTCTAAATTTTGCGTAGTAAGTAAGTAGAAAGCCTTTTAAGGCTTTAAATTATAAGTTTAAATTATTAAATTAATATGAAGAGTATTACAAATACAGAAAGGAACATTAAGCAGGGACTGCTTTTGGCATCTTTTGTAGCATTTTTTACTTTAGCGTCTTTCGCTAGCACTTATGCCTACGGCGGAAACGGGGGAGGCTACGGAGCTGGCTGTCGCGGTGATGCTACTTGCCGTGCTGAAAGGCAAGCGCAAATGGGCGCAGGTCAATACGCTAAGAATTCAAATTCCCATACCCATGGAATGTGGGGTACCAAACAAGGGAGACAATCAGGAGGAGCTACAGGCGCTGGTGCAGGGCATCACGGAAATAATGAAGCCAGGATGGCAGAAATAGATAAAATAAAAAATTCACCCTTACTTCCGCTTAGCGAGAAAGACAAGGACACGCTTGTCTACATGAGAGAGGAAGAAAAGTTGGCACGAGATGTATACCTTAGCCTGTACGATAAGTGGGGTGAGAATATATTTAGCAATATTTCCAAGTCAGAGCAAAGACACATGGACATGGTGAAGGTCTTGCTGGATAAATACAATCTTAACGACCCGATAGTTAATGATATAAGAGGTGAATTTACAGATGAAACACTCCAAAATCTTTATAATGACCTGATAGCACAAGGAAATAAGTCACCTCTTGATGCCTTAAAAGTAGGAGCGACCATAGAAGATGTAGACATATACGACCTTGAGAACGCAATGGCAGAGACTGAAAATGCAGATATTATAAACATATACACCAAGCTGAGAAATGCTTCCGAGAATCACATGAGGGCTTTCTACAAGCAAATTCAAGCCAATGGCTCAGACTATGAGGCACAATATATAACTGACGACAGATTGGAAGAAATACTATCTGCTGAAAACAGAAATCATGCAATGGGAGGAGCTCAAGGCGCTCGGGGATATGGGCACGCTAACGGTACTCAAAATACTGCGGGTCCAGTTGCAGAATATGGAGCACAAAAAACACAAATGAGCTTCATAGAAAAAATATTAAGCTGGTTTAAATTCTGGACTTGGTAAATTACTCAAGGCAAAAGTGTAAAACCTTAGACGCCAAAGTGCTGAGCTTTGGCGTTTTTTGCAACAAACACTAAAACCCCCAAAGCGCTTGCTTTGGGGTTAAAGTGTTTTTAGTGCCCAGAGCGGGAGTTGGCGCCAGTTCTAAGTGTTTTTGCTAGCTCCTTTCAGTCGCTTACAAAAAACACCAAGAACTCGCTGCCCCGGCGGCGCTTCCTCAAAGCTGCGAGCACTCGCTTTGAGGACTTCGTGCGCGCCTTTCTTCAACTCTCGCCCTGAGCAACAAACACTAAAACCCCCAAAGCGCTTGCTTTGGGGTTAAAGTGTTTGTAGTGCCCAGGGCGGGAGTTGAACCCGCACGCCATAATTGACACACGGCCCTCAACCGTGCCTGTCTACCAGTTCCAGCACCTGGGCAACTTGTGTTATTTTAAGCATTTTTTTGATATTTGCAAATATTTGCCTTAAGCTTTTTTATATGGTATAATTTTAGCGCTTCGTTGGGTGATCGACGCCACAGCGCTAGCGCTGTGGCGTAGGAAAGTCCGGACACGCCCGCCACACCTTACAAGGTGTGGCGGAGAAGGCTAGCGGGTAACACCCGCCTACCGAAAGGTACGGGGTGCGAACAGAGACGCTGAAGGCGGTAACGCCTTCAGGTTGCCACACTCTCAAAGAGTGTGGCAATAGTCCCTGTGGCAACGCAGGGAGTGAAACGGCAAAATCCCTAGCTGCGTGCAAGGCCGTGCCGCCACACCGCTAGCGATGTGGCGGAGTGCCGCAAGAGGCGACTGGCAACAGTCGTCCCAGATAAATGATCGCCTCATCTCGTCAGACGAGATTAGACAGAATCCGGCTTACAGACGAAGCGTTAAAAATGCGTTGCAGGCTTTGCCTGCAACGCATTTTGCTTTATTCTATATATCTGCACCACTTTTCCAAGCTCTAAATATCAGCTCCCAGTCCTTTGCACTCAGACTTATGCTAGGGTCTTTTAACTTAAAACCCTGTTTGCCCGCCAATTCTTGTAAGTCTTTTTTAGATAAAAACTTTGAGAAATATTTTTCTACTGTTTTTATGGGCTCGGTAAAGCCTGCCCGGACAAAGTCTTTGTAATCTCCTAAATTAGCCAAAATCTCAGCGGGAATATCTTCTTTTAAATAAAAACCGACAAAAACAGAATCAACAGACGGAACCGGGGAAAAAACTTCACGCTTTAACTCAGACAAAACTTTGACATCAAAAAAACTGTTTACTAAAACTGAAAGCACACTGTTTTTACCTTTCCCCATTATCCTATCGGCAAATTCCTTTTGCAATATCAAAAAGGCACTCTTTGGCATCGGCTTTTTGATAAGAAACTTCTTTACAAATTGTGAACTGATATTATACGGCACGCTTGAAAAAAGTTTGTAGTCCGCATGCTTGAGCGGAAGCTCGGCAAATTTATGAACAAAGCGCAAAGCATCCTCAGTTTTCAAAAATAGCCTTTCTTCATTTATCTCTTTCCGGAATTTTCGTCTCGCACGCGATATGTTTTCCTCGTCTATATCTATGGCCAGCACTTTACCGGCAATTTTCAAAAGCTCAGCCGTAAATACCCCTTCGCCAAGCCCCACCTCAAGCACTGTGTCTTTGCCACTTATATCACTTTGCTTTAAAAGCACCCGGGCAATACTTGGATTTTTAATATAGTTCTGGCCATATTTTGCCCGCTTTTGTCTGTTATATTTTTTCATGATTTTCTAACGCTCACATACCTATGTGTTCACATTATACACATGCGCAAATATAAATAAAGCAAGCGCGTGCATTTTGGCTTAGCCAAAATGCACGCGCTACATCTTTCTGCTATTTACCTAACGCCAAAGCACGAAGGTATGCGGATACATTTGAAAAACCTTTCTTTATAGCCTCTTTCTCCAGGCCTTTCTTTTCCTCCGGCTTTAAACGAAACTGCACCACGGCGCTCTTTTCTTTTTTGTGCTCTTGTTCTGCAATTATTAATTCGGGCAAGTCAGCGAGTAGCGCCGGGACATCTTCATTTAGGAAATCTTGGTCGATTTTTGCACTTTTACAAACTATGTGAGTTGTCCCACCCCTTTTAGGCTCAAGGGTATATGTATACCTTCTGTTTTTGACCGTTATGCTGTGTTTTGTTTTTTTGCTCATATTAACTCTTTAATTAAATTTTTAATTCTTTTTGCGATATCTTTTTTGTAAAAATCTTTGCAGTCATTGTTGTGTACCGGTAATATAATGTCAATGTTTAATATTTCGTTCTTGAATTTAACATGACTTCCTTTTGTGTAAACCTTTTCAAACCCTAATGCAAGCAATATCTTTTGCAAATCTCTGTATGAAATCGCAGTCGGATTTTCAAGAAACTTTTTGGCGATTTTTGCAATCTTGGACATTGTGTCATACATTATATAAAAATGTATGACAGTGTCAAGGCAATACAAAAGCACGGTTTGGCGAAGCCAAACCGTGCTTTTATTTTATATCTTATCTCTTATATTTTATATATTACTATTTCTCCACTTCTTCAACCGCCTCTTTTGCCTCCTCGTCTTTTGCCACTCCACCATCAAGTTTGTCTTGCAAGTCTTTTAGCTCGTCCCACTTACCATCTCGAGCGAGTGCAGCTTGCTCGTTCCAAGTGTCCGCCTTGTGGTTGCCCGGGATATCTTTTATTATCTCTTGAACATCTTCATCTTTTGCGGCAGCCAAATCTGCAAATGTTTTAATACCCGCATTGTTTAGAGCTTCTGCAATTTTTGGACCTATACCTTCTATTTTTGTAAGGTCATCTGCTTGAGATTCTTCTTCGTTTGAAGCTTCGTCTTTTGAAGCTTCTGCAGATTCCTCTGCCGCTTCTGTGCTTTCTCCTGCTGATTTTTCCTCTGTTTCGACAGCTTCTTTAGATGTCTCATCTGTAGCTTCTGCGACTTTTGCCTCTACTTCTGCCTTTTTTGCTTCTTCCTCTGCACGCTTTGCCTCTTCTTCTTGCTGCTTCTTTAGCTCTTCTTCTGCGCGTTTGCGCTCTTCTTCAAGCTCGGCAGCTCCTTTTGTAGCTATACCCATCTCAACAGTCTTGCGGAATATCCTGCGAAGCTCTCTTGATACCTTGTCACGCACAAAGTAAAGCTTTGCTTTGCGTACACGCGCACGCTTTAGTATTTCAATTTTATCTATAACAGGTGAGTAAAGCGGGAAAATCTTCTCCACACCAACACCTAGTGACACCTTGCGCACCGTAAATGTAGCACCGGGCTCTGTGCCATGCTTCACAGCAAGGACCACTCCCTCAAAGGCCTGCAAACGTGTCTTTCCTTTTTCTTCTATTTTTTGCCAAACCCTAACGGTGTCTCCGGCTTTAATACCTAATTTTTTTCGCTCTTCAACATCCACAGGGCTTATTTGTATCTTTCCTGTATTCATATGCGCCATACTTTAACACAAATCAAATAAATTGGCAAATCGCTAAGCCCCGCCCTTGCGTAGCAAGGGTAGGGCTGGAACACTACAGCTTAAATCTAACAATAGCAAGCACTCCATAATCATCAAGTGCCCCCTCTTTAACAAAATTAACTAACGCCTTTTGTCTTATGGCAGCAATTACAAGCTCGTTTACAAGATCAACTATTTGCTCAGCAGGTTCTATATTATCTAGCCCTAGCAAACCTGTCTCAGGGTTTTTAAATACTGGTGGAAAAGCAAAACTCTCGTCTATAAATAGCTTTTGTACAGCTCCAGCATTTAAGTGTTCTAGTATTTCTTTAATACCGGATACAGCTTTTTTGTTTTCCGAGTCTCCAAGCATAGAAAGAGCTTCTTTTAACTCTTGCTCGTCTTGCTTGTTTTCTATTTCTTGCAAATCTGCAAGAATAGTGTCTTTTATAACCCTATCGCTAGATTTTGTAAGGTTTTTTGCAAATATAAAGAATTTCTTATCATCTGCAAGCTTCTCCCTAAAAAGCGCAGCTAGTTTCTCGGGAGCATAAATGAGCACCTTGCCAAAGTCTACTTTTGCTAAATATGCTTTGAGCTTTTCAATAATATCGTTTACATACCTGCTGTATACTCCATGTAAAATATCCTTGTCCTCCGTGTCCATTCGGAGCTTACTCTCTATTAAAGGCCAGTGCTCGTCTTTTACATCAAAGACTTCTTCTATATCGCCCAAAAAACTCACAAAAGTTCTTGCCCCTCTGCTGTCTACTAGCAAAATAAGACTAGGTTCTAGCTGTTCAATGTTGTGAGCCAATATAGCAAGGTTTGGCTTACTTTCTATAAAATATACAAATGGTGTTGCAAGGGGCAACTCTATAGCTTCAAACAAATCTTCATCACCTCCTAGAATAAATACGGCCCCGTTCTTTGAGCTTCTAAAATTATTCTCGAGCCAGGCGAGCAATTCTTCCTCGTATTTTAAAAGAGCTTTTGCTAT
>WFZM01000034.1 GCA_015489565.1 Patescibacteria group bacterium | reverse complement strand
CTTGAGCTAAGGGTAAGTGTTACAAATTTGATCTAAGGATAACTACCCGCGCAGTTATCAACTTGTAAAGTGCTTAATAAAAGTTATAATTAGAATGTTTATAAGTTAATCTTTATTATCGTATGGAGAAAAAAATAAAAGTGGGGGAATTATTATCATTTGCATGGGAGACTTTTAAGGCCAACCCTGTGCAACATATTTTGGTGCTGCTTTTGGCGGGGGCGGTTCAGCAACTGGCAGACTTGCCGGTAAAGCTGCTTTTTGCAAACGATCCTTATGCCTTTGCCATAGCAAACATTCTGGTGTCCATGACAATCGGTGTTCTTGTAGGTATTTTTATGATAAGTTATGCCATTTTGCAAGTTAGAAAAAGCGAAGAGTCTGTACTTGATATGGTCAAGTCAGTATTTGACTTTGAATTGTGGTGGAAATACCTCTTGGCTTCAATAATTTCCGGTGTAATAGTTATGCTCGGACTGCTCTTGTTGGTGGTGCCGGGAGTTATAGCTGCAATTGGACTTATTTTTGTTTCTTATCTTGTTGTAGACTACAAAATGAATCCTGTAGATGCTGTAAAAAAGAGCTGGGAAATGAGCAATGGCTATAAGTGGGATTTGTTTATTCTGGTGCTTGCGCTTGCAGTATTGAACGCTCTTGGCGCCCTTGCTTTGTTTATTGGTCTTTTAGTAACCATTCCGATTTCAATGTTTGTTGTGGCTCGCGCATATGACATCCTATCTTCAGACGAGCCTGCGCAAGACAAGGAAGAGTCTAAAGACGACGAGGAAGAAGGGAATGAAGAGGAGGGTGAACAAGAGGAAGAAAACGAAGAAAATGAGAGCCCAGAAGAAACTGAAGATGAGGTAGAAGACGAAGCAGATGAGCCTAGAGAAGAGGACAACGAGTAAAACTAAGTTTTGACAGAAGCTTGCCATTTCAAAAAGCGCGCGGAAGGCGCGCTTTTTATGTGTTATAATGTACGCATGCGGGATTTATCCATAAAGAAGATTTTTTCTGTGGCATGGGATATATATAAGGCGCATTTCTTATCAATCAGTCTTATTTATCTTGCCATCGTTAGCCTATTGTATTTTATAAGACAAGTTGCGAGCCAAGAGTTTCTGGTCCCGGCATCTTACTCCTGGTTCCTGTCCGTATCCATATTTTTAGTTCAAATTTTTATAGCTCTTGGAATTATATATATGGCTCTTAAAATAGACCACTCTCGCGCACCGAGTTGGCGTGATTTTTCCGCAAAAATAGATAGAGTGATTTCTTTTGCCGTTTTAATACTTATTTTGTCTTTCTTTTTTTACCTCGGGCTTTATTTCTTTTTGAGTCCGGCACTTCTTTTCTTGTCTCTTTTTGCTTTTTCGCCTTATATTTTTGTGGACAAATCATTCGGACCTTTAAAATCTTTGTATTACAGTTTTGAAATAAGCAAAGGGCACATATTGAGCCTCAGCTTTTTTTGGGTACTTATTTTTGCAATCAATGCGATTGCAAGCCTTACTGTAGTCGGACTTCTTGTGAGTCTTCCGTTTAGCAGTATAGCCGTTGCAAGAGCCTATGACGCTGCAGAATGTCTGCGCAAAGACACGGAAGGCTGTCAAGACTATTTCACCGGATATTCAAGACAAGCAAAAATTTTAATTGTATTTTTAATTTTTATCATAAGCTTTTACGGGGCGATGCTTTTTTTCAAGCGTTTGGACAAAATGCAATACATCTACGTCCAGAATCTAAATTTGATTAAAAATATAAATCAAGATAATAGCGCAAAGTACAAAAAAGAATTTGAGAAAATAGTTTTGGCGCTGGAGCTTTATAAAGACTTCAACGGTAAGTACCCGGAGACTTTGTTTGATTTGGCAGACTCTGCCATCTTGGATGCTGATTTTGATTTAAATCACTGGATTTACAAGCTTGAGCCCGAGGGCTATAGTCTTTGCTCGACGGATAAAAGTGTTTGCAATTAATTTATGTCTATTAAAGTTTATACAGACGGAGCTTCAAGAGGCAACCCGGGCAAAGCGGCCCTGGGGGCCGTTGCCTACGATGAAGATGGAAAAGTTTTATTTGAGCTGTCTGAGTATTTGGGTATAGAAACTAACAATTACGCAGAGTATAAAGCGGCTATAGAGGCTTTCAGAAAACTCAAAGATTTGGGCAAGAGTAGAGAGAGCATAGAGCTTCTTGCCGACTCCAAACTGCTTATAGAGCAAATCAAGGGGAACTGGAAGGTAAAACACCCAAACATTAAACCCTTGTTTGCAGAACTGAAAAATCTAGTATCCGGCTTTAAAGAAGTATCTTTCCGGCACATAGCGCGAGATAAGAATAAAAAGGCCGATGCGCTTGCAAATCGGGCTTTGGATAAACAGCCTTGAATTTAGAATCTTTTTTGTTAAGATTTAAGGAGGATTATAAGTTTTAATATTTAATTTATCATGAAGGGATTTATAGGAGAGTTTAAAGAGTTTTTGATAAAAGGTAATGTAATGGACATGGCTGTTGGATTTATCTTTGGTGCGGCTTTCTCAACAGTTGTAAAGTCACTTGTAAACAACATTATAATGCCACCCATAGGTATGCTCATGGGCAAGGTGGACTTTTCAAAGCTTTTTGTTGCACTTGACGGCAAAAGCTACGCAACGCTAGAGGCAGCAGAAAAGGCAAATGCGCCCATTATAAAATACGGAGTATTTATAAATGATGTCATAGGTTTTGTTATCCTTGGTTTTGTGATTTTTATGATGATAAAGACAGTTAACAAACTAAAGCGAGAGGAGCCAAAGGAAGAAGAGGCTCCAAAAAAGAGCGACGAAGTTGTTCTTTTGGAGGAGATTCGCGATGCCCTAAAAAACAGCTAGAAAATGAAATTCTTCTTTAATATAAGCGCCGGCATAATAGTTTTATGCTTGGCGTTTTTTCTTTACTTTTACCTTAGCTACGACTTGCAAAAAGATAAACTTAAAGCTTTCGAAAGTGACGGTTGCAGTATGTTTTTTGACGGCACTTGGGGTGAATGCTGTTTTGAGCACGACAAGATATATCACAAAGGTGGAGCCAGTTACCTGCGCTATAGGGCAGATCTGGACTTGAAAAAATGTGTACGAGAGAAAAGCTCGTCCCTCTTGTTGTCAGAGATTATCTACATTGCGGTCAGGATTTTTGGCAGTCCTTATTTGCCCAGCCCCTGGCGTTGGGGCTTTGGGTATTCATATGGACGGGCTTATAGATAGACAGTATTTGCGATTTGGGCTTGCAAGGTTTTTCATTGCAAGCTTTTGATTTGATAGAATTTTTCCATGTTTAATATGCGTCACTTAATGGCTCTTGCAGTTCCCGGTCTTTTACTCGGTGTCTTTCTGGCTAATTTTTCAGAAGCGTTACCTTTCTTTTTTTTGCCGGCCGGTGCCTTGTCTTTGATGTTTGCGTATTTTTACCGAGAGACTATCTACGCATTTTTTGCTTTATTTTTTATATTTGTTTTTGCAGGGGCTATGGCTTTTTCTTTGTATAAGTCAAAAATGGATTTAAAAACGCAAATTTTGCAAGAAGCGAATCTAAGTAACGGCTTTGTGGCAAAAATAGCAAGGGAGCCCGATAAACGTACAGACAAGACATTTTTGACGCTTGAGTTTTGCATGGAGGATACGTGCACAATTTTGCGCGGCAAGTACTACGGCTATAAGAATTTTGAATTTGGCGACAGCGTTAAAGTCTGCGGCAAAATCATAGAGCCGGAAAATTTTGATGAGCATTTTAACTACAAGGGTTTTTTGTTGTCTCAGGCTTACAGCAAAGAGTTTTTGATAAAAAAGATAGAACTTGTGAAAGAGGGAAGAGCTTTTTTGCGCGCTTTGTACAAGTTAAAACAATATATAATTGCCGCTCTTTATGATGGCTTGAGTTTTAATTCCGCTTCTTTGGCTTCAGGTATATTGCTTGGAGAGAAACAGGCGCTTTTACCAGAGTATAAGGAGGCGTTTAAAAAGTCCGGACTTATGCATATAGTTGTTCTGTCCGGTTACAATATAGGAATTGTAGCCAGTTTTATTTTTTGGATATTCTTTTTTCTAAATAGGCGCTTGCGTGCTTTGATCTCTGTTTTAATTATAATACTTTTTGTTTTAATGGTTGGCTCTTCGCTGCCGGCGCTTCGCGCCGGCAGCATGGGCGCTCTGGCATTTTTGGCAATTGCTCTTAGAAGAGAGGCTGATGCGCTTTATCTGCTTTATCTTACAGCTTTTTTCTTTATTCTTTTTAACCCTTTTTTGGCGCTATATGACCCGGGCTTTCAGATGTCTTTTCTTGTTACCCTGGCTATTATTCTTTTTGCTAACCCTTTGCAGGAAAAAATACTTGCATATTTTAATTTTTTAAACAGCTATTTTGCAGAGCTTCTATCAAGCAGCTTGCTTGCCTCTGTTTTTGTAAGTCCCATATTGATTTACTATACAGGATATTTATCATTAATCGGTGTTGTGGCAAATCTGCTTGTTCTTTTTGTTCTTCCATTTGCTATGCTCTTTGCCTTTTTGTCTGCTCTTTTTGAGGTATTTTTGCCGGCTTTTAATTTAGCTTTTGCTTTCATTGCCGAGCTTCTTCTGGGTTATATTCTTGCCATATCCAAGTGGGCGGCAGGCTTGCCGCTTGCCACAGTCAATTTGCAGATAGCATCATGGACGGTATTTATTTTTTATGCCGGACTTATAATTTACGCTTCAAGAGTTTTGTGGAAAAAATAAAGCGCAAGCAGGTCTTACTTGCGCTTTTTTCAATCTTTTCTTGCTATTTATATACGCTCTTCAACAACAGACCAATTCAGATTCTTGAAGAAGGCTTCTATATACTCCGCTTTTTCTGCGGGTGTGTAGTCCACCATAAAGGCGTGTTCCCACATGTCAAGAGCAAGCAATATTTTAGTATCTGCCAACTGCCCAAGCTCGTGGTCCGCAATCCAAGCGATAAAAGCTTCGGGCACTTCTCCTTTTGCTGTATCTATACCTTTTTCATCAACACTTAAAATGGTCCAGCCGATACCGCGAGTCATAGCTGTATTTTTAAACTCGTTTAAGAAATTGTCAAAATCTCCAAATTTGTTTGACACTATCTCGTCTAGCGCCTTGCCGCGCGGTTCTTCACTTGCACCATGTTCCAGTTGTTCAAAATATATCTCATGCAGTCGCATACCGTTGAATTCAAAGCCCAATCTTCTGCGAACAGACTCTATCGCATAGGCATTTTTCTCAGAGTCTTTTTTAAGCTCTTCCAGTGTTTCTTGAAGTCTATTTGTAAAATTTACATACCCGTTGTAAAGGCCCAGGTGCACTTCAATTTGCTTTGCCGATAATCCTTTTAGATCCGGTAAATTAAAATCTTTCGCTTGATATTTTTTCATATTTTTATTTTATTAAGTTATAATGACAATATTGTAGCACAGTTCTATGCTGGATAGAATCCAAAAAATAAATTTAAAACTTTTTCTATTTTTTGTAATTATTATTTTGCTTTCCCTTAATTATTTTTTGTTAAGTGTATATCTAAATAGGGGCAATAACAGCTTAAAAGTGGTGTTTTTAGACGTGGGGCAGGGCGATGCGATTTTTATTAAATCGCCAAGCGGGCATAAAATATTAATAGATGCAGGTGCTTCTGGGGCTGAGCTTTTGTCCGCTCTTTCACGCGAGCTTTATTTTTGGGAGCGAGATTTTGATATTGTTTTTGCGACCCATGCAGACAAGGATCACATAGGTGGTTTTATAGACTTTCTCAAATCTTACAGGGTTAAATATGTGGCCATGCCAAGGCTTAAGTCAAAAGGCACAGAGCTTTCCGAATCTTTGCTTTACAATCTTGCAAAGCAAAAGAATTTGGGTGTGAAAGAATTGTACCCAAAGCGGGGTGATATCTTTGACTTTGGGGACAGCTTTAAAATTTATGTTTATTATCCTGGCTCAAAGCTGTATTTTAAGGACAGTAATCTAAATTCTCTTACACTAAAGCTGGTATATGGTAAAACAAATTTTCTTTTAAGCGGTGATTTGCCCGGCGAAGCTGAAAAAGTTCTGGCTCTTTATGATAGGGGAAAGCTCAAGAGTGATGTGTTAAAACTCGGACACCATGGCTCCAAGACATCAAGCGCGTGGGAGTTTCTCAAGACTGTTTCTCCCAAATTTGCAGTTGTTTCTGCCGCTAAGAATAATAACTACGGACATCCTCATGGAGAAATTATCAAAAGGGTTCAAGATCTTGGCGCAAGAATACTTTATACCTGGGACGGCAATCTGGTTTTTGAAAGTGATGGAGAGTCTGTATTTGTAAAATAGACTTCTATGCTTTTCGATTTCTAAAACAAAAAAGCGCGTGGCAGCGAAGCTGCCACGCGCTCTTGAAGTTTCTATTTTATAATACCGGCTTTTTTAAGAACCTTGTAAGCTCCGTTTTTATTTATAGTTTTTATTGCCCTTGTTGATATTCTCAAAACAAAGGTTTTGTTAAGTTCCGGAACAAAGATTCTCTTCTTTTGCAAATTTGGCTTGCGAGCTCGTTTGCCGGTAGGGTTGAACTGAGTAGCGCGAGTACGGTTTGAGTATCCGCCCCCAACTATCGGTTTTTTCCCTGTTATGTCACATTTCCTTGCCATAAGTGTGCGTTATGTTATCATAGATTTCTAATTTGTAAAGTTTATTTATTATGGAATTGGAGACAATAGTATTTATAGTTGTTCTGGTAATATCGGTGATTTTTCATGAAGTGGCGCACGGTTATGCCGCTAACGCCCTTGGAGATCCAACAGCCAAAATACAAGGCAGACTGAGCCTTAACCCTTTCAGGCACATAGATTTATTCGGCTCTATAATTTTGCCGGCCATATTGGTACTTAGTAAGTCTTCGGTGCTTTTTGGCTGGGCAAAGCCGGTGCCTTATAATCCGTACAATCTAAAACGCGGAGGGCGTTTTGCGGAAGCCATTGTTGCTTTTGCGGGTCCTTTGGCTAATTTTGCCTTGGCCGCTTTTGTGCTTTTGCTTTACAAGTTGTCTATTGTAAGCTCTGCAGTTGCGGCAACTGTAATATACATGAATTTATTCTTGGCGTTTTTAAATCTTATACCGATTGCTCCGCTTGACGGTTCCAAAATTTTACCTGCGCTTTTGCCGGAGTCTTTGGCAAGACCTTTCCGCTTTATGATGCGCAGCATGGAGCAGGGCGGCTTTATAACCATGATACTGCTTTTAATTGTCTTGTCGCAATTTTTCGCTGCACCTTTGGCAAATTTTATATCCCACATTACCGCCTTTTTGCTAAACATTTAAACTTTATAACAAATTGTAAATAAATTTATTATTGTATATAACAAACTAAAATTAAAATTATTTAACTTGAAGATGAATTTATGAAAAAAAGATCTTTTTAGTCGTTGTTTTGGCAGTTTTTGCGATATCCTTGTTTGTATTTGGCAGACCGAGTATAGTGCACGCGAGCAAACTTAGTCAATCTCAAATAAATGCAATAATGATGCTCTTGCAAAGCTTTGGTGCGTCACAAAGCATTGTAGATAATATGCAAGTTATATTAAGTGGACGACCGGTCGCAAATATAGCTAACACAAGAGAAAATGCAAATACAGCTGCTGCAAAGCACAGCTATTGTCCCAGAGGACTTTATCGAAATCTCCGCTTTGGTATGAAAGGGTCTGATGTTTCAGAACTTCAGCGATACCTTAAAAGTACTGGTGACTATAGATATCCCAAAATCACTGGATATTACGGACCCGCAACAATGCGCGCAGTTCAGAGCTTTCAAAGGAAAATGGGAATAGTGTCACGCGGGGGTCCTAAATCGACAGGTTATGGCATGGTGGGGCCGGTAACTCGTGCCAAGATACAAAATACGTGTATCAACAATAGGGATGATGGCGATACTTATAGCCCCTTCACGCAACGACAAAATAGACCGAATACAATTGCACAGAATATAAATACGGCAAGATTTGGGCAGTCAAGCTCGTCAAAGAAGCGAGCTAGAACAGCAAATCTAACACCTTCTACAAAAGCCTCAAGAAATAAAAAGAAAGTGTCAAAATCTTGTGGGCGATTTCCGCACAATGCGGTTCAAACACGTATACGCTATAAAGATGCTACGGTAGACTACTCTTCTCAATGCGTTAAGGAGAAGCAGGTGCGAAGATGTAATAACGGCAGCTGGGCTCCTTGGAGTGGCATTTATACAAATGTTTCGTGCAAGGTAAAACAGATTGCGTGCAAGCTCAAATATCCAACTTTTGAGTCTCTAAAAATTACATCAGGTAAGTATAAAAATCTCTGGAGGCACCGTAAGGGGGAACTATTAACAGCTACTTTATGTTTTCCGCGATGTATCATTCAGATCAATTCACAAACTTGGAACGTAAAAAGGCAGTGGAAGCTGCATTGGAGAAATTACTTGTCGGTAAATGGATGCCAAATACAAAATATACTCAGGGCATGAAGGTTAGCATAAATGGAAAACTTTTAGAGATGAATATTGCCGGCACTACCGGAAACAAAATGCCTGTAGTACCAAGTGGTGCTGGAGCAGGCACATTTATATATGACGGGTCAGCTGTTTGGGAATATCTTGGTAAGGATTGTCCAAGCTCCTGGGAATACTTCTTAGTTGATATATCAGAGAATTTATTGACGCCTATAGATGTGGATAGTAATGACAGTTACGCTGCCATGTTGATAGCGACAAGCGAGAAATTTGCGGATAAAAAATGGTTAAACAGCAAATCTCCTCATAAAGGTTTTACAAATATACAATTACTGAAGAAGATTGCCGATCTAAATATGGAATCCGGTATAAATATTCCGAAGGGTATATATTTGTCAGACACATTTCAGCACCAGATAAAATCAGATGGGAAGCCCTATAATATACGATTTTTGGCGGACAATGCGGAAGTGTATGCCGGATATAAGGCCCTGGAAAAACTATCAGCCATCGCCGGCGATGCGTCCATGAGTGCAAATGCCAGATACCTAGCCTCCATTGTGAAAAGTGGTATTATCTCTTTATTTGATACACAATCAGGGAGATTTAAGACATATAATTATCAAACGAATCAAGCAAGTCTTAACAATTGCTCCGCTTTTGTAACTGATTTAAGATTTCATCTCTGGCCGGTCTTTAACAAAGTGTTCACAACAAAATACGAGTGGTCTTTATATGTAAATCCGGTATATAATTACACCATGGAAGCTTGCCCTGGTGTGTATTCTGCAAACTTGGATCCTTTCCCGATAACAGAGTGGTTCCGCGCATCTTTTGAAGTTAATAAAGATAAAAGAGCATTGCAAACACTTATACGAAGAGTTGACAAAGTTGCAGATAATATGCCGACTATCGTGGACTTTGCTTTAAGTCAAGATGCCTGCAGGCTGTTAAAACGGAAATAATCCCAACGGTAGAAAAGAAAGGAGGTGGAAAATAAATCCTTAAAAACTGCCCCCGATCTGTAAATGGAGATAATAGATATTTGAAATATTTTATCTCGGGGAAATAATTCAAAGCTGTGAGCACTCTTTAAAGTGCAAAGTCAAAGAATCAAGGGATATAAAAGTAGTTTGGCCCTTTGCATTTTTACTTGATTTTTTGAAAAACTGGTGTATATTTATGTAGCGCTTAACGGCGCGATTTTTCTTATTATTAGTAATTAATTAAAATTAGAGTTAGGAAATATTATGGTAACTATAAACCAACTTATAAGAAAGCCTCGCAAAAAGGCAAGAAAGAAAACAAAAACTACAGCACTTCGCCGTGGTTTCAACAGCTTGAAAAACAAGCCTACATCATACCCATCTCCTTTTAAGCGAGGTGTTTGTGTGCGTGTTACAACAAAAACTCCTCGTAAGCCTAACTCTGCTATACGTAAAATCGCGCGTGTTCGTCTCACTAACGGAATGGAGATTACAGCTTATATCCCGGGCGAGGGGCACAACCTGCAAGAGCACTCAGTTGTGCTCGTGCGTGGAGGTCGTGTGAAGGATATTGGTGTTAACTATACAGTAGTTAGAGGACACTTGGATGCCGAGGGTGTACAAAACCGAAGGCAAGCTCGTTCTCGTTACGGTACTAAACGCCCAAAGGATAATGCTTAATAAATTTTTGGAATATGAGAAGACCAATCAAAAAGAAAAATATACTAAAGCCTGATTCAAAGTTTAACAATTTGAAGGTTGCCAAGCTTATAAATTATGTAATGCTTGACGGAAAGAAGGAGGCCGCCAAAAAGGCTGTTTACGGAGCTTTTGATATAATAAAAGAGAAGACGGGTGAAGACCCGGTAATGGTGTTTGAGACAGCCCTTAAAAAAGTCGAGCCGTCTGTGGAAGTTCGCTCTCGCAGGGTGGGTGGAGCAAACTACCAAGTGCCGGTTGAGGTGCGTCCCGAGAGACGTTTGCAACTTTCACTTCGTTGGATAGTGACTTTTGCTCGTAAAAAGCAAGGCATGCCTATGAAAGAGCGTCTTGCAGCCGAGATAATAGCAGCTTATAACGAAGAGGGTGATTCCATAAAGAAAAAAGAAGATACTCACAAAATGGCCGAGGCCAACAAGGCTTTCGCGCACTTGGCATGGTAATTTGGCAATTTATTAAGCTTTAATAATTAATAATTTATTTAATTTTTATATGGCAAGAAAATATCCATTAAGCAAGCTTCGCAACTTTGGTATTGTTGCGCACGTAGATGCCGGAAAGACTACGACTTCCGAGCGTATTTTGTATTATACAGGCATGAGCCACAAGATAGGTGAGGTTCATGACGGAGAGGCTGTAACCGACTGGATGGAGCAAGAGCGCGAGCGTGGCATTACTATTACCGCTGCCGCTATTTCTTGTGATTGGCGTCCAACTTACGCAAAAAGTGATGACGATGTACACACTTTCAATATTATCGATACACCGGGACACATTGACTTTACAGCGGAGGTTAAGCGCTCTATGTATGTACTTGACGGTGCAGTGGTAGTTTTTGATGCCGCTGCGGGAGTTGAGCCTCAGACTGAAACCAACTGGCGTTATGCAGATGAGGCAAAGGTGCCACGTATTTGCTTCTTGAATAAGATGGATAAACTTGGCGCAGACTTTGAGGCAGCTTATGCAAGCATTCAAGAGAAGCTCTCAAAGAAAGCGGTGCGCTTGCAAATTCCTATGGGACATGAAGAAAATCACATAGGTGCCATTGACCTTCTTAACATGAAAGCTTACACGTATGAAGGGGAGATGGGTATTAATGTAATAGAAGGAGAAATACCGGAAGAGTATAAAGCAGATGCGGAAAAATACAGAGCTGAGCTTATTGAGCGTATCGTAGAGAACAACGAAGAGCTAATGGATAAATATCTTGGCGGAGAAGAGATTCCTTATGAGACTCTAAAGGCCGAGCTTAGAAAAGCTGTTATCGCAAATGAAATATTCCCGGTTCTTTGTGGTTCCGCGTTTAAAAACAAAGGAGTTCAAAGAGTTTTGGATGCAGTAGTTGACTATTTGCCAAGCCCGCTTGATTTGCCTCCGGTCAAGGGTATAAACCCAAAGACCGGCGAGGAAGAGGAGCGTAAGCCTTCAGATGACGAGCCTTTGGCTGCACTGGCCTTTAAGTTGCAGTCAGATCCGTTTGTAGGGCAACTTACTTTCTTCCGTGTATACTCCGGTGTTATGAAGTCCGGATCTTACGTGTACAACTCAACAACCGGAAAGAAAGAGCGTATTGGTCGTATTGTACGACTTATGGCAGACAAGCGCGAGGAAGTAGACGAGGTCTACGCAGGAGAGATAGCTGCAGCTGTTGGACTTAAAGATACAAAAACCAGCCATACCCTTTGCGATGAAAGCAGACCTATAATCCTTGAAGAAATGTCATTCCCTGAGCCGGTTATATCTGCTCGCATAGAACCTGCAACAAAGGCAGATCAAGAAAAAATGGGTATAGCTCTTTCCAAGCTGGCGGACGAAGACCCTACATTTAAGGTTCACACCGACCCTGAAACTCTTGAGACTATCATTTCCGGAATGGGTGAGCTGCATTTGGACATTTTGGTAGATCGTTTGAACCGTGAGTTTAACGTGGACGCCAAGCTAGGTAAGCCACAAGTGGCATACAGAGAGACTATCCAAAGTGAGGCAGAAGGTGAAGAGAAATATGTAAAGCAAACAGGTGGACGCGGACAATACGGTCACGTCAAAATACGTATCAAGCCGCTTGAGGAATTGCCGGAAGGGGCTGAAGTGCCAAAGAATGTGCACAGAGAAGAAGGATTTGAATTTATCAATAACATTAAAGGTGGTGTTATCCCGGCTGAGTATATAACACCTGTAAGAAAGGGTATTCAAGAAGCTATGGAGCGTGGTATTGTGGCTGGTTATCCTATGGTTAATGTTTCGGTGGAGCTATTTGACGGTTCTTACCATGATGTTGACTCTTCTGAAGTAGCCTTTAAAATAGCCGGTTCTCAAGCATTCCAAAAGGCTGCTCAACAGGCTAACCCTGTGCTGCTTGAGCCTATCATGAAGCTTGAGATTACAACACCTGAGGAGTACATGGGTGATGTAACCGGAAATATTAACTCTATGCGTGGACAAATAGAAGGTATGGACGAGCGCGGTGGTGCCAAAGTCATACGTGCCATGGTTCCTCTTGCAGAGCTCTTTGGTTACACTACAAACTTGCGTTCCATGACACAAGGTAGGGCAAATGCTTCTATGGAGTTTGACCACTATGCTGTTGTGCCTAAAAACGTAGCAGATGAAATAATAGCAAACAGAGGCAAGTAGTTTTGAATGTTTAAAAAGCGTGCCAAGCTTTAGCTTGGTACGCTTTTTCTTTTTTAAGTATGCTATAATAAGCGCATGACGGAGGATATATTTGCAAGCAAAAAGGAAGATTCTAAAAATAGTTTATCTCTTTGGAGCTATTCGGTTATTTTTGTTTTATTGTTGCTTTTTGCAGCTTTTTTATATGTTTTATTCTACCAGACTGAAACTTTGCAAAATAGCAATTCAGAGAAAGTCTATAACATCAATTCCTTAGCCGACGCTAACAACCCCTCCAATAGCAATCTGTCCTCCTCGGCAAATTATAGGGATTACAAATTTTTCTTTACAGGTAAAGACTTAGGTAGCAAGTACATTGAAACCTTGGGGCTTTACGATATTAAAACAGAAAGTCTAAGAAAAGTGTCAAAACCCGACTTTTCTTCAGTTATAGAATTTGCGGCAGACTATCCCGCAGCTATAGCTGTAATAGTGAAGAAAGAAGACTTGGACAAAAATCAAAGCATTTATAAAGCGGCTGATTTTTACCTGGACAAAAACTTTTACCAAGACTATTCGCTAAAAGACGCCAAAAAAATTGAAGTGAAGAAAAAAATCTATCACTATAAAAACTTAGATTTCAGCTTTGAGAATTCCAAGCTGTTGTTTAACGCATTGGAAAAAGCTTATAAGAAAAATAAGCCATATCACGCCGATGAGTGGGGGATATATGTTCTGGATATAAAAAGCGGTAAAATTGAAAAAATTGCAAACGGTCTTTATCCGCACTGGATAGATGAAAACAGAATTGTTTACCTGGAGAAAAACGGGCTTAAAGTTTTGAATTTGCAAAATGGTGAATCTTACTACCTTCGCAAACTGCCTTATCGCGCCGAAGCTTACTTGTATTTTGACTTAAATATTAAAAAACGTATAGCAGTGTGGTCCTTTCCAAAGTTTAATCAGTTACTGGTAATGCAAGTCTCGTCCATGGACCCATTTGCCCTGAAAGACAAAAAGCTTTTAAATTTGCCAAGCGCAAGTGTGCGGGCTAAGATTTCAGACGATGCCAAGTATTTGATTTTCTTGTCACCAAGTGATTACAATAAGTTTAAAGTTAATAATTACTCAACAGATGTCAGACTTTATGTAATGGGCTTGGACAAAAATTACAAAATGCAAAAGCTGAATTTTGACATGAGCAACTTTGATATAGTCAAGTTTAAAATACTGGGTTTTTGGAGATAATTAATTAAAGCAAGTACTATGAAAAATTTGGACATTAAAATAAGCAAAGAAATAATAAGCGCCACGCTGATAGCCTTCTTGCTCATTTTTTCGGCTATTTTTGTTAATTACTCCACGGTATATTCTTGGGGAGCTTCAAACGAGAGTGATAATGACAGAGACTGTCTGGACGACAATCCGAATACGGCGGATAACGCAGATGGCTCATGTGACGAGTGTGGCAATGGAAGCTGGGGTGGATATGATTCCAGCTATTGCGAGCCGGTGATGATAGGCTGCTTTTCTCAATCCAATATTTGTGGCTGGAGCAACGAAGGCAAGCAAGATGTTTCCTGCGGTGGCTCGTGCTCAGCCATAAGGCCGGCTGATCCGGAATTTGAAATTAACGGCGAGACCAAAAAGGTCGGTGACTCTTGCATAGTACGGGACTCTTGTGGGCTGGAGCACCAAGGCACAGTCTCTTGTGAGGGCTCATGTCTAAGTACAGACAATATCAATCCGCTTTGCGCCTTGCCTGATGATCCGGATACGGCAGAGAATGAAAGCGCGGGAAATGTCGCACTCGGCAATGACTCTTTCAGCACTAGCATTAGTGCTAATTTACGCTTGCCTGACAATCTTAATTTGACTTATCCAAGAGACGAGAATAATGCCGAGAAATATGTTGCAATACACAGTGTGCCGCCAATAGTAAAGCAAGGACAGCGGGCAAAACTGTATCTTGTGCTTGTTGGACTGGATTATTGTGAAGTGTCAGCTGACAATGCGGATCGCTGGGATTACTTTGGACTTAAGTCCGAGAAGTTAGAATACATAAAAAAGAAGAGTCCGGATATAGAATTAGAGCTTGACGATAAAATTCGCAACTTGTCTTATCTGTCCAGCACTTACAGCTCTCCTATAGAGACGGAAACGATATTTAAAGTGGAAAAATGCTATAGTTTGGATCACTACGGTGAAGCGACCGAGTATATCCCGAGTGCAGAAGAAGGAGACAAGCCGGAGACAAGGGTAAAAGTTACCCCACGCTTTCAAGAAATCTAATGCAAAATATTTATGAAGGCTATGGATAAAAAGAATGCTTTGAAATATCTTTTCTACTTTTTGATTTTTGCAATAAGTTTTTTTGCCGGGTATAAGTACTTTATCTATAAGCAGACTCAAAGCAAATTACCTCAATACTCTTTATCAGATGATTTGAAATCAAGGGTTGAGAACAAGCAATTTACAAATGAACCATTAAAGAATAAACAAAAAAAGAGTTTGGGTCTCGGGACTTTGGCTGTGGCATTTAAAAATAAAGTGCTCGGGGACATTCACGATATAAACACCGTATCGCTTCAGAATTCTTACGCTTTTTTCGTAAGTGATAACAGCCCGGCTTATAATTATGGAGACTACGATGTCTCAAGCAGAAGCAATGAAGCTGTTTTCGTATCAAGTAATGCCGGCAGCGAGCTAAGCGCAAGCAGTAGCAAGATATATATAGGCAAGGTCTATGGAGTTAAATTACCAAACAGGCATAGCGCTAAAGTTTTTAGCTCTAGCACTCTTGAAAATAAACATGGCTTGAGTCTCTCTCCTCGGGCAAAAAGACTGCTTTTAGTGGCAAAAACAGATAATGACAAAGAAGGGATTTTTCTTGTAGCTAGAGACTCGGATGCGGCGGAATTTATTCTGGACGGAAGAGCGGCTGAGTGGATAGATGAAAATCAATTCATTTACTTGAATGACCATTCTTTATCATTGTACAACACGGAGGACAAAAAGGACTACAAGCTTTGGGTTTTTGAAGCTAAAGAAGAAGCTCCGGACTACCTGAGTGTATCTAAAGATCATAAAATAGTCGCAGTACATTTGCCCAAGTACAATCGTATTTCTATATTCAGTATCAATCGTCAGGGCAGTCAAATTACTTTGGAGAATTTAAGTAGTATAGAGGGTGGAGATGACGGATTTGTTTTGTCACCAAATGCAAAATTTTTAGCGCTTTTGCAAAAAGATGGCAAGGGAAATAAAACAATCAAAATATATGATATAAAAAAAGGAGAGAGAGTTAAGAGTATATTTGATAATGCTAAAGCTTTTGAATTTTATAATGCGGATTCTGTACACATAGTCACCTGGTTCTAGGGAGATTATATTTCTGATTGGGGCTTAAATTTAAAAGCCCCACCCTTAGTGTGTACTTGACGTTTTTATTTTATTGCATTCTAAAAAAATAATTTACTAAAAGGACTTGACTTGTGGGGGCTATGTGTGTATAATAGCGCGCACTTGTTCATTGAAAATTAAATACAGGTAAGGCGATAGCAGTAGCTATCGATTACAAGTTATAGTACAGCGAACCCAAACAGAATAAAAGCTTGTAGATTCTTTTGTTCTGTTTACATCTTTTTACTTAGAGTTTGATCCTAGCTCAGGGTGAACGCTGGCGGCGTGGATAAGGCATGCAAGTCGTATGCCACACCTCCTAGTCTTCGTGTATGATATACTTATAGTTATGTATATTGTATCAAAAGTGTAAAAAATGGACGGTGCTATACCGGTTATACTTCAAATTTGAGACAACGTTTTGAAGACCATAATGCCGGTAAGTCTCCGTATACGAGAAATAATCGTCCATATAAACTTATTTATTATGAGGCATACAGTAGTAAATCTGATGCTCCAAAACGAGAAAGAGCTTTAAAGCTCAGATTCAATGCGTATATGCAATTGCGTAGGCGCATAGAAAATTCACTGAACGAAGGTTAAGAGGTGTGGCATGGCGAACGGGGTAGTAACGCGTAGGAACATACCCTCAAGTCGGGCATAACCCGGGGAAACTCGGAATAATTCCCGATAGTCCGTCACACTTTTTGAAAGTGTGGTGGTAAAGCTCCGGCGCTTGAGGAGTGGCCTGCGTAGTATCAGCTAGTTGGTAGTGTAATGGACTACCAAGGCTAAGACGCTTAGGGGAGGTGAGAGCCTGACCCCCACCATTGGGACTGAGACACGGCCCAAACTCCTACGGGAGGCTGCAGTCGAGAATCTTCCGCAATGCCCGAAAGGGTGACGGAGCGACGCCGCGTGGTGGATGAAGCACTTCGGTGCGTAAACACCTTTTATGAGGGAGGAAGTTTATTGACGTTACCTCATGAATAAGGGGCTCCTAATCACGTGCCAGCAGGAGCGGTAATACGTGAGCCCCAAGCGTTACCCGGATTTACTGGGCGTAAAGGGTGTGTAGGTGGTTTAATTAGTCGCGCGTAAAAGCTCGAGGCTCAACCTCGTATCTGCGCGCGAAACGGTTAGACTAGAGGGTGGCAGAGGTGTGTGGAACTCATGGTGTAGGGGTGAAATCCGTTGATATCATGGGGAACACCGAAAGCGAAGGCAGCACACTGGGCCATTCCTGACACTGAGACACGAAAGCGTGGGTAGCGACCGGGATTAGATACCCCGTTAGTCCACGCCCTAAACGATCCTCGCTAGCTTTTGGAGGCATCGACCCCTTCAGAGGCGAAGCTAACGCGTTAAGCGAGGCGCCTGGGTAGTACGAGCGCAAGCTTAAAACTCAAAGGAATAGACGGGGGCTCGCACAAGCGGTGGAGCGCGTGGCTTAATTCGTAGATAAGCGAAGAACCT
>WFZM01000033.1 GCA_015489565.1 Patescibacteria group bacterium | reverse complement strand
GCGCCATTTGTATTGTTTTTTATTTTATTTATCGTTTATCATTTATCATTTATAAATTATTATAAATCCACTTCAAAAGCCTCTCTGTCTTCTCCCAGCCCAAGTTTGGATCTGTTATAGACAGACCTTCCATATCCATTTTCCCTGAGCAATTTATTTTTTGATTGCCGTCTTTTAGAAAAGACTCTATCATTAAACCTTTTACAGCTTCTTTTATTTTTTTATTTTCAACTCTTGCTTTTATAAGATATTTTGCAATTGATATTTGCTTTAAGTGATTCTTGCCTGAGTTTGAGTGATTTGTGTCTATTACAATTGCAGGGTTTTGCACGCCGGCTCTTTGAAGTTTTTCTATAGCTTCCAAGATATCTTTTTTAAAGTAGTTTGGCCTTTTGCCGCCACGCAAAATAAGGTGCGCGTATTTGTTGCCCTTGCTTTTTTTAAAGCCATTGCATGATACATAGAAACTTTCTGACTGAGCGGCGAATACGGAATTTGCAGCAATAGATAAATCTCCGGAGCCCGGATTTTTCATTCCGGCCGGCACATCAATCCAAGAGGCAAAGTTCCTGTGCTCTTGATCTTCTGAGCTTCGCGCGCCTATTGCCACATAGGAAAGATAAGGTAAAAGCTTTTCGCTTGCATTTAGAAAAAGGGCCTCGTCCGCTATCGCCAAGCCCATCTCAGAAATCTCTTGCATTAAGCTTTGCGCTTTTTTAAGTCCCAAATTAAAGTTTGGAATTTTGCAAGGATCTGGCTCAAATAAAATACCTTTCCAACCTAAATTTGTACGCGGTTTTTGCGTATAAACACGCATCACTATTTTTATTCCATCATTTAACTTTTCTTGCAAACCTGCCAAGCGTCTCGCATACTCAAGCGTTGCCCTCTCAGGCCATGCGCTGCACGGTCCTACTATTACTAAAAACCTCTTGTCATTTCCGGATACAATTTCTGTAATTTCTTTTCTGTGTTTTTTAATTATTTTTTTATCTCTAGCACTTAACATAAAATTGACTTTAGTTGCAAATTCTAAAAATAATAGATAAAAAATCAAGTCGTTACTAAAGAGCTTATCCAATCAAATTTTTGATTTTTTGATATTCAGTATCCAAGAGTCCCGGCAATGAGACTGCCCGCGATAAAAGTTCTTTTAAATTCTTGTTTATATAATCCTTAATACCCTTTTGACTTAAAGGAGTGCCACTGACATATTCATCATAATTCTCCGCAAAATCCAACAGAATTACCGTGTATTTTTTAAGTGAGTTTTGCATTTTTTTATGTACGTTTTTGCTCGAAGAATTTGCTTCCAAGCTAAAGCTTTCCATCTCGTTTATGGTGGATTCCAGATTATCAAAGATATCGGAAAGTTTTAAAATCGTACTTACCCAGTCGCCGTCTTGCCAGATATCTTGCACCCACTGTGAATATTCTCGTTTCTTGTTGCGAGGGTCTTCCCATTCGGGCTTGCTTAGAACCGAAACCCAGTGCCTCACCGATTCTCCAAATTTGTTCTCTACCACTTTTAACGCTTGGCTTCTAATACTTACTACATCTTTACTCATTAAAGCACCGCCTGCAATAGAAACAGCATGGTCCTCCACAGAATCATGAGCTAGAGCGGAGATTATTATATCTGCCACATATTCTTTTGTTTTATTTGCGTCAGTATTTTGAGTTTCGGCCAGCATGTCAGCCACTTTTGTCGCCACACGAAGGATATGAGCAAAGTACGGCTGATTGCCACGCTTGCGCATCTGATCCTTATGAAGATAACAGAAGTAAATTAACGCTTTATCTATCCGTTCCTTGTATTTTTTGCTCAATCTTAGCGCTTCTAGTGAAACATAGAAATCCAACAGATCAAATTCAAGCTTCTCTAAAAGAGACGGTAGCTGTAGTTCATTTGACCACGGCCACTTGTCTATAGCTATGTTGCGCAAAAAAGCAAGAGCTCTTCTTAGTTGCGCGTAAACCTCTTTATTCATTGTGCGCATTTTATCCATACTCTTTGATTTATTGACATTTTTTAAGCGGGTCGCGCCGTAGGCGCGACCCGCAAACAGCCCTTAAAGATTCTCTTTCTCGCCTTTCACTTTTATGCCATATTCTTTAAGTATCGCCTCAAAGTCTTCTCTTTCTATCGTTTCTTTTTCTATAAGTTCATTTGCAATCCTATCAAGCAAATCCCTATGCTTGATTAAAATATCTTTTACTAAGTCTTTACGATCTTCTATTATTCTTCTTACCTCTTCATCTATTTGCTTAGAAGTTTCTTCTGAGTAAGGCTTTTCACCAAATTGCGCCTTCTCGCTGTCAAGCGCCACTGTACCGAGCTTTTCTGACATACCCCAACGAGCCACCATAGAACGAGCAAGATTTGTTAGCACCTCCAAATCATTTGACGGACCGGTAGTCACATCGTCAAAAACAAGCTCTTCTGCAACATAACCACCGAGGCTTACTGCAATATCGTCCAAAAATTCTTTTTTGCTATGCATTTTCTTATCTTCCAGCGGAAGCTTGAGGGTGTAACCCGCAGCACGACCTCTTGAAATAATGGATATTTTGTGCACAGGATCGGCGTGCTCAAGCACGCTAGCCACTAGCGCATGCCCAGCTTCGTGGTAAGCTGTTATTTTCTTTTCCTTCTCATTTAGGACATGGCTCTTGCGCTCAGGCCCGAGCATAACTTTTTCTATTGAGCGAATAAGGTCATATTGGGTAATTTCTTTCCTGTCCTCTCTTGCCGCAAGAATAGCCGCCTCGTTCATAAGATTTGCAAGATCTGCTCCTGAGAAACCTGGGGTTCTTTCTGCGATAACTTTAAGGTCAACATCTGCGTGGAGAGGTTTCTTGCGCGCATGAATCTTAAGTATGGCTTCACGGTCTTTTCTGTCGGGCAGATCTATCGTAACCCGCCTGTCAAAGCGCCCAGGTCGCAAAAGAGCGGGATCAAGCACATCCGGCCTGTTTGTAGCAGCCATAACTATCACCTGATCACTGGGCTCAAAGCCGTCCATTTCAACAAGAATTTGGTTAAGGGTCTGCTCGCGCTCGTCGTTACCCCCACCCATTCCTGCGCCACGCGCACGACCAACTGCATCGATTTCATCAACAAAGATGATAGACGGCGCACGTTTTTTTGCCTGCTCAAAAAGGTCCCTTACACGTGAGGCACCCACACCTACAAACATTTCCACAAACTCAGAACCTGATATGGAGAAAAACGGAACTCCGGCCTCTCCTGCCACGGCGCGAGCAAGGAGCGTCTTTCCCGTTCCGGGACTTCCCATCAGAAGCACACCTTTTGGTATACGCGCTCCTATCTGCAAAAATTTCTTCGGTTTTTTAAGAAAATCCACGATTTCTTTAAGTTCTTCCTTGGCTTCTTTTGCGCCCGCTACATCCTTGAAAGTTACTTTTTGATTTTTATCATTTGGGTCTATGAAGCGTGGTTTTGCCTGCCCAAAAGAGAACGGCTGCATACCTGCTCCGCCCTTCATGCCACGAGTTAAGAATATAAGAATGCCTAAAATAACCAGTACCGGCAAAAGAGCAGGTGCCAAAATGGCAAACCAGTACTTGAAGCCCTCGGGTTCTTTTATATTAATTTTAACAGCGTTTAAATCTTCAGGACTCACGCCGTAGTTTACCAGCGTCTCGCTAAGTGAGGTCTCGGGTTCTTTTTTGCTATATTTTACCGTTCTTTTATCTTTATCTTCTTTACTGAAAAAATTAAATAAAGAGTAGTTTAAAAGCGTCTTAACGTTTTGCGAATCGCCTGGCAAAACAGAAACGAATTCTTTATCTTTGTTATCTTTGTTATCTTTGTTCTCCTCAGCATTTTTTTGTTTATCTGTCTTATCGCCTGAGTCTTCATTTTTGTTTCTTGCGCCTTCTTTATAATAAATTTCCAAATCATTTGCCCGTACGGAAATTTCATCAACCTTTGCGTCTTTTATATCCTGCGCCAGCTCTGAAAGTGAGATCTCTTTCTTCTCGGGAAATATATTATTTCCCAGTCCGGAAACAAAAGACAAAAGGAAGGTAAAAATCAAAAAGCTCAAAATCAACTGAAAAAGTATGGGGTCAGGCTTTTTATTCTTGGCTTTTTTTGTATTTTTTATCTTGAATCTTGGATTTTTCTTTCTAGTCATGGCAATAAAATAGCATACTTTTGATTTTTTTACCAGAATTTCTAAGAATAACTTTTTATGTTAGAATGCTTGCATGGCAGTATTTGCACAAAACAAAAAAGCATATCATGATTATGAAATACTTGAAGAATACGAAGCGGGTATAGAGCTTAAAGGATTTGAAGTAAAATCAGTCAAGCTGGGGCGCGCTTCGCTCAAAGGCGCACGCGTTGTAATGCGCGGAGGCGAAGCGTTTCTTATAGGCGCAAGCATACCGTCCTATCAGGCAGCAAACAGCCCTGACAACTACGACCCGGAGCGAGCGCGCAGACTTTTATTAAACAAAAAAGAGATAAATAAACTGATAGGAAAAGAACAAGAAAAAGGCTTGACTCTACCCGCTCTTTCGTTGTATAATAAAGGGAGATTGGTCAAACTCAAGTTCGCAGTTGCTCGTGGAAAGAAAAGACGCGACAAGCGAGAAGAAATAAGAAAGCGTGACCTTGAAAGAGACTTAAAGCGTTCTTTGAAATACCGTTAGCCGACCCATTCTTTTTTAAATATCGGTCAGCCCCGAGGGCCACTTCTTGTGTTAGCAAAAAGTGGCGCTCGGGGATGATCGGCTTCGACGATGGGATCTGGCAAGTTTACACGGCGCGGCAAGTTGGCAACTTTGACAGCCACAAATAGCTGCAAGAACAGCACAAAGGGCTAGCGTACCTAGTCCACTTGCATACGCACAATTAGTATAAGTCGTGTGCCATCCAAGTAGCCCATGCCTTCCAAGCTACTTGGGTGTCATATTTTTGAAGGCTTAGCTGACTGCCCGCCGAGCAGTCAGTGAATCTCAGGCTCGACTCTAAAGTTTTTTTGTTTGTCTTTTAGCTTTAGAGTTTAAATTCTCAAGACAAACTATACCGCGTAGATGTGTAAATTTGTCCCCATCGGACGGGGGTTCGATTCCCCCCATCTCCACAAAAAAACCACGCGACGAGCGTGGGTTTTTGCAGTGGAAATGAAGTAAAAGTACCCCGGGCTATAATTCTTTAAACATACTGTACCGTATCACTGATATTAAAAACTACTGCACCGGGCATGCTGCTTACTACTTTTGCGTAGAAAAAGGCGTGGATTTTGCTTCGCAAAATCCACGCTTTGTTATTTATTATTTCTTATTTTATCAATTTGCCGTGCCATGCTTCTTATCCCGTTTAGCAGCCAATTCTTTGCCCTTTTCGTTGTATTCTTGCAAGACACTCCTAGTTCGCTCATCTTGTATTTTAGCTATAAACGAACTTAGGAATTCATGGTATCCTGGAATACCTTCCCTTTTGTGCTTTTCCCAAAGTTTAGCCAATGATCCGAAATCATCTGAAAATATATATTCAACCCATGTGTCGTCATAACCATTATTTTTAAGAGATATTGTAACATATTGATTAATGAAATATTCCAAGTACTTTTCAAAAAGTTCTACGCGCCCCATATATAACGCTGCGTATAAATAAATTTCTGATTTCCCATCTCTTATAACTAAATCTATTGGGTTATCGGCAAACATCTTTGATGTGGGCGTGCATCTTAAATGATATATATACAGTTCCAGTAAGTACTTATGTGCAGAATATGGCATGTTGCACACGCCATTTTCAAGAGCTGATTTTATGGCACTCTCCAAAGGTCGCCAGTTTATCAATCTGGTAGCACCAAACGCTTTCTCTCCATCTATAGACTCTCTCAGATAAATAAATATGTCACGCAAAGCTTCAGCCTCCTCTGGAAATAAACTCCCGACATTGCCATTTTCATCAAACAAAACTCTCTTTATTGCGGCAGGCATCAACTTGAGTCGCTTCTCATCATTAAGAATTCCCGGCCAATCCTCTCTAAACGGGCTATCTCCATCTATAAAATCGCTTACAGGAGTATACGGTCCGCCATGCCATTACTCATGTTCCAACGGATTCGTTTCAAGACGTATAATACGCCGTATTTCATCCGCTAATTCTCTTACAGCTTCTTGCTCGGCTGTATCCAACTGTGTTGATTGACCCTTTTCCATATTTATCTTTTATATACCAAGGCCAACTTAATGTCAAACTTTTGCAATTTGATAAGCTCATAATCCTTTAACCCCTACGCACCGGCTACGTCAAGCCGTGGAGTCAATCATCTTTTATCTATTATTTATTATCTCTTATTTATTATTCATATTCGTACCTCATCGGAGCGGCTTTTACCAGCTTTACAATTTCATCAACATCGTCTTCTATTCTGTAAAGATTTATATCCTCCGGAGATATGGTTTGAAATTTGCTTAGCAAGACTTCTTTAATAAAATCATGCAGAGGCTCCCAGAACGCTCTTCCCACAAGTATTATGGGCAATCTTGGTATTTTCTTGGTTTGTACCAAAGTCAAAATTTCAAAGAATTCGTCCAGTGTACCAAAACCTCCGGGAAAGACCAAAAAAGCTTCCGTAGAAAACACCATGCTTACCTTTCTGGTAAAGAAGTAATGAAAGGTAATGTTATCGGTTGTATAAGGGTTTAAAGACTGCTCTCTTGGGAGCTCAATATTAAAGCCTACACTCTTACCACAAGTCTCAAAAGACCCCCGGTTGCCGGCCTCCATTATTCCCGGACCACCACCGGTTATTACGGTCCAGCCATCCTTGCAAAGCTTACTGGATATGGCGCGCGCCTTCTGGTAGTAAGGGTTGTCTTCACTAAAACGAGCCGAGCCAAAAAAAGTTACAGCTTTTGGATAATTTCTTATAGCATGAAAACCGTCCTCCATTTCGCGCTTAATATTCTCTACCCTTCTTGCTAACTGCTTCTCAATATGCTCGGCAAAAAAAGCCATTTCCGGAGCATCTTTATCGCCCTTCTTTTCTTTTGAATCTGTCATATAAGGCAAAGTATAGCACAGAAAAAAATTCTCTTGTAGAGCTTAGGAATTTAAAATTTGTGGAAAACACTTAACCCCAATGCTTTAGGTCATCTTTAAATTCTTTTTCAAAAAGCTCCCAGACGGCAAGGAAAAGAGCCGACAGAACAGGCCCGATAACCACTCCGGCCATACCAAATATTGAGATGGCGCCCAAAACAGAAAGAAAAATCAAAAGGTCAGGCATATCTGTTCCTCTGCCAAGTAAGTATGGCCTTAGCAAATTATCCACCGTTCCTATCAAAAAGACTCCACCGAGCAAAATAACCAGGGCTCCCGCCGTATCACCCAAGAAAAACAAAATCAAAGCCGCCGGCGCCCATATTAGAGCCGGGCCAATAGCCGGAACAAAAGCCAAAAGCATCATAAGCGCCGCCCAGACTATCGGACTTGGTATGCCAACTATCCAAAACAACAAGCCTCCCAGAGAGCCCTGTACCAGAGCTATAGCAAAGGAGCCCTTAAAAACAGCACGCACCATAGCAGAAAACTTGCGAAGCAAGTAGTTCTCCTTCTTGGCACCAAGAGGCATTATTTCCATAACTCGCTTGACCCATTTTTGCCCATCTTTTAAAAAGAAGAATAAAATATAAAGCATCACAGCAAACTTAAAGACAAAATCCAAACTGGTCTTCCCTACCCCAAAAGCAAAATTGCTTATATTGTCCGCATAAGATTTTATGCTTGCCACGGCTTTGTCTTTCAGAGCGTCAAGGTCGCTGCTTATATGCAACTTCTCTTGCAAGCTTTGGCTTAGATGACTCAAGTCAATGCTGTTTGGATATTGCTCCGTGCCAAGCTCATACAGGTAACTTAATTCTTTAATAAAAAGCGCCCCTAAAATAGAGCTGGGAATAATTATCATGGACACTATAATGCTAAGTGTAAGAAAAGCGGCCAAAGCGCTTTTTCCTTTTAGCGCTTTTTTGATTTTTTCGTTTAGGGGTGAAAAAACTATAGCTAAAACAGTAGCCCAAAAAATGGGCATCGTATAGTCTCTTAATATCCACAAAAAAGCCAATGTAACAGAGACCAGTATAAAAATAAAAGTCGCATTTTGTATTTTCTGAAATCTCGTATTCATAAAAGTATCTTAGATTATAATTTATTTAATTAGGCCTTAACCCCAAAACCCCCAACAAAGAATCAAAGATATTCTGCAGTCCTTGGCTGGCTTTGTCTATCAGACTCTTGGATTGTGGAGTTTGAGTGTTTTTCTTTGGAGAGAGTTTGGATTGGAGTTCTTTTGATGCTATGGGAGTGCTTTCGCTGTCT
>WFZM01000032.1 GCA_015489565.1 Patescibacteria group bacterium | reverse complement strand
ATAAATATACTGCGCGCGCCGGAGGCGCGCGCAGTATTACTTGGAACTAAGATTTTTTACCCTTCTTTGCTTTTTGTGCAGCCTCCATGCGAGCCTTAAACTTCTCTACACGTCCCGCTGTGTCTATAGTTGTCTTTACTCCGGTGTAGAATGGATGAGATGCGCTAGATATTTCTACGTGGACCATCGGATACTCTTTACCGTCCTCCCACTTGTCTGTTTGATCCGTCTCTATGGTAGACCAAAGTAAGAAGCGCTCACCACTTGCGTTATCCACAAAAATAACTTCTCTGTAATTGTCTGGGTGTGTATTCTTTTTCATAAACTACTATTATTTTTTAACTTCCTTGTGCATTGTATGCGCGCGACAGTGCTTGCAGAACTTTTTAAGTTCAAGCTTTTTAATTTGATCACCTTTTTTACGGCGTTCTGTCCAATAATTTATGCGTTTACAATCTGCACACGCCAATTTAACCAATCTTACTTGTGACATAGTGCAATAATATACACAATTTTGATCAAATAGTCAAATCTCTAAACAATGTCACTAATATCCTGTTCCAGGTTTATAAAATTTCTCTGTCTTTCGTTAAGGTTGCTTCCCGTAAGTAACTTTAAAAGCGTGCTTACTATAAGCCAAGCAGAGAGCACCACAACCAAGCCGATGGCAACATTTTTGAAAATACCATGCGCTTGCTTGACTTTAGCTGCATCTCCCAAATTGGACATATATTTAAAGCCTGCCCAGGCAAATACCAGCACCGAACCCACAACTGTTATCCCAATGAGAAACTTGAGTAAGTTACCCGCTCCTTCGGCCAGTTTTCCCAGGTTGCAGTCTGGACCATCACACGGTACTAACTTTTCCGGGAAAAGTGATCCCCCGGCATGAGCAAAGCCTATAAAGAAAAAGACAAAAATAAAAATATTTATTAAAATCAATCTCCCTTTCATATTTTTTTATGTGTTATTTTTAATGTATTTTTTACTTGTTAAATAAAAAATTAAAAAGGCAATCAGAAGATATACAAACGGGAAAAATATAAACCAAAAGGCGGTAGCAAACCCCTTTTCTTTGTACGTGTTTACTATGGAAGATCCACTATCAAGCAGAAACAGCAAAGAGCTAAAGAAAATAAAATAAACACTGGAATATTTAATTATTTTTTTTGCATTTTTTATTTTATATGTTTTTTTAAGGTAAGAGGCTGAGTACATAACTCCCAAATATATAGAGAAGAATGATACAATTAGTGTTATAAGAAATTGCCAAATTTGGTAGCTGTTACCAAGAAAACTTTTAAGCAGGAAGACGCTAAGTACCGATAAAATAAGAGGAACTACAAAACCGCTTGTTAGATAATGTGTAGCTGATATATACCAAAGCTTCGACTCTTTTAAATCTTTCTTCATGCGCCTTTAGTATAACATACTCAAAAAAATCATTCAAAAAACCCAGCAATCTGACAGGTCTTAACTATTATATTTTGCAATTTTGAAATTAATCTGTATAATAGTGCTCAACGCGTCGGTGGCGGAGTGGTCAAACGCGACGGACTGTAAATCCGTTGGCAAATGCCTACGCAGGTTCGAATCCTGCCCGGCGCACAAAAACGCGCGTTTAGCGCGTTTTTTGTAAGCCGGGAGAAAAGCAAACTGCTTTGCTTTTCGTTAGGATTCGAAAGGCTGGCAGATGTGCCGAAAACTTGGAGGCACGCTTGCCAGCCCGGGCAGGAAGTTCTTAGTAAAAATTTTGGCGAAGTGTGCGAGCCGGAATTTTTACTTAGAACTTGACGCCGAATCCTGCCCGGCGCACCAGATGAGCTGTACACAATTGTGCAAAGCGCGATTGTGTCTTTAGTGTTTAATATTTAGTTACATTATTTCATACGCTGTAACACTGTTTTTGTATTGTGAAAGCTCAAAACTAGATTGCTTTGCAATTTAGCTCATCGTGCTGCCTGGGCCTGCCCGGCGCACAAATGCCACACTGCTTGCCAGTGTGGCATTTTCTAAGCCGAAAGAAAAGCCATCTGCTTCCCCGAAACTTAAATCTCTTGGCATTAAAGTTTTGGAATGGGGTTAAGCTAAGCTAAGCTCGCTTTTTAGCGCTCTTTTAGCCCTTATTTTTCTAAGTTTAAGATTTATTTTGTCAGAGCCCACCTGTACGCTTACGGTGGCCGGTCCTTTAACTTTCTCCTCAATCAGCAAGTTGGCCAGTGGAGTGGAAATCTCTCTTTCTATAAAACGCTTTATCGGACGAGCGCCCATGCTTGGGTCAAAAGATTTCTCAGCAACAAAAGACGGTAGCTTTTTAGAAAAGCTTAACTTGATATCCCTAAGCGCCAGTCTGTCTTGTAATTTAGCCAACTCAAGTCCAGCAATTTCTCCCAAAGACTTTTTACTCAAAACATCAAAGAGCACCACTTCATCTATACGGTTCAAAAATTCCGGCTTAAAGAAATCTTGCAGATCTTTAAGTACTTTATCTTTACTTTGAGTGTAAGAGTCATTTTCGTCAGCCGAAAAGCCATACTGAGTCATCTTTTGTATATGTTTTGCTCCCAGGTTGCTTGTCAAAATTATTATTGTATTTCTGAAGTTTACCTTCCTGCCCTGCGCGTCTTTCAAAAAGCCGGTGTCCAGAACTTGAAGCAGAATATTAAAGACCTCGGGATGCGCTTTTTCCACCTCGTCAAAAAGTATCACACTGTACGGGCGCCTGCGGACTTTCTCGCTTAATTCTCCTCCCTCCTCGTGTCCAACATAGCCCGGAGGTGAACCAATCATTTTAGATACTGAGTGCTTCTCCATAAACTCAGACATGTCAACCCTTATAAGGGCGTCGTCAGAGTTAAATATGTAATTAGCCAAAGCTTTCGTGAGCTCTGTTTTACCAACACCGGTAGGACCAAGGAATATAAAAGAGGCTATAGGTCTATCCGGGTCAGAGACTCCGGCACGTGCGCGCTTTACGGCTTCCGCCACTTTGCTGACCGCTTCGTCTTGCCCTATAACACGCTTTTTTAATTCTTCTTCTATTTCCATGAGTTTGTCTGCTTCGTCTTCCATCATTTTATTGACAGGAATACCCGTCCAGCGAGAGACGACCGATGCTATGTCCTCCTCGTCTATCTCTTCATTTAAGACACGGCGTTCCTTCTGAAGCTTTGATAAGCGCTCAAGCTCTCTTTTGAGCTCAAACTCTTTGTTTGGTAAGTCAACATAGCGAATTTGTGCGGCGCGCGCCAAATCTCCATCATTTTGAATTTGCTCTGCCTCATGTTTTAGCTCATCACGCTCTTTTTTAATCCGCTTTATCTTATCCAATATATTTTTTTCACTTTTCCAACGCGCTTCCAAATCTTGAATACTTTCTTTGAGCTCGGCTATTTCCTTTTCTATCTTTCTTAAACGGGCTCGCGCTTTTGTCTCCCCTTTTTTAATGTCTTTTTTTAGAGCCTCTCTTTCTATCTCAAGACGCATTATCTTTCTGTGTGCTTCCTCCAGTTTTTCGGGCTTACTTTCAAGAGAGAGCCTCAAAGCACTTGCTGCCTCATCCATCAAGTCTACAGCTTTATCCGGTAAATATCTGTCACTTATATAGCGACTTGAAAGCTCAACTGCAGACACAATAGCTTCGTCTTTGACTCGCACTCCATGGAATATCTCGTATCTTTCTTTGAGTCCACGCAATATGGCTATAGTATCTTCTCGTGAGGGCTCGTTTATATAAACAGGCTGGAAGCGTCTGCCCAATGCCGGGTCTTTTTCTATTGTTTTTTGATATTCGTTCAGTGTTGTAGCGCCTATTACTCTTAAGTCACCTCTTGCCAGAGCGGGCTTTAGCATATTTGCAAGGTCTAGAGAGTCTTGGGCGGAACCGGCGCCAACTATTGTGTGGATTTCATCTATAAAAAGGATTATCTGCCCGTTTGAGCGTTCCACTTCTTTTATCACAGCTTTAAGTCGCTCTTCAAACTCTCCTCTAAACTTGGTACCGGCCACCAAAAGTCCCAGATCCAAAAGCGCCAACTCTTTGTCTTGCAAGGATTCCGGAACGTCACCTGAGGCTATTCTCTGTGCTATTGCCTCTACCACGGCGGTTTTACCCACTCCCGCTTCCCCTATTAAGATAGGATTGTTCTTGGTTCTTCTTGAGAGAATTTGCATCGCGCGCCGTATTTCCGTATCGCGTCCTATTACCGGATCCAGCTTATTTTCTTTGGCCAAAGTGGTTAAAGAGCGAGCAAATCTTGCCAGAGCCCTGTTTTGGCTGGCTGAGCTGGTTCCTGAAACTTCTATAAGCCCATCTTTTATATCCTTGTAAGTCTTTGCAAAGTCATCTTTGTTTATCTTGTACTTGATAAGGAGTTCTGCGGCTTCCGCCGGCTCGTTTAAGATGGCAATACTTAGATGCTCGGTGTTTACGTACTGCTCTTTAAATGAGCTCGCTATGCTCGGAGCGGCCTCCTGTAGAATGTGCGCAAGCTCAGGAGTAAGGTAAAGTTGCATAGACGGAGCCATAACAGCGTCCGGAGCTGCCGTGCTATCCAGTATATCCAAAGCAGAGTCCAGGATTTCATTCAAATCTATCTCCTTTTGCTCCAAGATAGTCAAGGTTAAGTTTTCGTTTTGCATTAAGATAGCTGCCAGTAAGTGCAAAGGATTAACATGACTTTGGCCACGCTCCACCGCCAGCTGGTGCGCTTTGTGCACCGCCTCTTTGGCTCTTGATGTGAAATTTGGAAATGGCATAAACTTTTTATTATTTTTAATAAACTCGGTAAGTCTGACAGTTCTGAGATACAGGCAAATTTATTCTATCAAAATTCGTAGCACAAGTAAAGTATTTGTGGCTACAATATATTAAAGTTAGTTACTACTGCCAGAGTCAGTTTTAGTGTCAGAGCCATCATCTAGTGCGTCTGCAGCTGATGCAGCCTGCTCGGAAGAGCTCTTTGTATTAGCACTGCTGCTTGCATTTGTATTGTCTGCACCTTGTCCTTCGTCTTGGTCATTTTGCGTATTTGTTGCATCGTTTGCTTCTTGGTCTTTAGTGCTTTCAAAGGCTTGTATCGCAGAAGCTCCAACAAAAGCTTGAGGGTCTGTCTGGCGAGAGGCTTCGGTACTCATACCGAGCACTTGACCGTTTGAGTTAAAAATAAGCATGCCCGGCAGAATTGCAGCAACATCTATATCTGCGAGTAAAAACGAGTCTTCGTTAGAAGATACTATGGCTTGAGTAACCTTGTCCAGAGCCGGGCTCACAAAAGCAAAAATGCTTTGACCCAACTGTACGCTTGCATCGCTTGGCTCAACCGTGGGCAGCTTGGCCGCAGGGTCTGAAACTTTAAAAAGAGCCAGACCGCGAGCACCTCCGCTTTTAACTAGCTCTATATCTTGACGTTCACCTTTAGCGTTTTGAACCTGTAGACTCTGCCCTTTAGCCAACAGATTGGCATCACTCAAGATGTGCGCTCCGTCCAAAGAAATGGCAAAAGCCAAGAACTGGCCACTGTCTTTATCTATTATCTTTAAAACTTTGTTTCTGTTTTCCGCTATGGCTTGGGCTATAAGGTCACCTTCTTTTACAACTATTGTCTTCTCTATTATTTTTTCAGTTGGCTTAGGGTCACTGCTTGGCTTGGCGCTTTCAACTTTTTCTACTGTACGCTCAACGACTTTTTGCATAACACGTACCACATCTTTGGGCGCTTTTTGCATCAGGCTCACTGTGACTATACCCGTAGCTATAGAAGTGACAAAGCTTACCAGTAAAGTCAGAAGTATTATTTGCGATTTATTTAAATCCTCAATATCAATAGACATGCAAGTATTGTAGCATTTTGGTCAAAGTTTTCAAACAACTTACTGTATTAAGATATAACTTTTATGCGGGGGCTTTCTGCCAAGATACTGGCCTTTCCTTGAGCTATAGCTTTATTACTAATTGCGCTTGTAACCTCTTCCCCAATCTTAAGAAATTCCGGAAAAGTGATTTTTTTGTCTTTTATATCTTCCCCGCCTTCTATTTCCACAATGGCTCGACCCTTAACAATGTTGGGTTCTCTAAATAGATCCAATTCAAAATGACTTGAACCTTTGGCAAAGCAATACCTGTCTTTTATCACTCTTCCTATAGTTTCTCTTGAGCTTAATATCTCTATGAATTCTTCTTTACTTATTCTCCGCTCTTTTTCTCCAAGTCCAAACTTAGCTTTTTTATATTTTACAGTATGGTAGTAATAAGTTACACCCTCTGACAAAAGAGTCATAGCACGGACTCTTTCTGATGAAACTTCAGCGGAATTATTCTGCAAATAAATTTGCTCTATCCTAAACAGTCTTGATTCCAACCCTGTCGGAAAGCTTATATCTTCTGAAACTAGGAATTTTCGCTCATGCTCTACAGGAGGGTCTCCAAGCTCGTTGTCTATTAAGCTTAAAGCTCGGCGTATCTTTTCTTCAAAAGTACCTTCTGGATTATCTACTATTTTTAAATTGGAACCGGTCCATGCACCTTTTAACAGCTCGTTTGTTCTCCATGCTGAATCAAAGTCTTCCTGGCGTGCCGGATTGTTAGCCTTTATTCTATTGTAAATCTCTCTTGGAGGAATCTCCAGAAATACCACCAGGCCATACCTGGCTTTTAAATTATACATTAAATCTCCTGCACCCAACTTTTCAAGTAACTGTTTAAATTTAATATCCTCTAAGCCGGACCTTCTAAAGTAAGCGAGGGAGTCCATTATGCCTCTGTCTGCTATGATTACAGGCTTAGCTGTTAAAGAATTGGCACGCTTTATTGCTCTGAGTACCAATTCTTCATTTTGAATTTGCTTTTCAATAACAAGGCGTTGAAAGTCAAGCATAGCATTTTTGCCTTTAAACATAGATGGGTGGATCTGATGGCCACTTATTAAATCAGTTGCAGCTTCGGGTACAAAGAAAGCATGGTAACCTCTTTCTGCCAAATGCTCATTTAAATGAGACATTATAGTAGTCTTGCCGGCACCAGGCGCCCCGCTTTATTGCTATTGTAGGTATTTCCAAAGTCATACACACTCAAATCATTAT
>WFZM01000031.1 GCA_015489565.1 Patescibacteria group bacterium | reverse complement strand
ATATAAAAGATAAGATATAGATGGGCGGTTTTGGCGAAGCCAAAACCGCCTTTGTATTGTACAGCGCCTGCAGTCCGGCTTGGCCGTCAAACGGCTGATTTACTTTAAACCAAAACCCGAAATCAAGCATCTTGACACCATCAACTTCAAATATGGCGATATAAAGTGGAGGCTCAAGCTCCATTCTGTCCAGTTGTTTGCCGGCCTCTTCCTTATTCCCTCTTATGGCGCTTTGGGTTAAAATGTTATCATTTATATCAGCTTTTCCGCCCGGAGGCAAGATCTTTCCCAGCTTGCTCAACTTTAATACTTTATTGTCAGGATTTGTAATCACAGCTCCGGCAGATAAATAACTCTTCCCAATCTGTTTTTAAATAGTCCAAATATATCAGTACGACTGGCAAATAAATTCTCGTCTGGCGCGTTTTGTATATATGACAGAGTATTCGCTATTAAACTAGGTGTAGCATTTTCAATAATCATGCAAGTTCAGATTATCACACAAGTAAAGTGTCGTAAAATACAAATCGCATTTACTTTTTTTCTATCTCATATATAATATTCGAGATTTATTAGCTTAATAGAATTGTTATGACATTTTCAAGTGAAAAAACATTGGTAATTATTAAACCGGATGGTATTCAAAGATCATTGATAGGCGAGATTATAAAGCGTTTTGAGCGTATTGGACTTAAGATTGTGGCGCTCAAGATGATTATTCCTAAAGAAGAGCAGGTAAACTCGCATTATTTGATAGACCCTGAATGGAAAAAGAATGTAGGAGAGAAGGCAATCTCAGCCTACGAGAAAAAAGGTATAGAGCCGCCAACAAAAGACCCTGAAGAAGCCGGAGAAAAAGTTCTAAACGGACTTAAAAAATACATGACAAGCGGACCGGTCGTGGCTATGGTCTTGCAAGGAGCTCATGCTTGCGCAATAGTTAGGAAAGTTGTAGGTGGAACAGAACCGTTAAGCAGTGACGTGGGAACTATCCGCGGAGATTTTGTTTTGGATTCTTATCAAATGGCAGATACTGACGGAAGGGCAGTTCGCAACTTAATTCATGCTTCGGGAAATCCTGAAGAAGCGGAAAAGGAAATCCCAATATGGTTTGATGAGAATGAGCTTTTGCACTACAGACTAGTTCAAGATGCAATTCTTTACGATGTAAATCTGGACGGAATTTTGGAGTAATTTGCACTATTTTGTAGACGCCCCGGAGCCTGAAGGTCCCGGGGCGTCTATACATTTAAGCTCTTAGCTCGTCAAGTACCTTTTTGTCTTGAAAGGGTGTATAATAAAGTCAGTCGTGGGTATATCCTGCTTGGATCACATTCAGGGAGGTCAACATCGCTGCATGTCGTGGCATGTCAGTTGAGATCACCCACCTGGGAGAAAACCAGGTAAATACCCACGACAACAAAAGCGCCCGCTTGTATTTGCTTTTTAAAAAGCAAATACAAGCGGGCGCTTTTGTTTAGCCATTATTTTAGTTTACCCTGTCGTTTTAAGCGGTAAGCTATCTGCACAAGTTCTTTGGGTGCTTCTTCCAATCTGGAATTTATTGCCACGAACAGTCTTTTGCGCGTAGCAGGGTTGTAGCTTGTGCCAGTCAGATTTTGAATACGTGCATAAAATTCCGACTCTTTCTTGAGAGTGGAAATACCGAGTTTAGCTCTTAAAGCTTCAAGTAATTCTAGTTTACGCTTTGGATTTCTCATTAAAGCATTTAGCTCTTCTGCCTCAGTTTTTTCTCTTTCTAGCTCCCATACTCGCTTTTTATTCTTGTATTCTGCAACGGCGGAATTATAAGATTCTTTAAATTTGCGAAAGGCTTTTATAATCTGTAGCGTCCAGTAAAATCGCTCGTCTCCGCTAGATAAAGATAAAGCCCTTTGTGATAATTTTATAACGGACTGAAGCGCGCTTTCCGCTTCTTTGTATTTTTCTCCTCTAAATTTTTTGTTATCCATTTTTTGTCGCATATATGCTGCCGTAGAGTTCAGTAGCGACTCTAAAATTATAAAAAAAGTTTGCAGTTCATATGGGCTTTTTTCATTAAAAATGTATTTTGACATTTCTTGAGCATCATCTTTTAGAGTTTCTTCGTCTGCATTATCAGGGCGGGCATTAAGAAGCATATCTGCATTTTCCCGGTTGCGTGCTATGTATTTTTCTATAGCTTCTTTAATAAAGCTTGCGTCTTTTTGAGTTATTCTAATTGGTGGCATTAAAATGTTCACAATACTATTTTCATCCACCTTAAGTAAGCGCTCAACTTCTTTCAATTGTTCTACGCTTATACGTCGTATTTTACTTTTGCTTTTAAAAGTCAGCAACTTATAAAGATCGGCAAAAAAGTCCAGAATGAAACTGTCGTCTTCTTTTGCAAGTCGCTCTGATTTTTTTATCAGTTCTCCAAAGCGCTTTAGCTTAGGGTGCTTTAAATCGACAACGCCGGATTTATCTAAGCCAGTATTGTTTTCACTTATTTTATCTTTCATACTTTTTAATTATAACATCATTTATCCATTTTGTCAAAACATGCATATTTAATCTATGTTATACTAGTGCTATGCAAAAATCAAAAATACATTTTTACGGAGGGGCGGGGTATGTAACCGGTGCCAATTTTGTTTTAGAATTGGAAGACAAGAAAATCATGCTTGATTGCGGTTTGATACAAGGTGGGCGTTTTGCTTCAGATTTGAACAGGCGAGATTTTGAGTATGACCCAAGTGAAATAGATTATCTATTTATATCTCACGCTCACATGGACCATATAGGTCGCGTACCAAAGCTTGTAAAAGACGGCTTCAAGGGCAAAATTTTCTCTACGCATGCAACACTTTCTTTAGTCCCGTATATGTTTGAAGATGCTCTTAAAATTATGCGCTCAGAAGCCCAAAAAGAAGGCAAGGAACCCTTTTACGATATGGAAGATGTGCAAAAAGCGCTTTCTCTCTGGCAAGGTTTGGATTATTATGAGAATTTGCAAATAGATGACTTAAGTGTGGAGCTTAAAAATGCCGGGCATATCTTGGGTTCCGCAATGATTTTCCTGAATAGGGGAGACAGGCGTTTTGTCTACACGGGTGATCTTGGTAATGCGCCTGAGCCGCTTTTGCCGGATGCAGACAAGATAGAAGACGCCAATTATATGATTATAGAAAGTGTATACGGAGATAGACTGCACGAGGAAAGAGAGCAGAGAGTGGAGATTTTAAAGAGAGTTTTACTTGAGGCGCACCGTAAAAGCAAAACGGTACTTATACCGACCTTTTCTCTTGAGAGAACGCAAATTCTTTTACTCGAAATGAATAACCTAATAGAGAGTAGGCAAGTCCCGCACACCAAAGTATATCTGGATTCTCCTTTGGCAAGCAAGCTTACCGAAGTCTTCAGGCAATACACGCACTTGTTTAGAAAGGAGGTACGAGAGCAAATCGCAAAGGGAGATGATATATTTAGCTTCCCTGACTTTGTGGAAATAAGTAATCCAAAAGATTCTTTTAAAATCTTAAAAGAGAATGGGGCCAAGGTGATATTGGCCGGCTCGGGAATGTCCACCGGTGGCAGGGTCTTGCTTCACGAGAAAGCCTTACTGGAGGATAAAAACGCTATAATTCTTTTTGTGGGCTATCAAGGAGTTGGAACAATAGGACGCAAGATACAAGAGGGAAACAAGAAAATACTTATAGACGATCAATGGGTTCGTGTGCGCGCAAAAAAAGTAAGTATTAGCGGCTTTTCCGCTCACGCTGACAGAGACATGCTTCTGAAAGCCATAGAGTCCACAGCAGATACGCTTGATGAGCTTTACATAGCTTTGGGCGAGACTCGCTCCAGTCTTTTTCTTGCGCAAAGAGCGCATGACTATTTAGATGTACCGGTTCACGTTCCGCAAAATGGAGAAGTAAGGGAAATTGATTTTTAATTATGCTGTGCCATGCTGCCGGCTTTGCTGGCAGCAGGGTGATTTAATTGAGCTGTAAATATATAACTGTTATAATTATATTCATGAATAAAAACAAGATTTTATTGATTGTATTTGCCGCGCTCTTGCTTTTGAGTTCCGCGTCTAATTTTTATCTTTTTAAAAAGGAGAAAAACTCACAGAACTCCCTTGAAGAGCTAAAGAAAATATTAGAGCAAAAAAATCAAGAGCTAAGCAAAGTGCAGAAAGACTTGTCCTACAAAGAGGAGGAAATAAAAAGAAAGGACGATTTGATAGATGCCCACAAAAAACTCTTGGCGGCGATGCGCAAAGACAAAGAAGGCCTGGAGAAACAGTATGATGAATTTTTAAGAGCGACTCAAGAGGCGGCAAAGTCTGTCACTTTGTTTAAAAAGCGAGCCGAAGCAGACGAGATGCTTCTTGCCAAATATTCAAAAATCTTCTTTCTCAATGAGCATTATGCTCCCGAGCATATAAGTTATATTCCTACGGAGTTTAGCAAAAACGGCACATCTTTGCGTATTAAGTCGGAGGTCTTACCTTTCTTGCAAGCAATGCTTGAAGATATGAAAGAAGAAGGCCTAAATCCAAAAGTTGTATCGGCGTATCGTTCTTTTGAGCAACAAAAATATCTCAAGGGTGCTTATTTGCAGACATACGGTAGTGGTGCAAACAAGTTTTCTGCAGACCAAGGATATTCTGAGCACCAGCTCGGAACTACGGTGGATATAGTCAATGACAGCGCAAGCTTGACTTATGATTTTGAAAATACAGACGAGTTCAAATGGTTGAAAGATAATGCATGGAAATACGGCTTTGTACTATCTTATCCAAAAGATAATGGCTACTATATTTATGAGCCTTGGCACTGGCGCTTCGTAGGGAAGGAGCTTGCCAAGCGCTTGCATGATGAGGGTAAATACTTCTATGACTTGTCTCAAAATGAGATATATAAATAT
>WFZM01000030.1 GCA_015489565.1 Patescibacteria group bacterium | reverse complement strand
CTCTTGATGGAGCTCCCTGTAGACGTTTATCACGATGATGAGAATATTTATATAGAAGCCTTTGTTCCCGGCATAAAACTCAGTGATTTGAACATAGAGCTTTCACGAGAACTTATCAGCATAAGCGGGTCAAGACAAGCCTCAAGAGACCTGGAGACTTCCGAGCATTTTCTGAACGAACTTGAGTGGGGAGAGTTTAGTCGTTCATTGACATTGCCGGAAGAGGTGGATATAGACAATTCTTCGGCAACGGAAAGTAACGGTGTTTTAAAAATAGTCTTACCTAAATTTAACAAGTCAAGAAAGGCAAAACTTGTAGTTAAACCAGCTAAACACTAAAAATGAAAAACCCAAATCCAGAAAAAAACGGTTTTCCGCAAGCAAATAGTTCTGCGCAAGGTGCCGGCTCGGCAAAAAGCGGCGGCCTTGACGATGCCATGATTAGCGCCACAGATGGAAAGCTCGCAAACCTTGGGGCCCAGAGAGCAAAAAGCTCAAGTGAAATAGAACAACCCAAGTCTCTTTTGGAAGCCGAGCTTTTTAAACCGGAAGATTTAATGGCAGTTCTGGATTTAAGGCCAAACTATAAAGTGGCGGAGTTCGGCTGTGGAACGGGTAATATCAGCATTGAGCTTGCTAAGCGTTTAAGCTCCGGAGAGGTCTATGGTGTAGATGTCCAGAAGGATTTACTGCTTAAGATGCTACGAAGAGCCAAAGAAGAGAACATAAATAACCTTATGGCCGTATGGGGTGATTTAGATCAAATGGGTGGCTCAAAGCTTCCGGATCTTGGTTTCGACATGGTTCTTATGGTTAACAGCTTCTTTCAGCTGGAAAATAAAAATGTCGCGGTCAAGGAAGCTCACAGGATATTAAAGCCCGGTGCCAAGCTGGTGATAGTTGACTGGTCCAAAAAAGATTTGCCACTCGGCCCAAGCAAAGAGCAGTTTGTCAGCAGAGAAGAGATAATAGAAATAGTGACTTCCAATGCTTTTATATTTAGTGACGAGCAGGAAATGCGTAATTTTCATATTAAGCTTTCGTTTAATAAAATTTAATCTATGCAAAGTAAAAGAAGTTTATTCCAAGTTATAGTTTTAAGCTTGTTCGGCCTCTTTGCCGTTTTAGGCCTTATCTTTTTTGCTACATATTCTTCCAAAAACAAGGAGATTGATTTGGGCAGGGTTATAATTTGGGGAACGATAGAGCAGCAAACAATGAATAATTTTTTGCGAGATTTGCGTGCCGACAGTCCGGTTTTCAAGAAAGTGTATTATGTGGAATATCCGGAGCATAATTTCAATGAAAAAGTAACAGACGCTCTAGCGGCGGGAGAAGGGCCGGATATTATAATCTTGAAGCATGAGGATTTGTTAAAGTATAAAAATAAAATATTTCCCGTATCTTATGAGACTTTTAGCAAAAGGGACTTTAAAGACAAGTTCATAGACGGGGCGGAGATTTTTATGGCGCCTGAAGGGATACTTGCAATACCCTTTGCGGTAGACCCGCTTGTTTTATATTACAATCGTGATATTTTTGCCGATAATGCAGTGGTTGAGCCACCAAAGTTGTGGAAGCAAATACCCGGTCTTTCCGCTAAGATGACGGTGCGTGATAAGGCGAATAATATAGACATAGCCACTATATCGCTTGGAGCTTACGACAATATTACGCATGCTTACTCTATTTTGGCCACATTGGCAATGCAAGCCGGTGCTAATGTTACAAAGTACGATCCAAACAGTGGACGTCTGTATTCCGGATTCAGTGGCAATGGTGCCAAGCAGGCAAGCAAAGCTTTGCGCTTCTTTACCGCATTTGCAAATCCGGTAAGCAATGTTTATACCTGGAATCGCTCATTACCTGAGTCCTTGGAGATGTTTGTGCAAGATAGACTGGCTATGTACATAGGTTTTGCAAGTGATTTGCCGATAATACTCAGTAAGCAGCCTCATTTAAATTTTGATGTAGCGCCACTGCCTCAGGTAGACAAGGCAGACAAAGATCAGCGCACACGAACATACGGACGTTTTTGGGCTTTTGCCATAACCAAGGCGTCCACAAATAAAAGGGGTTCTTACAATTTTGTGGTTAAGCTTTTTGAGCCAAAATATGCTCAAAAATTAAGTGAAAGCCTGGGCATAAGCGGTGTTCAAAGAGTACTTTTGGCAAAAGAGCCGGAAGACCCGCTGGACGCAGTATTTAGAAACTCCGCGATAATCTCGCATGCCTTTTTGGATCCTGACCCTAAGGCCACTGAAACAGTATTATCCAAGATGGTTAACAATACCATATCAGGGCAAAGCTTTGTTGATAAGGCGGTAAGTTTGGCGGGGGCCGAAATCCAAAAAATAATAGATAATTATTATGCTGAATAGTTTAGACTTTGTAGTGCACGCTGCCGCTGTGGGAAATCCATTGGATGACAGCACCTTTATGGACGCCTTCTTTTCATTTGTGTCTGCAGTGGTGGCAGCTCTCTTGCCTTTTTTGGTCTTGGCGTTTATATTTGCCGGTTTGTATTTTATATTGGCGCGCGGTAACAGCTCGGCCCTGGGAGATGCGCGCTCGTTTTTCTTTAAACTGCTTATAGCCACTGTGCTTATTTTGGGCGCCGGAATTTTTATAAGCCTTTTTATCAATCTTATAAAATCGCTTTATAGTGCGCTTTAAAATGATATAATATGACAATGAAAAAAATTAGATTTTTTAGAATATTTCTTCTCTTGTTTATTTTAAACTTCCCGCTACTTTTTGCGTCTGCCGAGTGTAGCTCCGGTCAGTTTTGCAATCCCATAAAAGGCGCAAACAGCATAGAGGAGCTCTTGGCTAAGATTATAGACGTTGCGATTATCATATTGATGCCACTTGTGGTATTGGCTATTATCTACTCGGGTTTCATGTTTTTGATAGCGCGCGGTAACAAAGAAGGCCTGGAAAAAGCCAAGACAAATTTTGTTTGGGTGGTCATAGGAGTTGCGGTACTTCTGGGAGCAAAGCTTATTTCCGCCATACTAAAGTCCACAGTGGATAAAGTAATAATGCAATAGATATGAAAGGATTTTTAAAGAATTTATACATAACCGCTTTTAGCCTTCTTTTGCTTTTTGATACAACTTTTGCGGCTGCATCTGACTTCAAAGATTTTATATATGGCACTTTAATAAAGAAAATTTTAAGCCCGCTAACGGTTTTGGTTATATCGTTGATTGTAATGTACTTTTTTTTCAACTCCGCCATGTATCTTTTTAAGGCCAACAAGTCTGCCGAAGAGAGAAAGAAAATAATGGAGTCTTTGATGTGGAGTATAATCATTCTTTTTATACTATTTTCGGTCTGGGGATTGGTAAGAATGCTGGCGGCTACCTTGTCCTTAGACTTGGCAATATAAAAAAGAATTTTCAATACCTTTTTGCTTGTGGATAAAGCCTTGATTAAGCGTATCAATTTAGTATAATTAGAAAAGCTTTTATCAGTTTTAATATTAAGAATTATTATGAACAAAAGAACAATTTTAATGTCAATCGCTCTTGCGGCTGTTTTCGTGCCGGTGCTGGCTTTTGCGCAAACTAAGGATTTAAATTTTGCGGCAAGTAAAATCGGGGCACTTATAAGTACCGCTACGAAAATCGTCTACGGACTTGCATTCCTAGCCTTTTTCTGGGGCCTTGCCATGTATTTGTTTAAAGCCGGAGATGATGATAAGAAGAAAGGTATTCAAATCATCATAACAAGTATAATCGTCATATTTGTCATGACATCAATTTTCGGTATAGTTAAGGTTCTGCAGGCTACATTTGGGGCTGATGACAACACAGTAAACGACATACAAATACCGGGTATACAAATGCGTTAGAAATCTCTAAAAGTTTAATTCTTGTATTTATTTACACATAAAACGGCTGGAAATTCCGGCCGTTTTATGTTTTAATATAGCTTATGAGATTTGCAGTGGTATCATTTGTGCTTATTGCACCCAGTTTTGTTTTGGCGGCGGACGATAGTTTTTCAAAAGCGATTTTTAACCTCTCAAGTTTAATCAAAACTCTGACGGGTCTGGCATTTTCTCTTGCATTTCTAGCCTTTTTCTGGGGACTTTTTAAATATCTCGGAACCAATGCCGAAGAAGAAAAAAAAGAGGGAATGCGCATAATCGCAACAAGTATTGTTGTAGTTTTTGTTATGCTAAGCATCTGGGGATTGATAAAGCTTCTTAAAAACACACTTTCCATATCAGACACTTCGGCCGATAGTACTGTGAATTTTCCTAAGGTCAAACTCGACATGAATTAGTAAGTTAATTGTTTATATTTTATGCCTGAGACAACAAGTTCACTTTCAACCTTAATGAGTAGAATGTATGAGTATATTTTTACTCCGATAGCCTACCTTTTGTACTCTGTAGCGGTACTCGTCTTTTTCTGGGGCCTTTTTGAGTTTATGATGAGTTTGCAAAATGACAAATCCGACAAAAGAGAACAGGGTAAAAAGCATATGTTATTTGGTATACTGGGCTTTCTTATTATGCTGGGCGTAAAAGGAATTATAAATATGATTATCGGACTATTTGATTTGGATTTACCGGTAGATCTGAGCTAGCTTTTAAAAGCGCAGACTCTTTCTATGGTAAAGCTATAGTAAAGCCCGCTTCTTATTTTTAAGAAGCGGGCTTTTGCTCACTTATCCACTTTTGTAGCTACAGATACTTGCAATGTTCTACAGAAATGTTACAATGAGAAAGAAGCAAGATACTGAAAATAATTTCCGATAGAACTTGCTTGTGGACTTTATTAGTTAAATAAAATAAGCTTATGCCTAATTTAGAAAAATTAACCGAAAAATCTGCTGAAGCTTTGCAGGCTGCAGCCAGCGCCGCAGAGCAGAGGCAAAATCCAAGCATAGAAGCACTGCATCTTCTGGCGGCACTTAGTATACAAAAAGACACAGCGGCATCTTTGGCCTTGAGGAATTTACTAAAAGATATTGCAGATTTGGAAAGGCAAATAAATCTGCAGTTGGACAAGCTGCCACAAAGTTATGGAGGTCAAATAGGGATATCTCAAGAGCTGGCAAGAGTCTTGAGTCAGGCCGAGACTATAGCTTCCAAGATGGGAGATGAGTTTATAAGCACTGAACATATACTGTTAGCTTTCTTTGATGTGGAGAGTAGGGCTAAAGATATTCTTTTGGCTCTTGGTTTGAAAAAAGAAGATATAGAAAAAGAAATCAAGTCTCTTCGCGGAAATAACAAGGTAGATAATAAGAACCCGGAGACAAAATATAAGGTTCTTGAAAAATACGGGACAGATTTTACAGAGCTTGCCAAGAAGGGAGAGCTTGATCCTGTTATAGGTAGAGACGAGGAGATAAGACGAGTGATGGAGGTCCTTTCTCGCAGAACAAAAAACAACCCTGTTCTCATAGGAGATCCGGGAGTCGGAAAAACTGCAATAGTGGAAGGGCTGGCTCAAAGAATAGTCGCCGGTGATGTGCCGGACTCGCTAAGGCATAAAAAGATAATATCTCTGGAAGTTGGCGCTTTGCTCGCCGGAGCAAAATTCAGAGGGGAATTTGAAGAGCGTCTAAAAGCGGTAATGAAAGAGGTTGAAGAATCGGCCGGAGAGATTATTTTATTTATAGATGAGTTGCATACCATTGTGGGAGCCGGTGGCTCAGAGGGAGCCGTGGACGCGGGGAATATGTTAAAGCCACTCCTGGCAAGAGGAAAGCTACACATGATAGGCGCAACCACACTTGATGAATACAGAAAATACATAGAAAAAGACGCCGCGCTTGAAAGGCGCTTCCAGAAAGTATTTATTGGCGAGCCAAGTATTGAGGACACCGTAGCTATCTTAAGGGGTCTTAAGGAAAAGTACGAATTGCACCATGGTATTCGCATTACCGACCCGGCCATAGTAGCTGCTGCAAAACTGTCTACTCGTTATATCACTGACAGATTTTTGCCAGACAAGGCGATAGATTTGCTTGACGAGGCGGCCGCCGCTTTGAAAATAGAAGCCGAGAGTATGCCGTCTGAGCTGGACAGGCTGCACAGGCAAATTCAACAGCTGGAAATAGAGCTTGCAGCGCTTGAAAAAGACAAGGACAAAAAATCTCTTGCCAGAAAAGAAGAAGTAAAAAGAAAGTTGGCGTCCCTAAAAGAGAGCTTTGACGCCAAAAAGGCAAGATGGGAAAAGGAGCGTGCTCTGGTACAGAAGATCCGTGACCTCTCAGAAGAGCTGGAAAAGCTTCAAATTGAAAAAGAGCAGGCTCAGCGAAACGGAGAGTATGAAAAAGCGGCGGAGATACAATATGCTAAAATCCCGGAGATAGAGAAGCAAATAAAAGAGGCCAAGAAGGAATTGGCTCAAATTCCCGAAAAAGAAAGGTTTATAAGAGAGGAGGTGACCGAAGAAGACATAGCAAAAGTCGTATCCCGCTGGACGGGTATCCCCGTTACCAAACTTCTTGAGTCTGAAGCTCAGAAACTTGCAAAACTTGAAGATGAGCTAAAAAAATATGTCGTAGGACAAGACGAGGCTGTAGATGCGGTGGCTCGCGCCATAAGAAGGGCGCGCGCAGGGCTCAAGGCCGGCCAAGGACCTATCGGTTCCTTCCTTTTCTTGGGTCCTACCGGAGTTGGAAAAACTGAGCTGGCAAGAGCTTTGTCTCAGACACTATTTGACGACAAAAATGCCATGATCCGCCTTGACATGTCCGAGTACATGGAAAAGCATTCCGTGTCCAAGCTTATAGGTGCACCTCCGGGATATGTAGGGCATGGAGAAGGTGGTCAGCTTACAGAGCCTGTTCGCAGAAGACCTTACTCTGTCATATTGCTTGATGAGATAGAAAAAGCTCATCCGGACGTCTTCAACATACTTTTGCAAGTTCTTGAAGACGGTAGGCTAACCGACTCTCAAGGCAGGACGGTAAGCTTTGCAAATACCATAATCATCATGACCTCTAACATGGGCTCTCAGATTATAGCCGAGTGGGACGGTAAAGATGAGAAGAAATTGCGCCATGATGTCATGGAAGTGGTAAATAAGAATATGCGCCCAGAGCTTCTTAATCGTATAGATGAGATAGTAATATTCCATAGGATAGATAAGGAGACTCTTGAAAAAATTCTTGACATTCGCCTTAAGGAAGTTGCAGATTTGCTAAAGGAAGAAAAAGATATAAGTATAGAGCTGGACAAATCTGCAAGAGAGTTCTTGCTCAAGGAAGGATTTGACCCTGTGTTTGGAGCAAGGCCACTTAAAAGGGCTATACAAAGGCATCTACTCGACGAGCTTGCAATGGAGATAATTGAAGGAAAAATACATGAAGGCTCTGTAGTTCTGGTAAGCCATGAAAAAAAGACGGACAAACTCAAGTTTAAAATCAAGGACTCCAAGTCAAGCAAGAAGGAAAAGAAAGAAGCTAAAGATTCTAAGAAATAGCATATATTTCTTGAAAAAGCGTCCCGCCGTAGGCGGGGCGCTTTTTGCTTGATTTTATTTTTTGGCATAGTAATATATAGCGAATATGTTAAAAGGTAGAAGCTTGGGAAGGGCCATAGTTCTTCAAACTCTGTTTGAGATAGATACCGAGGGTGCTTGGAAAGAGAACCCGGACGAGGTCTTGATGCGCAATTTTGCCGAATTTGCCGGAGAAGAAAAACTTCTTCCGTTTATAAAAACTTTACTTGACTTGATAATCGCCAAAAGAAGCGACTTAGATAAAATAATAGAAAAGGCGGCTCCACAATGGCCAATAGACAGAATAGCTATAGTGGATAGAAATATTTTGCGCATAGGTCTTGCCGAGCTGCTTTTCAGTGGAGAAGACAATAATGTTCCTCCGAAGGTTGCAATAAATGAAGCGATTGAACTCGCAAAAAAATTCGGCGCAGAGAAAAGCCCCAAGTTTATAAACGGTGTTTTGGGTGCTGTATACAAAGAGATGGGTGAGCCCGGCAAAGATGACAGAAACGAAGCTGTAAAAGATGAGGAGGTGATAGCTGCGCTATGTTACGCTAAAGATGGTGATGAGTTCTACCTTGCTTTGGTGCATGATATATTTGGTTACTGGACTCTGGTAAAAGGCGTTCAAAAAGAGGCAGAAACAGACGAAGAAACCTTAGAAAGAAAAGTCAAAGAAGAAATAGGCCTTGATATTTTGGAGGTTGAAGAAGAGCTGGGAAGGAGCTCTTACAAAGCCAACAACAAAGAGGGCTTGCGTGTAAAGCGCAACGTGAAATACTATCTTGTCAAAGTCCCTTTTGAAGACCTTAAGCTAAAAAGTGATGGAGGACTTGATGATGCAAAGTGGTTTCGCCTTGCCGATGTAAGAGATTTGCGCTTTTATGATGATCTTTTAGATATAATAAGCAATGCTATAAATATACTTTTAAATAAATAATCTATGAGAAAATTTACAATGCCCAATTTTGAAGACTTTGAAAAGAAGGCTAAGTTGCATTTTAAAAATAAAACTTTGCTAAAGACCGCTCTTACACATCGCTCTTTCATGAACGAAAACAGGGGTGTGGTTCCTGAGCATAACGAACGACTTGAGTTTTTGGGCGATGCCGTTTTAGAGCTTATAAGCTCAGAGTACCTCTTTGCTAAATACCCGGAAAAACCGGAAGGTGAGTTAACTGCAATTCGTGCAGCACTTGTCAATACAGACAGTATTGCAGACGCAGCGCGCAAGCTCGGTATGAACGATTACTTGCTTTTGTCTAAAGGTGAGTCAAAAGATACCGGGCGTGCTCGGCATTTTATATTGGCTAACGCCTTTGAGGCTTTGCTCGGAGCTATTTATCTGGACAGGGGTTATGAGGCGGCGCGAGAATTCGTAGCGGAAAACATACTGTACAAAACTGATGAGATAGTGAGAAAAAGACTTTGGCAGGACCCGAAGAGTAGGCTACAAGAAATAATACAAGAAAAGGAATCTATAACCCCGAGCTATAAACTGATCAAAGAAGTTGGGCCTGATCATGACAAGAGCTTTTTGTCTGCCGTTTATGCGGGAGAAAAAGAGCTGGCAAGAGGGCAGGGGCGTTCCAAGCAAGAGTCGGAGCAAGAAGCGGCCAGAAATGCACTTTCAAAATTAGACAATTAAAATTTTTTCTTACAAGTGCAAATTCTAATTCAAAATGCTAGAATAGCTTTATATGAAGATAGTTTTCACCGGAGGAGGTACTGGCGGTCACTTTTATCCTTTAATGGCGGTGGCCGACGAGATAAATCATATAGTAAAAAAAGAAAAGCTTATAGAGCCGGAGCTGATTTATATCGGTCCTTTTGTTTTAGATCAAGAAGCGCTAATACAAAGGCGCATGCAATTTGTCAGGGCTTCAGCCGGAAAGAACAGAAAGTATTTTTCCATACAAAACTTTTTTGATTATTTCAGAACGGCGTGGGGTATAGTCCAGGCGACCTGGAGACTTTATAGAATCTTTCCTGATGTGGTGTTTTCCAAAGGTGGATATGCGGCCTTTCCTACAACGGTTGCAGCGCGTTTGCTTGGTATACCTTTGGTTTTGCACGAATCTGACGCACATCCCGGAAGGGCAAACGTTATAGCCAGCAAGTGGGCAAAAGTTATAGCGATTTCATATCCGGAGGTTATAAAATTTTTCCCGGACTCTGTAGATAGAAAAAAGTTTATTTTGACAGGAAACCCTACCAGACCTGAGATTTTCAGGCCGGTCCGTGAAGGGGCATATGAGTTTTTGGAACTGGATCCGGCTTTGCCCACCATATTGGTATTGGGAGGCTCAAGCGGAGCCAAGGCTTTAAATGATATTTTGATGGACTCCATAGAAGACTTGGTAAAGAATTACCAGGTGATACATCAGACCGGCTCAGAGCATTTTGACAATGTAAAAGGTTTGGCAAGATTGAAATTGCAAGCTTCACCTTTTAAGGAAAGGTACAGGCCCTTTGCTTATTTGTCGGCGCTTGCTATGCGCATGGCTTTTGGTGTTTCTTCTTTGGTTGTATCCCGTGCCGGCTCCGGGGTCATATTTGAAATAGCGGCGGTGGGTCTGCCAAGTATTTTGGTGCCAATACCTGAAGATGTCTCACATGACCAGACGCATAATGCTTTTGCATATGCAGCCAGTGGTGCCGCTGTGGTATTAAAACAGAAAAATTTGACGGCCACAATTTTGAAAAATGAGATAAATCGTATAATGGACGATCCTGTTCTCTGGCAGCGCATGGCGCGCAGTGCCAAGGCATTCGCCAAGCCGGAAGCTTCTCGTAAAATTGCCGATATATTACTTAAAATAGCGCTTAAACATGAAGAATAAGAAAAAAATAGTTGCATATCATGGTGCCTGCCTTGACGGCTCCAGTGCCGCAGCCGTTTTTAAAATGCGTTATCCTGAGACTATATTTTACCCAATTAAGAGTCGTGTTCATACAGAAATTAAAGATGCGATTTTGCAGGATCTTAAAAATGGAGATGCAGAGCTTTTTGTTCTGGATAATCCATGGTTTGCAGAAGATTACGCAAAAACAGGTGTAAAACTTACGATTATAGATCACCATAAAGGAGCTTTTGAAGAACTAAGCAGCTTGGCTGAGCAATACGAAAACATAAATTATATATTTGATGATAAAAAATCAGGGGCAAGTCTGACCTGGAACTTTCTTTTTCCGGGCAAAGATTTGCCTAAATTTATCTGGCATATTGAAGATGTTGACATATGGCGCATGGAGGACAAATACCACTCAGATTTGATAAGTACTTATGCCTCAATATATATGGATAATTTGGACAAGTATATTGAGATGATAAATGCGGACATAGAAGAAATATACAATGCGGCAAAGCCTGTCTTGGACTACAGAGACGCACTGATTGATTATTACATGCGTAACGCGCAGGCGCTACACCTTAAAGTGGGGGAGCATAAAATTAAAGCATACAATGTAGCTTCCATAAGACCTGTAGTTAGTGAGTTTGGCAATGCCGTATCAAAAGAAGTTAAAGAGCCTGTAGTCATGTTTAAAGTTTTTGGAGATATGGTAAATCTGTCTTTTAGAAGCGCCAGTGAAAAATGGAAGCCGCTTCCGGTGGACTTGGCTCAGTCCTTGGGCGGTAACGGGCATCCGCTTGCCGCCGGAGCTAAGATGAAGCTTCAGGATTTTCTTGACTCTCTTGAAGAGTTCAACGAATAATTTAGCCGGGTCTTTAGCTGTTTTAATTTGGTTTTTAAAAGAATTAGATATATAATCCAGAGTCTATGAAAAAGGTAATAACGAGATTTCCACCGTCACCAACAGGTAATTTGCACATGGGTTCTGCCAGAACTGCGCTTTTTAACTTTCTTTTCGCAAGGCATCATAAAGGCAAGATGCTCCTTCGCATGGAAGACACAGATAAAGAAAGAAGCAAGAAAGAATTTGAAGAAAATATATTGGAAGGACTTGACTGGCTCGGCATAGAGCACGAGGGAGAGATACTTAGACAGTCAGAGCGTACGGAAATTTATAAGAACTATTTGCAAGAGCTTATAGACAAGGGTCTGGCGTATGAGGCGGAAGAAAACAAAGAGGCAACAGCTAAGGTTATTCGCTTTAAAAACCCTGGGAAAGAAGTAATTTTTAATGACTTGATAAGAGGGGAGATTAAAGTAAATATCTCAGAGCTCGGGGATTTTGTTATCGCTCGTTCTATGGATGAACCGCTTTATCATTTGGCGGTAGTGATAGATGACGCTGAAAGCGGAGTAACTCATATTTTGCGCGGAGAAGATGGGCTTTCAAATACGCCAAGGCAAATAGTCCTACAGGAGGCTCTTGGCTTTGAAACTCCCATATATGCACATATCCCTTTTATACTCGGACCTGACAAAAGCAAACTGTCTAAAAGACATGGAGCAAAGTCTGTGCTTGAATATAAAGAATCAGGCTTCTTGTCCGAGGCGGTTTTGAATTTTTTGGCAATGCTGGGCTGGAGAAGTAAGACAGATGATGAAAAAGAAATATGGACACTTGATGAGCTTATAGAAGATTTTGATATAAACGGTATTCAAAAATCCCCGGCAGTCTTTAATGAGGATAAACTTTTGTGGATTAACAAAGAACATTTAAAGAAGCTTTCCGATGACGAGTTCTGGTCTTCTTTGCTTAACTTTGCCAATACTGATTTGAAAGAAGCTCTTGCTACAAAACATGTAAAAGACGCATTGCTTCAAGATACAAGAGAGAGATTGTCGGTATATTCTGAAATAAATGAAATGCAAGAGGCCGGAGAATTTGACTGGCTGCTTAAAGATAAAATAGAATTAAATGCAGATGATTTGATTTGGAAAAAAAGTAACAAAGAGGAAACTAAGAAGCACCTGGAAAAGCTACTGGAAATATTGTGCGACCCTAAAATGGGGGATTTAAGCAAAGAAAGGGCAGAGGAGCTTATTATGCCTTATGCAGAGCAAGAGGGCAAAGGAGATGTTCTCTGGCCACTGAGATATGCTCTGTCGGGGCAGAAACGCTCTCCAAATCCGTTTATACTTATATCCGCTTTGGGTAAAGGTAAAACTTGCAGTCGAATAAAATATGCCCTAGAGACTTTGTAAAAAGCTAAAAATTCAATTCGCTTCCTTAAACATGGACTCAAATATTTTCTCGTTTTTATTTGGGAGTTGCTGTTTTTTAAGCATAGTCTTTTAGCTCTTTTTCTGAATATGTTACAATATAGCCCATGGGATTGATTTCCGGACAGCAGTATAAGAGATTGGTAATTTTAGCTCTTTTATTTTTGCTTTCTTTGTTTTATGTGGCTTATGCTACGGAATCTGTGGCGGAGCTGAAAAGTCAGATAAGCAACTCTCAAAGTGAGATAGAAAAAATTCAAGAAGAAATAAGAAAATATGAGCAAGAACTCAAAGCCGTATCGTCAAAGAAAAAAACTTTAAAAAACGCGTTGTATAGCTTGGAACTTTCACGCAAGAAACTTCAAAGTCAAATTGTTCTTACCGAAAAAGAAATAGCAAAACTGGAAAAGCAAATCAAAGAACTTCAAGGCGGAGTAAAGGCAAAAGAGGAAAAAATAAAGCAAAACAAAGAAGCTTTGGCAAAGATGATACGACTTGCCAATAGATACGAAGGTCGTAGTTTGGCTGAGATTTTGCTCTCGAATAATTTTGCCCAGATGTTAAATGAGCTTGAAAATATCAAGCGCCTGCAGGAATTGATAAATAAACAGAACTTAGAATTAAGAGAGAAAAAGAAAGAGTTGCAAAATAGCGCTAAAAAATTAGAAGAGGCAAAGGCTAAACTGGCCAAGGACAAAAAGAAGCTTGAGTCTCAAAAGTATTCTTTAGACTTGTCAGTGCGCGAGCAGAAAAAGCTTATACGAGAAACTCAAAATAAAGAATCTAACTATCAAAAAATCTTGGCCGAAAAAAGAAAGGCCCAGAAAGAATTTGAAGAGCAAATGCGTAGTTTGGAAGCTCAACTTAAATATGTCTTAAATCCGAACAGGTTGCCTGAGAAAGGCTCTAAGGTCTTCAGGTATCCAGTGGACCAAGTTTGGATTACGCAATACTTTGGCAATACAAAGTTTGCCCAATCCGGAGCCTATAACGGACAAGGTCACAACGGTATAGATTTTGGTGTGTCTATAGGTACTCCGGTAAAGGCCGTATTAAGTGGCGTGGTTGTAGAAACCGGGAATACAGATGCTTACCCGGGATGCTATTCCTACGGCAAATGGGTTCTTCTAAAGCACGGCAACGGGCTGTCTAGTCTTTATGCACACCTGTCAGACATAAGAGTTAAAGCGGGACAAAAAGTAAGCACCGGACAAATTATCGCATATTCGGGAAATAGCGGCTATTCCACAGGGCCACACTTGCACTTTACCGTTTATGCATCAGATGCGGTGAAGGTTGTGCCTTTAGGGCAATGGCGTAAAACGTATTACTGTGCAAAGGCAAGGGTGCCGGTTGCCCCTTTAAATGCCTATATGAACCCGCTTGACTTTTTGCGCTAAGTGGCTAAGTATATAGATATGGAGAAACGGACCAGTAAAATAAAAAGCATGGCGGCCGCTTTTTTGTTTTTTGCCGGCTTGAGTTCAACGGAAGCTGAGTCACAAGTCAGTCCGACTTTTGCTATAGATGGAGTATATACAAAGGATTTTAGTTCAGAATCTTCTGCTTTTAAATCTTTAAGCGAGGCCGGAAAGCTGAGTGTCCAAGATTTTTACAGGGAATTTTTGGCTTTAGATGGCAGACTTTTGGAGTCTTTGGCGAATTCTTTGGCTTCCGGTCTTAAAAATTCCGAGCACTTATTAATTTTAAATCATATATACGCAATCAGGCTCTGGCCAGATGCAGCCCCCAAAGCTGAAGCATTTTTCAAGCTACTTTTATCAAAGCAAAATTTTGTAAGGGAAAAATCTGAAGTGTATCTTAAAAAACTTGATAGCTTGCCGACAGCGATTTTATTCTATCTTTTGGAGAATGATACCGAGAACCTTTTTTACTTGTATGAAAATCACAGAGATTTTTTGGAAAATAAATTAATAAATTCTCAAGGCGCTTTGTATTTTACTTTTTTAAATAATTTAATTAGAGCTAGAGCAAAAGCAGAGTCACAAAACGATTGGCAAAATGCAGAAATATTAAAAGAAATAATTCAGAACCTATTAAAAAATGAGATAATTAATCATGAGTTAATAAGTAAAATGAACTCCTTTGATTTGATTATCTTCTGGCGTCATGTTGACGCTCTTCAAGCTATGCTTAAGGCGGGGCAAGTTTCCGATACTGAACATCTTCCGCCCATCAAGGAAGCAGAGCTATCTAAGCTTATAAAAGAGCTTATTGGCAGTATATTTGATGCGCCTAATATGCAGGCGTTCAAAAAGATGATTTGCAACAGCGGGCAATGTAAAATAGATGGGGCCATATCGGATTTTCTGTATTCTTCAAATTCCTCGTCAGTTATTAACAAATTCTTCTCGGAACTTTTATCTCAGATGAGTAAGGAAGAAATATCTTCACTGCTTATAAACAGCCCCGGCCTTGTTGATGATTTTTATGTATTTAGTGAAGAGCTTATAGACCTGCTGCTTGCGAAACTAGATGACGAGACTTTACTGGCTCTTATAAAAACCCCAAAATTAGGTGCTAAGTTAAGCTCAGCTCTTTTGCGTTTGGCTGCAGATTTGGATAATGAAAAAGTATTGAAGCGCATAATAAACTTTAGCAGTGACAACATAGCTTCTATGATACGTCGCTCTTCAAGTTTGAGTTTTGCAAATCTTTTTGACAGTTTCTTGCGTGATTATGATAAGGCAAAATCATCCGAATGCAAAAAGGGCAAGACGGATGGCTGTCTTGGAAGATTGCTTGAAAAGATAAGCAGTAAAGATATATCAGAGGCTCTGCTCTTTGATCTGCCGATGCTTACGGAAGCTCTTCGTTTTCATTCTTCGCAGCAAGATAGCTACTCTAAGAAAATCAGCTCTTTTTTAAGACGAGTTTTAAATGATTTACTAGAGGCCGGGCTGTATGAAAATCTAACGGGTCCGGGGTCTTTTGAAGATATATATAGAAATTACGATTACTACAAAGCTATCATTAAAAAAGAAAAGCACCTTTTAAAGCTACTGAGCTTTGCAGCAAAAAAGAATGCTTTATACGCTACTTATATACTTGAGCAAAATGCAAATACGATGCCAAAACAACTGCAAGAGCTAATCCTTGACGCTGTATTGCAGTATATACGTGAATGGTCTCAAGATCGCATGGGGAAAGAATACAGTATCATAGCCACCATAGAGTACAACAGCTTAATTCGCATTATTAATAATTTGCACCATGCTGGGCATAGCGTTTGGCGTCAGAAAATACTTGACTTGCTTAATCCAAAGCAAAGATATTATTTGTCTGTATTTGGCAAGGAAGAAATTTTTACCTCAACCTCTTCGTATGTAAACTATATTCTGCCGTCCATATTTAAAGATATAAAGACCCATGGCTCTTTGGATGATTATCTGGACAAGATGGATAAAAGCAGAAAACACCTGGGGGACTTTGTGCTTATTGTCACAAGATACGGAAAGTTAAATGAATTATTGGAGATTAGCAAGTCTGGCATTTTAGATTTATTTGGGTATTTGTTAAATTCAAATATTGGAGTTGAGCATGCGCAAGCACTTATTGCCTTGTCTAATTACGCAGCATCTTTTGATACTGACAAAGACCTATTGGCAAAGATGGAAGAATTAATGTATAAGAGATATTCATATTTTTTAGCTCAAAAAGATTATCTTTCAGCCGAAAAATTATCTACAATAGCATCACTTTATCTTGCTTCAGCTGGCAAGGTTCAAAGCAAGTCTGAAGAGGTATCCAAGTGGCTAAAAGACAGTAGTGCAAGGCAAGATATAAAAATACCACAAGAGATATATTTTCAAGATTTGTACCAAAAAGAAGGCAATAATTGGGTGCATAGAGAGCTTTGGTTTTTTGCTGAGTCAGGTGATTTAGATGGAATACGCTCACGCTATAGTGCTTTTGAACATTTAAAAAAAGCTTCTTTTAAAGCTGAGTATTTAAGTGTAAGTAATTCCAAAGATAAAAAGGATATTCTCATAGTTATGTCCCGACAAATTGGAAACAAAAGAGTTGAGGTGTTTTTAAGTCCAATACTTGATACCAAAACTTTATTGAAAGACCTAAAAGCGCCTGGAAAATTACTTGGCACTCGGGTTTTAGGTTATTTAGCGGACAATAAATTTTCTGTGCTTACTTACAGAGGACATAGTACTTTCGTTCCAATGATTTCAGAGCTTTTGAAGGCTCTTGACCTGGCGCAGGATATGCATTTATCTATGTTTAATCTGGGTAGTTGCGGAGGTTTAAGTAGTATATCTAAAATATCTGAAGCACTACCAAATATGCCAGTCGCATGGATAGCGACTCAAGCTACAGGAAGCGCGCGAGTCAATGACGCTATTTATAGCAAAATGCTTTTGAAGGTATTGGAACTGAATCCCGGCGAAAGTATCAACTTTAAAAGTTTCAAGAAGGAACTTGAAGAGGGCAGGCTGGGCAAGGATAGGGCTTTTAAATCTTATAGGCTGCCTCATGAGAATTTACCTGCCATACTAAAAGCTCACTTTGAGCGTTTAGAACGTAAATACAAAATTTCAAAAATAAAGAAAAAGAATCCAGCAAATCTTTGATATGATAATATTGTGCGACCCTATTTTTTTTAAAAAAAACAAGAAAGGGCAGACTCCAAGTTTGACAAAGCTAGAGTAATAAATTAAATTAAAGTTTCTTAAGTACTTGAATTTATGAGTCTGGAGAACAGTATAGTACCGAAGATAAAAAAGAGAAATTCCGAATCCGCGAAATCGGAGGATTCCATTTTATGCGCAATCATAGAAAGTATCTTGGATTTTACTGAAGATATTAAGGGATATACAAAAAAAGAAATATTTTTTGATTTTGACGCTTTGCCGACAGATAAGCTTATTGAATTAAATACAGAATTTGCGGAGATTGAAAAAGAATACGCCAAGAACTTAAGGCGCTCTGATTTATATCTATTAAAAAAAGAGGTCGCCCAGGAGCTTTTAGAAGGACAAGCTTTATCAAAAGGCAGTTTAAGGCTACGCGCTTCTTTAATGTCTATTAGAAGGCAGATGAGTATTTAAAATAGCATATCGCCAGATATATAGAGTCGCAAAAGATATATTGTGCGACACTATAACTATAGCAAATACAGTATTAAATTCAAATCCCTTTCGTACTATCACCCCCTATTTTTATTTTTGATGATGAAATATAATTTAAATGCCGCTTCGGCAAGCGGCATTTAAGCTAAATTCATACAATAATATTTAATCCAAGATATTTAAATCATACCTTATTATCTTTTCACTGTTTCCGTCTATCAGCCTTGCGCTCAAAGCTTTTGCCTTAAACATTATAAAATCATCTTGATCTTTTATATAATACTTGCAAGAATTTTTCTCAGAGAACCAACGAAGGCGTTCTTTTAGCTGCTCTCCATCTATCTCTTCTACTATCGCAGCTTTTACACTCACGGCTATTTTTGGATTAGCGTTAGGTTCTTGTACCAATATAGACAACGGAGGATTGTTTACAAGAAATTCATATTTTGGAAAGCGTTTCAGTGTTCCAAAGTAAAAGTTCATGTCATCGTCTATGGTATAGAGCATCATACTTTGCACAGGCTCTCCAAGCTCGTTTATATAAGCAAGTATCATTTTGTCCGCCCTGTTCAGAAAAAACCAGATTCGTGACTTTATTTGTTCCTTTTTAGAATTATCTTTAGGTTCTATTATTTTAACTGGGTCTGGGTGCGCATAAAGCATGGACCTTATTATTTGTTATCTAAGTGATCTTTAACAGAGTCAATTGCCCTTAATATTTCCACAGGTACGGCAAATATAATGGTGTTGCTTTGGTCAGACGATATATCGTTTATAGATTGCAGAGTCCTAAGGTGTAAAGCCCCGGGAGAGCTTGCAAGCATTTTGGCTGCCTCGGCCATATTTTGCGCGGCTATCTTCTCTCCTTCAGCCTTAATGATAACAGCACGCTTTTCTCGTTCGGCTTCCGCCTGTTTGGCTATTGTTCGCTCCATATCTGCCGGAAGCTCCACATCTTTTAGCTCTACATTGTCTACCTTTATACCCCATTCATCTGTAGCTTTATCCACAATTTCGCGTATTCTCTCTGAGATTTGCTCCCGGCCCGCCAGAAGCTCGTCCAGCTCAACCTCCCCCACTACATTTCGCATGGTAGTCTGTGCAAGTTGGCTTACCGCATAGTAGAAATCCTCTACATTAAGTACCGCTTTTGCCGCATCTGTAATCTTGTAATATATTACCGCATTTACTCCCACTGATATATTGTCCTTAGTTATCGCTTGTTGCTGAGGAACATCAACTGCCTTTGTACGTATATCAACTTTGCGCATAGATTGGAATATGGGCACTACAATTCTCCAGCCCGGCTCTTTAATTCCGCTGAAGCGTCCCATTGTAAACATAACCCCGCGCTCGTACTGGTTAATTTGTCGCAGAAGGACTACCAGAATTATTAATGTGAAGATAAATAATAAAGCGAATATTATCCAATTCATAACCTCTTATTACTATTACTATTTTAATAATGTACAAGAACAATAATACAATATTTGACCATAGAATGCAAGTGGAATGTACAGTTAACACCTACGGGCAACACTTTCTCTACAATTGTAGGAATTTCTACACAGGAGTCAAGCAACCCATGTCTTTTCCAATATGAGGTCCTTTAGTGTTGTACCAGTGTATATATTCATGAACATTGTTGTGAGGTGTAAAGGTGTTTTAAAGTAAAACTCATCATCAATACTCCTATTAGCTCTTTATATGCAACCGTTACCATTGAGGAGAGCTCTTAGGGATAAGGTTGTTACTTTCTTTTAGAGCTTGTATTGTTGTGTTTGCATCTTTTGAGTCAGATGTGTGCACATATTGCATTCTTGTGTATACATCAAGAAATGTTCTCTGGTATTTGAGTTTACCTTCCTTGTATACATACTTAATATCAAGCTCTACAAGCTCTCCCGGTGCTT
>WFZM01000029.1 GCA_015489565.1 Patescibacteria group bacterium | reverse complement strand
GTCCCATATCTATTATGTAATCCGCGGATTTTATAAGGTCCAAGTTGTGCTCTATAACTATAACAGTATTGCCTCTGTCTACAAGTTTTTGCAAAATCTCAATAAGCTTTTTGACATCATCAAAGTGTAGCCCCACGGTAGGCTCGTCAAGCAAGTAAACCGTCTTGTAAGTATCGGGTCTGTAAAGCTCGCTCGCTATTTTTACCCTTTGCGCTTCTCCACCTGAGAGTGTCGTTGCCGGCTGTCCAAGCTTTAAGTATCCAAGACCGGTGTCAAGCAAAGCGCCTAGCCTGTCTGCTACAGCCGGAATGTCTTTGAAAAACTCATATAATTCTTCAATAGACATCTCAAGTACCTCGTAAATATTTTTGCCTTTGTAGCGCACCTCTAAGGTTTCTTTCATAAAACGCTTGCCGCCGCAGACATCGCAAGTTACATAAACGGTTGGCAAAAAGTGCATCTCAACGGCTATTACTCCATTACCTTGGCACGCTTCGCAACGCCCGCCTTTTACATTAAAAGAAAAGCGACCGGCTTTCCATCCGCGCTCGCGCGCTAGCGCCGTGCCCGCAAATAAATCTCTTATAAATGTCCACGCGCCGCTGTATGTTGCAGGGTTTGAGCGCGGAGTTCTACCTATTGGTGACTGGTCTATAAGTATTGCGCGTGATATGTATTCCGTGCCTGAAAAGGATTTTGCGTTAAACACATAGCTTGTCGCGTAGCGCCTGTCAAAACGCGCGCGCAAATTTTGCCACAAAATATCATAAAGAAGCGTTGACTTGCCGGAGCCTGAGACACCTGTTATTACATTAAATCTTCCAAGCGGAATGTCCAAATCTAAGTTTTTAATATTATGTTTGCTTGCTCCGCGGATTTTTAGACTGCCCTTGTTTGCGTCTCGCCTTTTGTTTGGAACTTCTATTTTTGTATCACCGCGCAAGTAAGCAAGCGTGCGAGATTTTGATGGGTTAGATTTGTCAGAGAGTAAATCTTTCAAGTATCCTGAAACAACTACATCTCCTCCATGAATACCTGCGCCCGGACCAATGTCTACCAAGAAATCCGCAGACTTTAGCACATCTTCATCATGCTCTACCACTATCACCGTGTTACCCAACTCTCTAAGTTTCTGAAGTGTCTTTATTAGGCGATTATTATCGCGCTGATGAAGTCCAATGGTTGGCTCATCAAGCACATACATAGCGCCTACCAAGCGAGAGCCAAGCTGGCTTGCCAAACGAATGCGTTGCGCTTCGCCGCCTGAGAGAGTGTTTGCGCGCCTGTTTAACGAAAGATACTCTATTCCTACATCTATCATGAAAGAAAGCCTGTCGCTTATCTCGCGCAAAATTGGCGCTGCTATTTGCTCTTGCTTTTTGCTTAAATCAAGGTCAAATATAAACTCAAAAGCGTCCTTGATAGAGAGGTCTGTAAACTCTTTTATATTAAGCTCCTGCCCGGATTTGGATTTTAAATAAACCGACAGCGCCTCTTTCCTTAAGCGCGCGCCTTCACAATCTTCACAAAAAGCAGCCACCGAGTCGTCTTTGAAAAAATGCTTAAAGCCAAGCCCTTTGCAAGTTGGGCACGCGCCATAAGGAGAGTTAAAAGAAAAAAGCCTTGGCTCTATCTCAGGGAAAGAAAAACCGTCCTTTGGGCAAATGAATTTAGAAGAGATTTGCCGTTCCTTGCCACTTGGGAAGACTATTGTTATAACACCATCTGCCTCTTCAAGAGCGATTTCCACCGCTTCTTTTAAGCGCTCCTGAGCCTGCTCTTTGTCTTCTTTAAACTCGCTTACAAAAATTTCGTCTATTAAAATGTCTATGTCATGCTTTTTGTTTTTCTCTATCACTATGCGCTCGCGCAAAGAGTGCATTTTGCCATCTACCCGAGCCCACTCAAAGCCTTTGCTTAAAAAGTCATAAAGCATTTGGTAATACTCCCCTTTTCTGCCACGCACAACTGGCGCAAATATGGAGAGTTTCGCATCATCTATATCAACTCCCATTACTTTTTTGCTCTTTTTGTCAAATTCCAAATTGTCCATTATTAAAGATAAAATCTCTTCTTTGCTCATTCTTTGAATTGGCTCGCCACAAATCATACAGCGCGCAGTCCCAACGCGAGCGTAAAGAACACGCAGATAATCGTAAATCTCGGTAATTGTCGCAACTGTTGAGCGCGGGTTGTTAGAGCGCGACTTTTGGTCTATTGAAATGGCGGCCGAGAGACCCTCTATGTCATCCACATCAGGCTTTTGCATTTTGGTTAAAAACTGCCTTGCGTAGGCCGACAGAGACTCTACAAAGCGCCTTTGTCCCTCGGCAAATAAAGTGTCAAAAGCAAGCGATGACTTGCCGGAGCCCGAAAGTCCGGAGATAACAAGCATCTTGTCGCGCGGAATCTCAAGAGAGATATTTTTCAAATTATGCGTCCTCGCGCCTTTTATAACTATCTTTTTCTCGTCTTTGCCAAGTTTTGCTATATGCTTTTTTGCCATAAACAACTATTTTATGGCAAATTAACAATTTGGCAAGTTATTTACAACCCACGGCGCTGATAGAGGCGCTACAGGTATAGTAATTACACCACATGCTACCATCTCCTCCGGCTTGCCCGTTAGCATACCTACAAGTCTCAACTGCCTGATTGGCAAAATCGTGAGAGCCGGTACTGCAAGACGTATAGCAAGATCCGCTTCCGTAAGGAGTGCAAGTTTTATTTGTAGTGGTAGACCAATTAGATACCATCGCCCAGCCACTCGGACAAGAAAGTGTAGTCCTTGAGAGCTTGCACAGACAGCCGTCAATGGTGTCAACAGCCGTACCGCCCAGACTTAGGCAGTCCGCCACCGTATGAGTCGTATTGTCGCCATTGGCCAATATTGTATTTGTGTTTGAACAAGCACCGGCGCCTCCTGCCGCATCTAAACTTGTGCATATAAATTCAGTGCCATCCCACTGCAATATATCTCCGGCATTCGGGCACCCTCCTGTCGGCAACTTGCCGGCCTTTTGATACAGAAATTCAAAGTTCTCAGCTATCCCGTCTGCGCTAATAACCCGGCCAGGTTGTATCCATGCTGTTCCGTGCCATATAGCACTCCATGCCAAAGTTATTGAAGCCGCAAGCAAAAGACCTAAAAGCAATGAGAAAGTTGTGACCCTGAAAGTTTTAAAATTTATTTTCATTAGGCATATTATATCATAATTTTTATCCTGGGTAATTTATTATCAATATTATTTACTTTTTTTGCTTTTAACATACAATGGACAGATATGGAACAAATTATTAATACATACAGTCGCATCATTTTTGCCTTTAAAAAACTTAAACGAGCCGGTTGGAGCAAATACTGGGGCGTACCGGAAGAAAAAAGCGAGTCGGTAGCGGAACATATTTTTGCAGTTGCTTTTTTGGCAATGCTTCTGAACAAAGAGTTTGATTTGGGGCTCAATGTCGGACATGTGCTTGAGCTTGCGCTTGTGCATGAGCTTGATGAACTTATCGTTGGAGATGTACCCGTGCGCGACAGACAAGCCGTAAGCGAGAAAGAGACGCAAAAAGAAGTGACACGCGCAAAAATCGCAGAGCTTTTAGATGGCTTGTATTCAAAAGAGTATTTAATAGCGCTTTTTGATGAAGCAGAAAACGCACAATCACCGGAGGCAAGATTTGTCCGCGAAGTGGATAAATTGGAATTTTCACTGCAAGGACTTGCATACTGCAAAGACGGTACAGGCAACACTTGCGACGGAGAAAAACTGGTAGAATACACCGAACCGGCTATTCAAACCAAAGAACTGCTTAAAATTGTAGAGCTAATTAAAAGTTTAAAGTAGCAACTTACTGGCTCTGCTCTTGAGACAATTTTTGCTTTAAAAGCTCAAAAGAATCTATCACTTTTGCCACTAAAAACAAAGTAAGATAACGACTTTCATCTTGTGTTAATGCTACCTCCATAGCTTTATAATAACTTTTTTCTTTTTTAATCAATACGGGAGCGTACCCAGACCTTAAAAGCATTGCATTGAGCAATAACCTCCCCACTCGCCCATTGCCATCTAAAAAAGGGTGGATTTTAATAAATGATGCGTGAACTTGGCTAATGTATTCTATTGGATAAGAATATTCAGATGCAACATCTTTCATGAGCTCAGATATTAAATCATAAACCTTATCTGTCCTTGTTAAAGACACATTATAATTTCCTGATAATCGTACATAAACATCTCTTAAAGTGCCGGCTGTTCTTGGCATAATGGCGCCCATTAGTTTTTCATGTAGAGCGGATAAAAAACGAATATCTAGCTTGTTATTTAAATCTGCAACATAATTAAACATATGCTCTGTAGCTGCATTGTGACCTACAGCCTCTAAAAACCGCACTCGCTCTCGTGCATCTTTAGGTACAGTGGAATCATTCCATTCCATTTGTGAACTATGAAAGGCTATTTCCAAAAATACCTTTCTTCTTAGATCCTCATTCTCTTTAAGAATATCTAACACATTGCCAAAAGAGTGTTCAAAGTCTGCTTTAACTTCTTCAAGTCTAGCTTTATATTCAGGAAGAATTTTTAGCAATTCTTCTCTGCTTGTTTGAGACAAATCTAAATTTTCCATAAGATATTTACTTATTTTATTTAAATATAGCAGAAAATCGTAGAAATAAAAGCCCTACGCGCCTTTGGCGCGCAGGGCTTATTTCTCATTTTTTATTTAATTTCTCATTTCTTATTTTTCATTTCTCATTTATTATCATATACAATACTGCCGCAACCGATGTTGCCAAATTCATACTAGAGACTCCTTCTTGCATTGGAATTCTAAGCAAGGTGTCTGCTGCATCTTTTAATTCTTTGCTTAACCCCTCGCTTTCTGCGCCAAATACTAAACAAATATCACTTTCCAAATCTAGCAGGTTACCTCTATTAGATTTTAGTGGCGCGCCGGTAGGGTCAAGGGCATAAACTTTGTAGTTTTTCCTCTTTAAAAAATCAAGAGCGCTTTTTGTGTTTTCAAATTCCAAAATATTATCAAGCGCAAATTGAAGCCCGGCTCCGGTTCGCAAGGCGTCTTTATGCCAAACGCTAAATTTTGCTCCGCTTACAATTAGATTTTTAACACCACGCGCCGCCAAAACTCGCACCACCGCGCCAAGGTTATTTATTGAATTTGGATTTTCAAGGTAAACCGCAAGCTCTGTAAACTCTTTTGCGTTTTTCTTTTTCTTTGCAAGCGCGCCGAGCTCTCCGTGCAAGTTTTTCGGGAAAATTTGTTTTATTTTATCCCCTATCTCAATTAAATTTTTATCTAGAAACTCCAAAATATCCGGCGCGTGTTTTTTAGTCAA
>WFZM01000028.1 GCA_015489565.1 Patescibacteria group bacterium | reverse complement strand
GTCAGATGTGTATAAGAGACAGACTATGTGGATAATGTTAATAAAGAAATTAAAAAATTATTTTATAGCCTTGTCAAAAAATTCTCCAAATCCTTTAAAATTAGGCTTTTTAACTCAGAAAATTTGTCAAATGTATTTTTTTGTTTTAGAAAAACTACAAAGTGTAAATTGTGTATATTTTTATCTAATATGAATGATTTTACTATTTCACGTACCTGTCTTTTAATCCTATTTCTGTTATGAGCTTTTTTAGCTATCTTTTTGGATACAACAACTGAAAAACGATAGTCTGAATTTTCATCATCTGCTTTTTTATATAAAATATTTATATAACCTCCACTAAAACGCTTGCCAAACTTTAGTAATTTCTTAAAAATAGCTACGTTAACCCTGTGTTTTTTGTCAGGCATGCTCAAAACTTACCATATTTTAGAAAGATTTTAAAGTAAGACCCGGGGATTTCAATGTATTACATAGATAAGAAAAATTAAAACTCTGGAACCTTACCCTGCTTCTTTGTATACTCTATTTAGACAAAAAAGCGCCGGCTTCGCCGGCGCCTTACTTGTAAATTCGAAAGAAAAACTAGACAGACAATTTAGCCCTACCCTTTCTACGTCTTCTTAAAATAAGATTTCTGCCGGCTTTAGTTTTAAGGCGTGACAAAAAACCGTGAGTTTTGGCTCTTTTTCTCTTTTTAGGTTGATATGTTCTTTTTGTTGCCATAATGCGCTTTATTCTACATTTTCAAAAAGAATTGTCAAGCCATGCATCCATCTCACTTAAAAATCTAGGAGGTCTCGCCTCATAGATATTTTTAAAATTTGATAATTTCAAGGCTTTAGCGTATAATGATGTGCATTATGGCAGAGCTTTTCAATAATTTTATATATGAGCCACTTTATAACCTTTTAATTTTTCTTATAAATACCCTACCTTTTCACTCTGTTGCTTTAGCTGTTGTTGTCTTAACTGTGCTGGTCAAGACCCTGCTTTTACCACTAGCTTACAAGATGGCAAAAACTCAAAAGAAAATAAAAGAAATAACTCCTCTAATAGAAGAGATAAAAGAAAAGTATAAGGATGATAAGCATGCTCAGACCCTCAAAATCATGGCTCTTTACAAAGAGCACGAGATAAAGCCACTCGGAAGTTTTTTAATGCTTTTTATTCAACTGCCGGTTATTATAGGGCTTTATTGGGTCTTTTTAAAATCGGGACTCCCTGAGATAAACAAGGATATTTTATACAGCTTTGTGTCGGCGCCCGAGGCGGTAAATATGCATTTATTCAACATTTCAATGTCTGATAAAAGTATTACAATGGCGATACTTGCCGGGATAACTCAGTTTGCTTTTGCGAGCATGACCAGCAAAGATATGCAGTTTACAGATGAGCAAGACGGCTTTAAGGCGGATCTTCAAAAAAGTTTACATATACAAATGCGTTTTGTCCTTCCCGCATTCATTGCTTTTATAGCTTACTCCTTAGGTGCCGGGATAGCTCTTTACTTTATTGTTTCAAATATTTTCCAGGTTCTGCAGGAGTATTATTTAAGATTTAAAAAAGTAAAATAATTGAGCTATGCAAGAGATTAAAGAGATATTAAATGAGATTTTAAAATACCTTAGTGACGACTTTGAATTGCTTGAGACCGAGCAGGCCGGTCAAAATATTTTACAGATAAAAACAAAGGACGCGAAGCTTTTAATCGGTCAAAAAGGCAGAAATCTGCAGGCGCTGGATTACATTTTGGCTAAAATCGCAAAGGAAAAAGCCATAGAGGGGAAATGGGTTCTGGATATAAACGAATATAAATTGAAAGAGATTAAAGAGATAGAGGAAAAAGCGCGTATGCTGGCAAGTAGGGCCAAAACTTTGCAGTATGATGTTGAAATGCCTGCTATGAGCGCTTATGAGAGGCTTATAGTTCACAGCGCCCTGGCAGATGACCCGCAAATAAAGACAGAGTCACACGGTGAAGGAAAAGACAGACGGCTTATTATAAAGTTTGTTGGATAGCCTAGAGTTTATTGTTTTTCCACGTCGTTGTTCGGCTCTGCATTTGTATCTTCTTTTAGGATATACTTAATTACATATTCGGTGTGTGCTCTTACATAGGAGCAAGCCGCGTTTTGTTGTGCGGTGCCTTGGTTGGGATAGGCACATAAGATAATATTATTGGCTATATTGACACAATCTTTAATCTCTACCACATTATTAAATTTTGATCGGCAATATTTTTGTGATTGTTTAATTTGATCTGCCAAAGCTTTAATATCCGTTTCTATACCATCATCCCTAAGTTTGGCGTTAGTTTTATTCAAATTTTTTGTTTGTGCCCTCTTTGAAAGAAGGACTTGCCTTTGTTGTGCATTATTAAGACCCACATCATTTTGAGGTTCAGCCGCTTCATTATATTTATTCTGCAAGTTCACATCTGAGACGCCAAATTCCAAAAGTTTGGGATTTATCTGCTTAAAGAGTATATAAGTGGCAAGAAGAGCCATAAGGCCATACGCAACAGGCCAAATATTTTTTATAGCTTCCTTCTTGCCGGTAAAAGAATCAATAAGCGCGTATCTTGCTCCGTAATAAGTCAGCTCTATAACAGCCCATATAGCGCCAAGTGTTACGATTATTTGAAAAAGAGTATTAAAAAGCCCGGCAAAACCCTCGGATTTGAGTAGACTGTCGGTAAGAGCGCTCTCACCGCTAAGAAGCATATTTTGAGACAGCTCTGCTCTAGTTTGCACATTAAAAGAATCCATAGGGTTTATATCACTGCGCCCACTAAAGCCGTTTTGCTCCAAGTTACCAAATGCATTTTGTGCAAATACCGGTATAGCTGTAAAAAATACAAATACAAAAAGCAAGATAAAAAAAGTCTTCTTTAAAAATAAGCTTAATATCTTTGTTTTATATTTCATCTCTCTTTAATTTAATATCTACAGTTTCTTCTTCTGCTTTGTTCTCATTGTTTGCCCCATCTTCGGCACCAGCCTTGTTTTCTTGCTCGCTGTCTTTATTTTGCTTTTGTGCAATTTTGAGCATCCAAGCTTTTGGGTTTATTTTATTTATAAAAAGAATGGCACGTTTGGACGGGGCAACTTTGATTTTATAAACATCAAAGTTGAGTTTTTCCGCATATTTTATGTCCATTTTTTCAGCATAAAGCTCTTTGAGATCTATTTTGTAAAATTCGTCATTTGAGCTTAGTCTTCCTTTCAGCCAATCATCAAGCAAAGGCGGGGTTGAATCCTGCTTTGCCACCGCACATATTATAGCATCTTTTACAAACGTACACTTGTTTGCAAAAGTGGCCACAGTTAGAGTTTCCGCCTCTGTATCATTTTTTAGATTTTTTAGGAAGAGTTTTAGTTTTCCGGATACGTATTTGCTGGACAAAAGCCACTTAGAGTCGTCTGAGATTATGGATACAAGCCCTATGCCACTGTCCAGCACTTCTTCTTTAAAGTTCTTTACACGTATTAAGTAAGAGTTTTTTTTGGCTGACGGCTTTTGCAAAAGATAAAGCGCTCCATCTTGATACCAGAAATCCCAGGCCGAAAACTGACTATTGTACAATACTTTTTCTTTTGGATCTTTTTCGTTTAGGTCCATCAGTATGAACTTGTAGCCACTTTCAGCTTCCTTCAGGCACAGTAGTTTATTTTCTTTTAGTAGCTTGCAAGCTTTGTATTCCGGACTGAGCTTTTCTTGCACTTGCGCGTCATCCATTTTCTCCAGGTCATATTCTGCCTCAAAATCTTCATTAAGCGTCATGCGCAAGATGTATGCATCACTGTAACTTACAGCATAAACATTACTCAAAGCGTTCTGATTGAGCTTCTTGTTTTTGGATTCTGTAGAGCTTTTGACAAAAGAATAACCGTTTGCCCTATCTGTAAAAATTATACTTTCATCACTCAAAAAAGATAAAGATGCTACGGGCAGATTATAAAGCTCTATGAGCTCATTTTTTTCACTGTATTTTTCTTTTAAATTTTCTGAATCTTCATCTATAGTTTCGCTAACTCCGCCACCAAGTTCGTTAGTACCCCCTCCGAAAAGATCAACCCCTAAAGAAGAAAAGGCTCCGCCTGCGTCTGTTGGACTAAAGGTCTCAACCTTTCTTATATTTTTTTCAATTTTTTGAGTCTTTTTTTCTATTGCTATATAAAAAACAGTCAAGGCGGACAAGATAAGCAGAACAATAATGGCAATCTGTATATAGACTTTCTTCATGTTTTTATTATAGCATATCTAGAGACTTCTTTGTGGTCTGTGTAAAAATTTTATTATTGACTTATATCTTTAATTGGATAATCTCTTCTCTTATCCGCTTTAGCTTTTCTTCATTAGCGCGATGTTTGTCCATACTGCGCACGAGCAAAATGGTGATTGTGGTCTTGAGTGTTATCCCCGGGAAAATAGGAACTATTTCCGCTATGGGTAATATAAATATAAGTGCTATTTGCGCATATTTAAGAGCGGGACTGCCAAATTTTTTACCCATTGTTCTTTCTATAAAGCTAACTTCATAATGTCTCCAGAAAAAGAAAAATACAAAAAAAGACAAAAGCAGTATAAACCATTGAAGAGGAATAAATATAATTCCCATAATCGGTATGAGCTCAAATACGCCAAGCGCTAACTGCAAGCTGTCAAAAATAAGGGCTGTTAGTATAAGAACAAGAATTCTATGCTCATTGTCCCCCGAAAGGCGGTCCAAGGGTTTTTTGTTTAATCGTTTTATACTGCGTTTGACCAAAAAGTCATTCGCTCCCATAGATTTAAGAGCAGCTTTAGCCAGCATCTTTTCCGCGCCCAGTCGGAGCCTTAAGTTTCTCTCCTCCCTTTTGAGCTCGTTTAGCCTTTTTTGCCTGGCATAATTTTGAGCATAGCTTGCCGGGCCTTGCCCGGCAAGCTCTTTATTTATTTGCGAGAATTGCTCTGGACTTTTAGCTTTGTCAGTAGTACCTTTAACTTTTGGACCCTGTGCTTTTTTCTCCGGCATAAACTAAGAGATTATCTCTTTTTCAAGCTCGTCATCGTTTAAAGATGCTTCTTTTGAGGCCAGCTCCTGCTTTGCTTTTTTAATAGCCAATATCTGAGCCGGGTCAGAAGTTATAATCTGGTCCTCGGTATAGCTGGCAATGACTTTAATGGCAACGTGCTTCATGCCGGCAAAGAATATCCCCTCTCCCACATCCGACTCCAAAAGCAGATATTTTTCTTCATCTGAAAGTTTAAAGGTTTCCTGCACCAAATCTATAGATGTCGGCGATTGCCTGAGCAAAATTTGAATGGAAGAGTTTGTAAGCATGGCTTTTCCGTAGCTTGATTGCAAAAAGTCCGCAACATCCTGGGTTATCGTGGCAAGTCCAAGATAATATTTACGTCCTCTTTTTGCTATTCCATACAGGAAGCTGGCCGTGTCTTTTGACTTCATCATCCACCACGCCTCATCCACCACCATAAGGCGCTTTCTTAGTTCTTTACGGACCATATTCCAGATGTGGTGCATAACCAAATACATGGCAACCGGTTTTAACTCGTCCTCCATATCGCGAACCGAGAAGACGACAAAATGCTTGTTGATATCTACGTTCGTAGGCTTGTTTATAAACCCGGCCCATGTTCCATGAGTATATTTGGTAAGCTTCTGCACAAGCTCCTCTGAGCCTTCCATGCCGGAGAGTACCAGCTCAAAGTCTGACAAGAGCGGGGGCTCAAGATTGGTAAAGTCAGAATCCGGCGTGATATCTTTAAGGGCATAAGTTTCCGTTATGGCGCGGTCTATTATGGCGTCTTCCTGAGGTGTCAGACCACCAAGCATGATGCGGAAGAGCCCTACAAGGGTTATAATGTTGTTTCTTAAGACATCTGCGGGGTTCTCGTCCTCGCGCGGAGTTGGCAGGTCAAACGGGTTTATATGGTGATTTGAAGAAAGAGAAATATTAAAGTACCTTCCCCCTGTCGTCTCAGCCAGATATTCATACTCTCGTTCAGGGTCTATAACAATTACATCGGTATCAAACATTAAACTGCGAAGTATCTCAAGTTTGGTCATGTAGGATTTACCGGACCCTGACTTGGCAAATACAACCGAATTGTAGTTTTCAAGTGAAAAGCGGTCAAAAAGTACCAAAGATGAGTTGTGTCTGTTTATTCCATACAAAATACCCCTGTTGGAGGTAAGGTCAAAAGATATAAAAGGAAAAATACTGGAAAGTGGCGCGGAGTTTAGCTTGTTTGTAACATCAAGCTCATCGGTGCCAAGTGGCGCAACACTTCTGAAACCCTGCTCCTGCTGGAAAAGAGCGGGTTTTACGTAAACAAGCCTGGATTCCAGAATGGATTTTATTTCCGCCTCCGCCTTATCTATTTCCTCCATTGTGTCACCATAAATTGTCATATAAAGCCCAACTTCAAAGAGCTTCTCTTGAGCCTGTTGCAGTTGATTTCTCAAGTATTCAACGTCCGCGTAGGCAGTATCAAGCTTTGGATCGCGAACAAGCCCTTTTTCTTCACGCATGGAAATTTGGCTTTCTATCTCAGCCACTTTTTTTTGAAGTTTTCTTAGAATTTGGTTGGTGTCTATAGGGTGTATCATGATGGATACGTCAAAGACCTTGTCAAGGTTGATAATCGGCGCAAACCAACCTGCATTTAAAAAGCGCGGATAGGATATAACATAGAATGTTTTGGCTATTTTATCACCCAAGTGCAGGAATTTAGGGTTTATCTCCAAAGCAGATGGCGCGATAATATCCTGCAACTCCATGTTTGCGTGCTGGTATATCTCCTGAGGTAAAATTGGTACTATCTCTTTTACACTATCATCTTTTTTGTTGCCGGCAAACAATTTATTCCAAAAAGCCATATGCAAATTATAACACAATCAAAAAGTGCTAATCGCAAAGTCTGGTAGATAAGAAGGTGTTAATTCAAGTTACTACTTTGCAAAAAATGAGACTTGAGAAAAGTACTCTTCATTGTTTTCACCTATACCGATTGCTTTGATTGTCTGAGCAGAATCGCTTTTTTGAGGTACCATTATAATCTCAAACGGAGCCTTGGTAATTTGTCCGAGGTAGGATTCATTTAAGTAGTACTTAACCGCTTTGAGCTTAAATCCTGAGTGAAATACCCTTACCTTTAAAGGTCGGGTCGCGCTAAGGCTCGAGCCCTGTGTCGGGTATGATATTTTGAAACTTGGTCCGGAATTTGAGCTTGTCTCCGGCCTTGTGTTTGAATTATTTGGTCCTACGTTTGAGCCCGGAGTGCTTTGGTTTGGACTAGCTGCCGGCAAGTTTAGCTCTGCATTGTGCTTAGCGAACCAGTCCTGCACCGCATATTCAAAGTAAGGATAAAGCGGGTCCTTTGCGGGGTTTTCAGGAGGAGGGCCTGCCGGGTCTTTTTTATCTACAAAATGTAAAATAGAATGCACGGGTGGCTGCATATCCGGGAAGTACCAAATTCCATTTAGCATCGCTTTTGTAGTTTCTGTTGCCTCAGGTTCTATGAATTTGCCACCCTTGTATTTATCTATTGCTACTGTCATTATCTCTTTCCACATAGGCGCCAAAACAAAGCCTGCCACTTTTTTGACTATGGGAGAGTTATCGTTATTGCCGGCCCATGTGACCAAAGTAACCTTTGGCGTGTATCCATTTATCCATACGTCCCTGTAGTCATTTGTTGTTCCGGTTTTTACCGCTACCAATTGATTTGGGAAATAAAAACTATTGCGTCCATACGCCGGCTCACGGGCTATAAAGTCCGTAAGAACGGAGTTAAGTTGCCTTACCGCTTGCTTGTCTATTACCTGCTCAGGCTTTGCTTCAAATTCGTAGAGTTTATTGCCACTGGCGTCAGTGATAGACAATATTCCATTTGGTTCATTGTACTTACCGTCATTTGCAAAGCTGGCAAAAGCTCCTGCCATCTCTAAGGGTGACACCTCTCCCCCACCGAGTACCAGTGGAAGACCGTAATGTTTGGCAGATTTGTTAAGAGATTTTATGCCGAGTTTTTTAACAAAATTCAAAATATCTTCCGTTCCGACTATGTACAAAGCTTTTACTGCCGGTATATTTATAGATTGAGCCAAGGCATTTCGCATGGTCATTGGACCTCTGAATTTAAAGTCATAGTTTTGAGGGGCGTAACAGCCATTTTCCATACTAAAGTCATTTACATTACAAGACAGTGAAAATTGAGTGGGCACATCAAAGAGTACGGTGCTTGGAGTTAGCCCCTTTTCAAAGGCACGAACGTAAACTATGGGTTTAAATGTAGAGCCCGGTTGTCTTTTTGATAAAGTCACATTAAACTTACCATCTATTTCTTCATCAAAGTAGTCACGAGAGCCTACCATTGTCAGAATTTCGCCAGTTCTTGAGTCAAGTATAACCGCCGCAGCGTTTTCCGCATTGAATTTTTTAGTATTTTCAAGAGCGTATCTTTTAATTATTTCTTGCACCTTGTCTTGTAGTTCCGCGTCAAGGGTGGTTATTACTTTAAGACCCCCGGTATATACCGCTTCCTCCCCGTATTTTTTAATAAGTTCGTCTATAATATAAAAAACAAAATGAGGCGCGCGTATGCTTTGCTTTTCCAGTTTTTGGAACTCCACCTCTTCGTTTAAGGCAGCCTTGTATTCATTTTCACTTATAAAGCCTTCTTTGTACATACGGGACAATACAACATTTTTGCGAATATCCAAGTCTTCTTTGTGTGCTCCGTAAGGTGAATAGTAACTCGGAGCTTTAGGAAGCGCCGCTATGTACGCTGCTTCAGCCAAGCTTACTTCGTTTGCGTGCTTACCAAAAAACCTCAAAGAAGCCTCTTCCACACCAAGAATATTTCCACCGTATGGTGCTTCATTTAGGTAGAGTTCAAGAATTTGGTCTTTGCTGAACTTGCGCTCAAGTTTTAGCGCCAAGATTATCTCTTTAACCTTTCTTGTTATGCTTTTTTCTCGGCTAAGAAGAGAGTTTTTTATCACCTGTTGGGTTATGGTAGAGCCACCCTGCTTATAGGCTAAGTGGAAAATGTCTGTAATAAGCGCGCGCAAAAGAGCTTTAGGACGTATCCCATGGTGCTCATAAAACTCTGTATCCTCTATAGCTATTGTGGCATTTTTAATATGCCTGGATATTTTATCAAGAGAGACATGGGTGCGCCTTATGTCTTTATGTACGTTGAAAAGTACTGTTTTCCCGTCCCTGGCATATATTTTTGTTGATTGAGCCACCTCTCTCATTTCAAATCCGGACAGGCTCGGTAACTTTAAAGTGGATATCCAAAGGGTTAAAAGGCCGCTTGCAAAAAGAAAAAATGCAAGGATAAGCAAAAGTATTCCCTTTAGATTGGATTTTTTTCTTTTTTCTTTTTTCATCTTACCGTGAAATCTTAAACAAATTTAAATAAAAATCAAATACCAAAACCACTGGCTTTATCCGGGTCTGGAATTATTTCATGTATTATTTTGTTTCCCTCGTCTCCCCTCTCCAGTTTTAGAGTGTAGCTTGCGTGCTGTAGGAATATTTGCTCATGTTGCACTTTAAGCTCTACCTCGGCCCTTTTTTTATTTTTGTTTTTGAAGTCTATTTCAACGTAGGGAGAATTGGCCTTCTTGCTATCTATAGTTCGTCCGTTGACCATCCAAGTCCATTTTAGAATTGGATCAAAAAGTGAAGATATGGAAAAATTAAACGGAATGGCAAGCAACTCCTCTTTGTTGTTTAAGTAGAGCTTGTTCTTTAAAGAGCGCGAAAAGGCCCAGTTGGAATCCGGGTCTTTTACATAAAACTCCAAAGAGTTTTTGGAGATATAAATCGGAACTTGGCGACTCGCCAGTAGTTCCCCGCTTTTAGGGTCAAGTATATTGAGCTCAAAAACACTGCTTTTTTTAAAGGGGTCCAGCTCTACTTTTAAGTCCTTTTTGCCTATGCCGGAGCTTTTTTGGATTTTTCTGCCATTTTCTTTCCAAATATACAGCAGTTTGTCGCTGTCTGTGTTTGCCATTTGCACTATACTATGGAATTTTATAAGGCTCCCCGGGCTGCTAAGCGGAGCTATGCCTAAAAAGCCTGGTACAAAAGTTTCGGCTTCATATAAGATTTCTAGAATTAGTGGGCGTACCGAACGACTCAGCACCTCAGGTTTTTTATTTTCATAACTTAAAAGCACTTTTATTTTAGTCTCTTCACCTAAGCCTTTTGCCTTCAGTTTTATGGTATTGGACTTTTCGTCTACAGCTTTGTCATCTATGAACCATGTGAAAGATTTTGGATAATCCTCAGGTGAAAAATCTATACTAACAGAGAAATCTTGCCCCGGTCTGGGGAACTCGGGCTCTACTCTCAAGCTGGCGGCAAAAAGCGGAGACACAAAAGTAAAAAAGACAAAAACGATTAAGAAAGGCAGTATTTTTCTCATGCCCTAGATTATAACATAATTTAAGAAGCTAAATCTCTATTTTTTCCAGGTAAGGGTCGTCTATTTCCGGTATTTCTCCTATGTTGAAGGGTTTATCCAAGTCTAAGCCAAGCTTAGGGTCGTGTTTTTGTCCATGGAACTGCGGGGCTCGCGGGTCTACTTCGCTGTCAAGCTCCACATCAGCGGCCTCGTCCAGAGATTCTTTGAGTAGTTTTCTCATAGGCTTGAATATGTGCTCTATCATATCCTGAAGAAGCTTGTTGGCTTCATCAGGGTCCAGTCCGGCGGCGGCAAGAGTCGCAGGTAAGTCTCTAGGGTCTTTAACACTCAAAAGTACAAGGAGAACCTCCCTTTCAAGCGCTTCCCATTTGTCGTAGTATATTTTGTATTTTTTGGCAAGTGCTCGTAAAGATTCGGCAAGCTCGTCCGAGCGTATAACAGCCTGCACTTTTTCCGGCAATTGCTTAAGTCTTTCTTCTATTTCTGCTGTAAATCGCGTCATAGTGTTAATCT
>WFZM01000027.1 GCA_015489565.1 Patescibacteria group bacterium | reverse complement strand
GTCTCTACCATTAAGAAATCTTTTTCTTTCTTTGGCAAATTTTGGTAAATAAGTTCTGTGACAAAAGGCATGAACGGATGAAGAAGCTTGAGTAAATCATAAAGCGCCAGATATAGCTCTTGCGCCTTTGCCTGACGCAACTCTTCGTCATCTCCCTGAAGCACAGCTTTGCTCTCCTCTATGATTTCAGCTGCAAAGCGGTCCCATGTAAAATGGTAAAGCTTCTCGGCCGCCAAATCCAATCGGAATTTTTGCATATGCTCATCGACATAATCGCGAAGCTCCGAAACTTCTTTGAGAATCTCTGAGTCCTTATATTTAGATCTATCCAAAGTTATTTGCTCGGGGTCAAGATACATAAGAACAAAACGCGCTACATTCCAAAGTTTATTTGAAAAATGCTTGTAGCCTTTTATCTTTTGCTCTGAAAGTTTAATGTCGTTGCCCGGCTGGGCACCTACAATGAGTGACATGCGGGTTGCATCTGCGCCATACTTTTTAGCCATATCAAGCGGGTCTATTATATTCCCTAAAGATTTACTCATCTTTCTTCCCTTCTCATCGCGTACAAGACCGTGCAGGTAGACATTTCTAAATGGAATATCCTCCAGCAAAAAACCACTCATCAAAATCATTCTTGCCACCCAGAAAAACAAGATGTCATATCCGGTTTCTAAAACATCTGTTGGGTGGTAAATCTTTAGGTCTTCCGTATCTTCCGGCCAGCCAAGGGTTGAAAAAGTCCAAAGGCCTGACGAGAACCAAGTATCCAGCGTGTCCTCATCTTGTACCCAGCCTTCACCCGGAGACTCTAAGGACACTTTAAGCTCACCCTCTTTATACCAAACCGGAATTCTATGCCCATACCATATTTGTCTTGAAATACACCAAGGGCGCAAGTTGTCTATCCACTGGTAGTAAGTCTTATTGAAACGGTCCGGCATTATTTTTATTTGCCCACTTTCCACAACGTGGCGCATTAACTCCTTAAGGGTTATTTTTTGCCCTTTTTCAAGCCCTTTTATTTTTGGATTTTGCAATTCAAACTCCTTTTCTGTATCAACCCACCACTGGAGCTTGGGTAGCGGCTCTACTACAGCCCCCGTGCGTTCTGCGGTAGAAACATTTTGCACTATATCCTCCTCTTTTTCCAGAAGACCCTGCTCTTTTAATTTCTCAACTATTATTTCTCGCGCTATGGTACTTTTTTTACCCACTATATCTTCATCGCCAAGCATCATTTTGGCATATTCGTTTATCACCTGTACAAGGGGAAGTCCGTGCTTTTCTGCCATCTCGTAGTCTATCTGGCTATGCGCAGGAGTAACACCGAGCGCTCCGGTGCCAAAATCGGGGTCCACATTTTCATCGGCTATAATGCGCACTGTTATATCCGCTCCCATGAAATTACCACTGAATTCTTTGCCTATATATTCTTTATACCTTTCGTCTTCCGGGTGAACGGCAACTGCCGTATCACCCAGCTTGGTCTCAGGACGAGTAGTTGATATGCTAATGGGGAAATCCGCCCAATACTTGAAAGTATAAAGCTTAGCCTCTCGCTCTTGGTGTACTATCTCGTCATCTGAAATTGTCGTTTGACCTTTGGGGTCCCAGTTTACTATTCTTTCTTTGCGATACAGTAGCCCGGCTTCAAACATTTTCTTGAATGCTTCAAATACGGCTTTGTGTCTGGTTTCATCCAAAGTAAACGCTTCGCGCGACCAGTCCAAAGAGGCGCCGGTACCCTTGAGTTGCTTGATTATTGTATCGTGAGAATTTTGCGCAAATTCACGGATTCTTTTAAGTAGCTCCTCTCTACCCAAATCATGGCGAGTCTTTTTTTCTTTTTTGTAAATCTCTTTTTCCACTTTTGACTGTGTAGCGATAGCCGCGTGATCTGTACCCGGTATCCACAGAGTCTTCCTGCCCTTAAGGCGATGAAAGCGCACGAGAGTGTCTTCAATGGCAATCATGGCTGCATGCCCCATGTGTAGCGTTCCGGTTACATTTGGAGGAGGTAGTATCATGGAGAAGCTATCTGCATTTTTATCGCAGACTCCTTTTTCTACGCAAACGTCAGGGTTGAAGTAACCAGATTCTTCCCAGGACTTATAAATTTCTTTTTCATTTTCTTGAGGATTATATGGAGATTTAAAAATCTCCGGCGCAAAATCTTTTTGTGTCATATGAAAGAATTATACAAACTGTCGGGCAAAAAGCAAACGAACAACTATTACTTACAATGCAGTATCATCGAGCCCAAAATCTAACGGGTCTCGCCTGTTAGATTTTTGAAATACTTTTGTGAATGTTTGTTTATATGAGTTGCGTGCCGGCTACGCCGGCACGCACTCTATGGCAATCTTTAATGCTACAAAAAACTAGCGTTAAAAGTTCGATTGAACTTTTAACGTTAAGTGTTGGGGGGTAAAAACCGGTCTAAATACTGACCCGATTATTTAAAGCAAGATAGAGCTCTAGTACAAGTTCTTTATTGCCACTATGCTTTATCCGACTGGACCCAATGCGCCCTTCCTCTGCCTTCACTTATTCCGACATACGCTTGGTCCAGTCTGTTCACTAAATCAATAAAATCTTCTTCGGTGTAAACAGATAGAACCTCCTTTAACTCCGCGCTGCGACTTGCCCACAATTGATCCAAATGATTAGTACTCAATCTCGGTAGCATATATCTCAGCAATGTCGCGTCTAAGTTTTTTGAATACTCAGATAAAACCCAATCAAGTAAAGTAAAAATCTTTTCCGTGTCTAGTTTAGCTTTTGATATCAAATTTAATAAATTAAAATGCTCCGAATGTTCCTGAGTAGCAACAATGATATCGCTTTTCAATTTAAGCAAGTTTGGATATTTCATTATGTATTTTCTAAGCAGTACCAGCCCCTCTTCATCTGGTGTGTTATTTAATTCATCCAACAGCCTTACAACTGACGCTGTGTTTAAAGAATTTTCTATACTCATATAGCTGCATACTATGCCCAAGTCGCTTCAAAGTCAAGAGCAAAAAACTAAGAGCCCTCGCCTCCCAAACTTATGAGTTTGACAAAAACTCCCTCCCTCGCCTTTTCCTGTGCGCCGACAGCACAAAGCCATGCGCCTCGGCGTTAATTTTTAGTATGGTTGATTTGGCAAGCTCTATTATCTTTTTGCTTCCCAAGATGCGCTTTGGCTTGTGGCGCTCATCTTTTACCACGCTTACAACATCAATATTTAGTTTAAGTTTTTGCAAAACTTTTTTAGCGGTTTCCATTTGCGCTTTTCCACCGTCTATTACTATAAGCTCGGGCAGTTTCCACTCTTTATGCTTAAATCGCCTTAAAAGAACTTCTTCAAGCGCGTCCGTATCGCCCTCTTTTTTGGTTTTTATATTAAATATTCTATATTCATTTTTATTAAATCGCCCGGACTCAAACACCACCATAGCGCCAACTCGCGCCTGCCCGGCAGTGTGCGCTATGTCGTAGCCTTCTATTCTTTTTATGTCTTTGTCTATTCCGGCTTCTCCTAGCTTGTAGAGCTCTTCTACAAGCGCCATCTCTTTTATATTTTGCAAGGCAGATATTTTGTCACGCAATACGGCCGCCTTTTCAAATTCTTGCTTTTTTGCAGCCTCACGCATTTCTCTATCCAAACTTTTTATTACTTTTTCTTTTTTGCCTTCAAAAAAGTCCTTTATGTTTCTTATTACTTTTGCATACTCTTTTTTGCTAATCTCACCCGTGCAGACTCCGGGGCAAAGATTAAGTTGTCTGTAAAAGCATACCTTACCCGCGCCCATCTCGCACTTGTCTCTAAAGGGAAAAATCTCGCGCACTATTTTTAATAGCTTTCGTAAAAGCGAGCTTTCAGTGAAGGGACCGAATAAATATTTTATTTGCTCGTCTTTTATTTTCTTGTTTAAATCGCGCCCACGCACAACTAGCACTCGTGGGAACTCTTCGTTTGTAATTAAAACAAAGTTAAAGCTTTTGTTGCTTTTTTCTTTTGTGTTATATGGCGGCTCGTGCTTTTTGATTAAATTTGCCTCTAAAATCACAGCTTCTGCTCCGCTTTGAGTTTCCACCCACTCTAAGCTCTCTACCTCTTCTATCATCTTTGCGATGTGTGGTCCTCGCTCCGCGACAAGCCGGTGCTTAGGCGCAAAATAGCTCCGCACGCGCTCTTTTAAATTCGCCGCCTTTCCGATATACAAAATCCTCCCTCGCGCGTCTTTAAAAATATACACGCCCGGACTGCTTGGCACATCTAATTTTGCAAAATCTGATTTTTGCATTAGCTACATTCTACGGCAAAAGCGAAGTTTTGTCATCAGTTATAAGGACTTGTCTGTTTTAGCCTTTTTGCTGGAGCCATAAACGGGAGCTGGCTTCCCTTCTCTTCCACGTTGAAGATTTACTTCCAGCAAAGGCATAAATTCGTAAAAAGGTATTTTATGCAAACCCATTTTTGCGAGTATTTTGCTTGTTAAATGCTCTGTTGATTGCATGCCTTTATTATCTTTGTATAAAGGTTCAAAAAAACTTATCGGGTCTAAAGTAACTGCACTTTCTCCTGTTGCACATTGACCAGCGTGTTTTTGACCTTCTTTGTAAGCCATAGCGCAATATTGTCTGAAAGTTGTTTCTTCCATTACAAACATTTTTCTTTTAGCATCCTTATACCCTTCATATCTTGGGTCAGCCTCCATAATCGTCCTGAAGCCATACACGCCGTGCTCTGAGTTAATATCTAAAAGAATTTCTTCCAACGAAATACCATCGGCCGCATAACCCAAAATTTCTTCTTCGTAGTCCCCCGTCAATAACACACAAAAATGTTTTTTAAGAGATTCATTCCCAGGCAATTGAGCTATGTTTAGAAATTGCTGATAAGTCTCTGATAAGTCATCATAATAGTTATCTATAATATTATTCGCTCTTGTATATAATCCAAGTCGGGCCATTCTTGAATATATAAACAGTTTCTTTTGCCTCTTTGACCAAGCTTTAAACTCCTTTGCACTTGGAAGCTCAAAATTTCTCTCTGCTCTAGGACACAAAACCCTGTCCGCTAAAATAGGTGATTCCAAACTCATATACGCTTAAAAATTAACTCTTAACATATTCTTTATACACTATCTTGCACTATTTGTCAAAAAATAAAACGGTTTTGAAAATACAGACTTCTTGATGATGTTCGGTAGATAAGCCCGGCTTTATTAAAGCCCTGCGCGCCTACGGCGCGCAGGGCACAATTTTTTATTTCTTATTTAATTTCTCGTTTATCATTTTTCATTTATCATTTCCTAAGTACTTTCACCACCAAACTCGGCTCTTTTG
>WFZM01000026.1 GCA_015489565.1 Patescibacteria group bacterium | reverse complement strand
TGCACAAAGTTTCAGTTAGTTCATTTCAAATAATAATATTTGTGTAATTATAAATAAAATTAAAATTTATGTGGCTATTAAAAACGGCGCTTATCGCGCCGCTTTTAATATAACTCATCTAATGTCCGGGGCGGAGGAGGTGGGATTCGAACCCACGGTAGGTTTTACCCTACAACGGTTTTCAAGACCGCCGCCTTCAACCACTCAGCCACTCCTCCTTGAATTCAATTAAGAACTTGCGATATATTAGCAAAAACTGCAAAAAAAGCAATTTCTTGTCGATACACAATTGTCGGCATGCTTGTTTTATGTCTTAAAACTGCTATATTTAGGCTATGAAAATTAGAGTCTTTTTAATGTCTAAGCTAAAAGGGGAATACAGGAGTCTGGCGCTTGAATATTTTAAGCGGGCAAACACCTTCGCGAACTTAGAATTCATAGAAATCAAAGCAAATAAAGACGCAAAAGAAAAATTACTAAAATTGAAAGAAAAATCTAGACTGATTTTACTAGATGAGAAAGGCGAAGAACTAAACAGTCAATCTTTTGCAAGTTTTTTAGAAAATGCAAAAAATCAGTCACAAAATCTGACCTTTGTTATAGGTCCGGCCGACGGCTTTGCCGATGAGATAAAAAACTTGGCAGACGAGAGCTTCTCACTCTCAAAACTTACTCTTGCTCACGAGCTTGCGGCCCTTGTTTTTGCAGAAGCGCTTTATCGGTCGTTGTCTATTGTGGCAGGACACCCATATCATAGAGATTAAGTATATGAAATATATAGTAGGCATAGATTATGGAACAAAATTTTGCGGTCTGGCGCGCGCTGATGCCGACTCACCCGTTAAAATAGCCAGCCCGTGGGATTTAGTCAAAAGAGAAGAGCTGGAGGATTTCATAATTTCACATAAAAAAGATATAGACTATGTGGTTTTGGGGAAATCTTTAAATTTAAAAGGGGAAGAAAATAAAGTTCAAAAAGAAATAGGCGCATTTGCTGAGTTTTTAAAAGAGCAGGGTCTAAAAGTTGTTTTAGTTGACGAGCGCTTTAGCAGTCAAGCGGCACTGGCAGAGAAAAGATTGCTTGAGCGCAAGCAGAAAAGCAGAAAAGCAAATAAAAAAGAGCGCCTGGATACTGCAGCGGCAAGCATTATTTTACAGTCACATTTGGATTCTCTAGTTTAAATTCATATCTAAAAGTAGTATAATAAGCTCATGGAAAACGAAAATATTAAAAAAGAAGAGCAAAACAATAAAGAATATCTAAGTAAAGACGAGTTTATAAATATTGATGATTTTGCCAAGATTGATTTAAGGTTGGGGAAGATAAAAGATGCGGAGCTTGTAGAAGGTTCGGAAAAACTTATAAAATGCCAAGTGGATTTTGGCGAACTAGGAGAAAGAACAATAGTCTCCGGGATTGCAAAATACAGGAAAGCGGAAGATTTGGTTGGCAAAAGCTTTTTGTATATAGTAAATTTAAAGCCAAGGAAAATTTTCGGCATTGAGTCTCAAGGCATGCTTGTAGCACTACACAATGAGCAAGATGATTTTGCCATGCTTGTGCCAGACATAGAAATAGAGCCGGGCACAAAAGCGGGATAAAAACTCAAAAAGAATTTGCTATAATAAACACATGCTTTCTTTAAAGTCGATGGACAAATTATTAGGCCCAGTTAAATTACCTGGATATTTGAAAATGCCTTCGGTGGCGTTTGATTTGTCCGACAAGACAGTAAAGTTTTTTTCAGCTAAGAACTTGCCCGGAGTGGGCTTGGTTCCTGAGAACTATGAAGAAAAAGAATTGCCGGAAAAAGTTATTGTGGGTGGAGACCTGCAAGACGTGCTTGCGCTGGCAAATGTTCTAAAGTATTTTAAGCAAAAGTACAAAACCGATAATTTTGTAAATATAAACTTACCTGAGGAGTTGGCCTTTGTCTTTGACTTGCAGCTTGGCAAGAAAGACATAGAGTCCGGTAATATAAGGCAGTACATAGAATTTAAGCTTCCTGAGCTCATACCTTTTGATGCTTCACAGGCTATTTTTGATTTTGACATCCTTCACGAGACTTCAAATCATCTGTGGCTATCCATTACCGTTTACCCCCAGGATATAGTGGAAGAATACATATCAGCTTTTGAGTTGGCGGGATATACAGTCAAAGCTGCAGAGCTTGAAACTTTATCTATATACAGATCCGTAGTTCCTAAAAGAGAGCAGGGTATATCAAAAACTGCGATGGTTTTGGATATTGGCACAAACAAGGTTGGAGTGGGCATTTTTTTGGCGGGCGCGCCGGTGTTTAGTACCGCTATAAGTTTTCCAATAAAAAAATTCTTTGAAAAATTATTCGAAGAGCTAAATGGTAGGAAGCCCGAAAATGATGAAGAGTTCTACAATTGGAAATTCAAAGAAGGTGTTTTATTCAGTAACGAAAAGCAACTTAAAGATTTAAAAGAAGGGGTGATTTCAGAAATTTCAAAAATTATAGATTATTTTGCCGGGCACAAGAACAAGGTTTACAAAGACATAAGTGTAGTATATCTAAGTGGGGGTAATTCAGCCACAAAAGGACTGGATGCTTTTTTTGAAAGCGAGCTGTCCGTAACTTGTCAGATAGCCGAAGTTTGGCAGAACATGTTTGATATAGATAAATACATTCCAAAGATTAACAAAAGACGTTCTTTGCAGTATTCAACTTTAGCCGGGCTAACCCTGAAAGATTTTGAATAAAATAAGAATTTATGAGCAATATCATACCGGAAAAACAAAAAAGACTTTTAAGTAAGATTTTCTATTTGCGAAACTTATCGGCTTTTTTTGTATGGCTTTTGCTCGCAGTTTTGCTATCTAACATAGCACTGTTTACTGTTTATGTATTTGTCCATTCTCAAAGAACCTGGCAAAACAAGCAGCTAACGCACTTGGAGCATTTGCTTGAGCTTAAAAAAAGCATAAACACCGAAGGGAAAGAGAATTTATTTATACCACTTATTGAGGAGATGAGTAGAGTGCGCCAGCTATCCTACTTTGAACTTTTAAATAAAATAAATAGGCTATTTGCTGATAATAAAATAATTTATAAGAATTTAATAATGAGCACAGACGAGAAAGAAGCTTATATTAAGATAAGCATAAATGCTCTTGCTAATGACAAAGAGTCTGTAACTAACTTTGTAAGATCAATAGAAGCGGATGACAGCCTCTCCGGTCTGGATATAGACTCTCTTCTTTCAAGCTTGCGCCCGGATAAGGATTCGAAAATAACATTTAAGTTAAATTTGTATTTTAAGTAGTTTTTATGAAAAACAAAGATTTTATAATACTTCTAGTACTTTTATCTCTAAGTTTGCTATTGTTTGCAATTTCGGCATTTATATATCAGCTAAACAGAAAGGAGCCCGCTTTGTACCAAGATACACAAAAAGAGCTAAGCGAGCTGCAGCTCAAGTTAAAGAGAAAAAACAGACTCTCTCCGTCCTTGGACAAAATCCAAAAGGAATTAAAAAATTTTGCGGTAAATAAACAAGACAGTATAGCTTTTGTGGACTCTCTTGAAAAAAGATTGCAGCAAATATCAGCTAATACCAAAATAGTCTCAGTACAGAGTAAAGCTAAGTCTAAAAACGGACCGGCCTATATAATAATTGCAATAAATAGCACAGACAAAATGAAAAAGATATCAGAGATCCTATATTTCCTGGAAAATCTAGCCCTGGTATCATATGTGCAAAGTGTAAGCATAGATTTAGACAAAGACAATCTTTGGCAGGCGGATATTAAATTTAAAGTGTTCAGCTACTAAACGCTTATGAAAATAAAAATAATTAAAAGAATAGACATACCAAGTAAAGAATCCATAATTTTGAGCAAGATATTTTGGATTTTTTCCTTATTAATATTTACTATTGTAGTTCTTTTGGCTGCCGCACTATCCTGGAGACAACTAAGTTTATTTATCAACGAGGCTTTAGAAGCTAAGGGTAAAAACTCGGCCAGCGAGTCATCTAAAAAAGACGATAAAATTTTCAAAGAAGCCCAAGCTTTGCTTGATGATTTGAAAAGTAAAAAGTCCAGGGAGTCATCAGCTAAGAAAGAGCTTGAGCAGTTAGATGCAGAACCTTTAGACCGGGAGGAGGGCTCTGAAAATACTAAAGAGGACACAGGCATGTCATCTGATAGCAACGCCCAGGTCGGCGAGCAAATGTGATGATTTATCTACTTGCGTCACCGCTCGCTTCTATTCCACCTGCGTCAGCAAAACAATAGTCGCTTAAAACCTTGTTTGAATCTCCTTTGTTTTGCGCCTCCGGGTGGCCCCATAACTTAAATCTTAAATATCGACTTTCTTACTGTGGCATAGTTTGCTTAGCAGCTGAGCTTTTGGGCTGTTTGTACTTGCAGTGGATTTAAGTCAGGGGTAAAAATCGGTCTTTAAGCAACCCGGAGTTATAAATTGAACAAAGCAAATCTATGTCCATTTGCGCCTCCGGGTGGAATCGAACCACCATCAAGGGCTTAGAAGGCCCCCGTTTTATCCGTTAAACTACAGAGGCGTAGCTTACAAGCACATATATTACAGCCTTGTCTTTTTAAGTCAAGTACCTTCTAAGAAGCTCGGCTTCTTAGATTTGCAGTTCGGAGAGTTTTTTGGCATCTTCCAATTTAAAATCTCCAATGCGAGTGCGTTTGATATATGCGGTAGTAGCGGGATATTTAAGCCTTTCGCCCAGTTGTTCTGAAATTGTGCGCACATAAGTCCCGGAGCTTACACTGGCAACATATCTGATATCTATATATTCTTCTTTGTGGATAATTTCTTTTATTCTTATTTCGTAAATGCACATTTTTTTCTTCGGTAATTCCACATTTTGTCCGGAACGAGCGTATTTATAAAGAGCCTTTCCTTTTACTTTTATGGCGCTGTAGGCCGGCACTTGCCAGCAGTGGCAACCCTTGAGCGACTCTATAGCGCTTTTTATTTCAGAGTCAGATATGTTCTTTGGCTTCTTTTTCCGTATAATTTTACCCTCCAGATCGCCACTGTCCGTTGAAACGCCCAGCCTGGCAACGGCTTCATATTCTTTCTCAAGACCGATAAAGTCCTGAGCTTTTTTTGTCTCTTCTTTGCCGACAAGGACTATCAAAAGCCCTTCTGCTAATGGGTCCAGCGTTCCCGCATGACCTATTTTTTTGACGGTAAGTTTTTTGCGCAGCTTCTCTATTACTGCAAAAGAGCTCATCCCGGATTCCTTGTGGATTAAAAGCATGGCTACAGTTTAAAGCAAAAATAAAAACTCGCAAGTGCTACACTGTTTACAGTGTAGCACTTGCGATTTTATGTAAATGACGCTAGTTTACAGCATCCTTTAAAGCTTTTGCCGCTTTGAACTTTGGAACCTTTGCAGCCGGGATGGTTATAGTCTCACCGGTAGCAGGGTTGCGTCCTTGACGAGCTGCTCTTTTAGATACCAAGAATTTACCAAATCCCGGCACTGAAACCTCGTCTCCTTTTTTAAGAGCTGCCACTATTGCATCTACAAACGCCTCATAAGCGCGCTCGGCATCAGCTTTTGTTCCACCAAGCACATCGTGAATTTTATTAACTAAGTCTGCCTTATTCATAAATATAATTTTATTAATATTGATAATTTTTACATGCGACCTTAAAAACATTATATATTCTGGGCTTTTTTATGCAATAGACGAAAAAATTACACTGTGGATAAACACTTGTGTCAAAAATCTTTGATTATGCACTAAAACATGATATTATAAAAAAACTCTGAAAAGCTGAAGGATGCCGAATTGCAGTTTTTATATTATTAGCTTGACTGGCTCACTCTTGATTGTCTAATATGATTTTCATAAAAAACAAGAAACTTTTTATATCAAATTTTAAATCGGGAGTAGAGCAAGTTTAAATACTTGCGTATGATTAGTACACTAACATTAATACTATTTGCTGTAATAGCAGTATTGGCCTTTATATCTGGCTATGTACTCCGTTGGCTTATAACCCTTGGGAAAAGGGGTTCTGTTGAGATAGAAATAAAGCAGATGCTTCTTGATGCGAAAGAAGAGGCCGAGGAGCTTATAGAAAAGGCCAAAGAAAAAGCGGAACAATTAAAAGAAGATTTAACCAAAGAGCTTAAAGATAAAGAAGAGCGCTTACTGAGGCGTGAAGAGATGGCGGACAAATTGCGCCTTGACTTGGACAAAAAAGAAGAGGAGCTGGAACGTCAAAGCAAAGAGCTTCAAGAGAAAATGGAAAAAGCCGACTCTTTGCTGGAGGAGGAAATGAAAAAGCTTGAAGAATTGGCCGGAATCAGCAAAGAAGAGGCTAAGCAAAAACTATTGGAAGATGTGGAAAAAGCTTTTGAGGAGGACTTAAATGTGCGTATCCAAAAATTATCCCAAGATAATGAAGAAATCTTAGAGAAGAAGGCTCGCGAGCTTATAGTAACGGCTATTCACCGAGTGGGGAACTCTGTGCCGGCTGAAGTTTTATCCACCACCGTAGAGCTTCCAAACGATGAGGTAAAGGGTAAGATAATAGGAAGAGAGGGGCGAAACATTCGTGCCTTTGAGCGCGCTTCCGGTGTGGATATTATCATAGACGATACGCCGGGCACCATAACAATTTCTTCTTTTGATCCGGTAAGGAGACAAATAGCCAGGGTGGCATTGGAGAATTTGATTTTGGACGGAAGAATACAACCAGCAAAAATAGAAGAAGCAATAAAAAACGCCGAAAACGAAATAAACAAAATAATTAAAAAGAAAGGAGAGGAGGCCGCGCATGAGGCCGGAGTTTACAACCTTGACCCTAAACTTATGACAATACTCGGAAGGCTTCATTTCAGGACCAGTTACGGTCAAAATGTTCTTTGGCATTCTGTGGAAATGGCTCACATAGCGGGCATTATAGCCGAGGAGATAGGGGCGGACCCGCAAGTGGCTAGAGCAGGAGCGCTTTTGCATGACATTGGCAAGGCGCTTGACCACGAGGTCTCAGGTACGCACGTTGAGATAGGTCGCAAGGTTCTTCAAAAGTTTGGAGTAGATGATGCGGTAATAAAAGCCATGGAGGCACATCACGAAGAGTATCCATTCTCCACCCCCGAGAGCTACATAGTCCAGGTGGCCGATGCTATCTCAGGCGGAAGGCCCGGGGCAAGGCGAGACACCGTGGAGCAATACATAAAGCGTCTGCAGGATTTGGAGGCTATAGCAAATTCATATCCAGAGGTCGAAAAGAGTTTTGCGATTTCAGGTGGGCGCGAAATTAGAATATTTGTAAAACCAAGTGAAATAAGTGACCTGGAATCTTACAAACTTGCACGTGATATAGCAAAGAGGGTAGAGGAAGAGCTTAAATACCCGGGCGAAATTAAAATACACGTGGTACGAGAAACTCATGCCACAGAATACGCGCGTTAATTTAATCTGAAAGCCCGCGCTCCGGCATAGCCGGAGCGCGGGCTTTCAATATTTTTTATCTGGCTGGCCTATATAATTTTATCCACTATACCGTACTTTA
>WFZM01000025.1 GCA_015489565.1 Patescibacteria group bacterium | reverse complement strand
GGCTATGCCGGAGCGCGGGCTTTCAATATTTTTTATCTGGCTGGCCTATATAATTTTATCCACTATACCGTACTTTAGCGCCTCTTTTGCGCTCATAAAGAAGTCTCGGTCGGTATCTTTTTCAACGACAGAGAGCTTTTGCCCCGTATTTTTGGCCAGCATTTCATTTAAGATTTTTCGTGTTTGGATTATATGCTTTGCGCTTATTTCTATGTCACTTGCTTGCCCCTGCGCGCCTCCAAGTGGTTGGTGTATCATAACCTCGGCATGGGGCAGTATAAAACGTTTTCCTTTCTTGCCGGAAGATAATATGACCGCACCCATAGATGCCGCCATACCAACGCATATGGTAGAGACATCAGCTTTTATATGCTTCATTGTGTCCACTATTGCAAGACCGGCGCTTACAAGTCCTCCCGGGGAGTTTATATAAAGTGAAATATCCGCTTTGGGATCCTCGGCATTTAAAAATAAGAGCTGAGCTATAATAAGGCTTGCCATATGATCATCAACCCCTCCGCTTAAAAAGATGATGCGCTCTTTAAGTAGGCGAGAGTAAATATCAAAAGCACGCTCACCGGAGGCGCTTTTTTCCACCACCATAGGAACCAAACTTGAATTCACATTATTTTTATATTCACTGTGCATAGGCTATTTTATTTTACTTAGAAAATCAAAGACCATTTCGTTTGACTTTTGCGCATCTACAAAGGCGCGCACATCATCTTTGTTTGCCTGTGGTTTATGGCTCAAAATGTGCTCCACTTCTTTTTCTATTTCAGCCGGGTCAACTCTCAAGCCTTCTGTCTCTGCGATTTTGTCCAGCGCAAGCTGTAAAATAGCTCTTTTGCGTGCAGCTTCTCGCATTTCTTTTTCGAAATCCTCTTTCTTTTTCTGTATTTGCGCAAGATAAGCATCCAAACTAAGGCCCATCATTTGCAAGTCTTGTTCCATTTGCGCTTTGGAGCGTGCAAGCTCCATATCAACTATCTCTTCCGGCAAATCTACTTCAACATGCTTTAGTAATTCTTCTGCTATTTCGGCTCTCCGTTTGTCTTTTATGGCGAATTCTTTTTCGTTTTTAATATTTTCTTTAAGTTTTGCTTTAAAATCTTCAAAATTCTCAGCCCCCGCAAGTTCTTTAAAGTCTTTCTCGTCGAGCTCAGGGAGTTTATCCTCTGGAATACTATTGAAATCCGGCATTTGCTTGGCATCAGCTTTTCCTTGCTGGATAGCCTCCAGGGTTAAAATGCGCGCTTTTTCTCGGCGTAAGTGTTTTATAACATTTTCAACTTCCTCGTCACTGACCTTTACCTCTTCAAGGGGTTTTGCGTTTATTTTAGCAATAGCTTCTTTATAGCTGTCTTTCACTTTTATATCCGGCAGGGTAGTAATATGCGCTTCCAGGTTTATATCTGCAGTGGACTCTAAATCTCCCAGTATAATGTTTGGTGAACCTACTACTTTAATTTGATTTTCCAAAATGTACTCTGCCAGCGCTTGCGCCGCAAGTTCTTTTGCAGCCTCTTCTTTGATATTTTTTTCGCCAAGTTGTTTTGCTACCAGCTCAATGGGCGCTTCACCTTTACGAAAGCCGGGCATCACCATGTGTCTTGCCTTGTCCTCCAATATTCTTTTTTCATATTCTGACAGTTTTGAGCCATCAAGTGTCATTGTTATTTTAAATTTTGATGGCGCCTCCTGCTCTTGCTTTGCTTCTTTGTATAGACTCATATGGGGTCTAGTATATATTAAATTACTGTGAAAATCTAGTTAAAATATGCTCGTCCTACGACATCAAAAGCGGCTAAGCCGAAGGCTTGGCCGCCAAAGCTCTCTAAGTACTTACATACCCTAGAGATCTTGCAATACATCCAAGTCCTGCTCCAGTGTATCCAGGTCTGTCATGTCCAAATCTTTTTCTATATCTGCAGGATTGTCGGATTTGCTCTCGGGCTTGCTCATTACCGGGTCTGCAGCCTTGGGTCTATGTATAATCTTGGTATTGCTTGGCTCAGGGTAGGCAGCTTCTTGGACTTTAAAGAAAGCGTAAACCCCTCCTGCTAGCAAAATACCTATGATAATAATAATTGGAATGAAGTTGCTAGTTTCTTTTTCTTGTTGATTTTCCATATTGTTCATAGTTTTAAATTTTAGACTATTAATTTTTTATTTATGGCCTAGCTTTCATTTTTTAGTGAATCCCTGTAGGCTTCCACTGCTTCCCTTATCGCTTTTACAGATTCTTTGTAAAGTTGGCGAGCCTCTTTTAGTACCGCCACCACCTCTTTGTATCGCTCCTTTAGCCCTTTGGCCAATTCTTTGTACTCCTCTTTACTTTGAAGGTCTGCGCTAGCGAAGTATTCTTCCGCTTCCGCATATTTCATTTTTGCTTCTTCAAGTTTTTCATCCGCTTGAGCCAAGTATTCCTTAGCCTTGTTCATATCCAAGCCTCTCTCTTCCAGTTTATTGATAGCAGAATTTATTCTTTGAGAAATTCTGTCCATTCTTCCAAAAACGTAGTCAAAACGCTTCTTGGCAATGGCAAGCGCTCTCTCGGCTCTTTCAGATGCCGTCTTAAGAATATTACCCTTCATCTCCTTGATACGCTCCTTGCGCATTTCTTTGTATTCCTCTTTGCGTTCTTTGTATTCGTCCATCAGCTCTGCGCGTCTTTCTTTAGCCTCTTTTAATATAGCTTGTCTTTCTTCTTCCGTCTCGGCATTCATAAGACGCTTTTTAAATTCTTCTCTTTCTTCTGCAGCTTTGGCTCTTGCATCTTCAACAAATGCTCTTTTCTTTTCATTCATTTCCTTAATTTCCTGCACGTTCTTTGCTCGTACGGCTCTAAAATCTTCAATATTTTTTGCGCGCATTTCTTTTATGTCTTCGCGGTGTTCGCGATATTGCTCTCTTTCTTTACGATATTCGCCTTTAAGCTCTCCCCAAAGAGCTTTACGCTCTTTGTTATATTCCATCATCGCCCCGTCGTCCTCTTGAGCAAAAGCCGCAGGGGATACAAACAGAGCTGTAAACAAAATTGCCAATAAAACATTCTTATTCATAAGTCTTTTTAATTAATAATTACTAATAATCAATAAATTCTTTGTAATTATAACATATTAAAATTAAGAATTTTGCAAACGACTCTTATTAAAATAAACTAAAGCTTAAAAGCTTGATAATTTTACAGACTAATATGATATAATAAGCGGCATGAAAATTCAGCCGGATACTTTAGAACAATTTCTTCTTGATACCAGCATGGTTGCCGCCAATGATTTGAACGAGGCAAAAAACTTAGCTTACGAAGAAAATATAGACCTTGGCCAAGCTCTTTTAAAAAAAGGTCTCATAAGCAAAGACACCCTGAAGCGAGCCGAAGCCTATGTTCTGGGCATTTCTTTTGTGAGCTTAAAAGACAAGTTTATAGATCCGGAAGTGCTTTCGCTCATACCTGAGCCGGTAGCGAGAAAATACAATATTATCGCCTACAAAAAAGAAGGAGACACCCTTGAGGTCGCCATGCTTGATGTGGACGACTTGCAGGCCATAGATTTTATAAAGAAAAAAACAAAACTCAAAGTAAAACCTAGGCTTACAGACGAAGAGTCCATAAAACATGCCTTAAAGCTTTACCAAAAATCTCTTAAAGATGAACTGGGAGACGTTATAAAAACAGAAAGCAAGGCGCTGGAGCATTTGGTGGACCCAAATTCAGACGAGTCGGAAGAAGATTTAAAGAAAGCGGCCGAGGCAGTGCCTGCGGTGCGCATTGTGGACTCTTTGCTCAAGCATGCAATTTCGCAAGGTGCGTCCGATATACACATAGAACCGCAAGAAAACGAGGTTATAGTTCGTTATCGTATAGACGGTATATTGCACGATGCCATGAGCCTGCCCAAATACGCTGCATCGGCGGTTGTTGCGCGCATAAAAGTTTTATCCAACCTTCGCATAGACGAGAAAAGATTACCGCAAGACGGACGTTTTCGCATAAAAGACCCTTCGGGGGAAAAGGTGGCTTTTCGTGTATCTATTTTGCCAACCTACTACGGCGAGAAGGTGGTTATGCGTCTCTTGCGTGAGAATGTTCGCGGTTTTACGCTGGAGGCCCTTGGCTTTCACGGAGAGGGACTTGAGAGAGTTCACGAAGCTACCAAGAAAAAGACCGGGCTTATTCTTGTTACCGGACCTACCGGTTCGGGTAAATCCACAACGCTCTATACCATACTGGACATATTAAATACAAATGAAGTAAATATATCCACAGTAGAGGACCCTATAGAGTACCAAATGCCCAGAGTGAACCAAACGCAAGTAAGACCGGAGATAGGCTTTACCTTTGCGCTTGGTCTGCGTACGCTTGTTCGTCAGGACCCGGATATTATAATGGTGGGAGAGATTCGCGATAGAGAAACTGCCGAGCTTGCCATTAATGCGGCTCTTACAGGACACTTGGTGCTCTCTACCTTGCACACCAACTCGGCGGCAGGTGCCGTACCGCGCTTGATAGACATGGGTGTGGAGCCATTTTTGCTTGCCTCTGTTTTGCAGGTTGTAATAGGCCAAAGGCTAGTGCGTGTTTTGTGTGAAGAGAGTGAAAAATATCACCTGTCGCGCAATGAGATAGATGCTCTGTCTGAGATTGCTGATTTGCAAACCGTACTGAAAGCCTTAAAGGAGGAGTCAGTTGTAGACAAAAATGCTACATGGAAAAATATAGATTTTCATAAAATCAAAAAAACAGACAAGTGTCCTAGTGGCTACAAAGGTAGGCGAGGTATTCAGGAAGTCTTGAAGGTTGATGAGGCCATAAAAGAGCTTATATTAAAAGGTGCTTCCAGTGATAAAATAGAAGCGCATGCCAAATCTCAAGGCATGCTCACTATGCTTGAGGACGGTATTTTCAAAGCCGCTCAAGGCAAGACTACATTAGATGAGGTTCTACGCGTCATCTCCGAGTAATTTTATAACAAGCCCATATTATAAAAGAGCCGAGATTTCTTAGAACAGTTCCATTAAAGTTTCCAGGAAGAGAAAACCTGTGGATTTTTAGTGAAAAAGATTTGTTATAATAATTTCATGCGTTTTATATACAAAGCCAAAAAAGATGGGAAAATATATGAAGGAAGCACCGAGGCCAGAAACAGATTTGAGGTCTATCAAAACCTAAAAGCCGAGGGGGCAAAACTTATATCTCTTAAGCGAGTTGATGCGGGCATATTTAGCTTTGAGTACTGGAATGAGAAATTATCCACTGTTCCGGAACATGAAATCATTCTCTTTGCCGACAATATGGCAACCATGCTTAGCGCCGGCCTATCCTTGTCAAGAGCTTTGCAGGTTACCGCCAAGCAAACAAAAAATCTAAAATTTCAAAAAGTCATATCTAAACTAAATCATGCAGTTAGTACCGGAGATACTCTTTTTTCCGCGCTTGCAAAGCAAAAAGGGGTCTTTAACGACATTTTTATTTCCATGGTGCGCTCCGGGGAGCTGTCGGGAAATTTGCCACAGGCTCTAAAGTCTGTCGCCAAGCAGCTGGACCGTATCTATACTCTAAAAAAGAAAATAAAAGGCGCCATGATATATCCTTCCATTATACTTTTTGCTATTTTTGGTGTAGGAGTTTTTATGATGACCACTGTTGTTCCGTCCCTTGCCAAGACCTTCAAAGAGATGGACGCTGAGTTGCCGGCAAGCACTAAGTTTGTGATGTATATAAGCGATTTGCTAAGTGAGCATTTTATAATGATGGGTCTGCTCAGCTTTGCTTTTATAACTGCTTCAGTTATGTTCTTGCGAACCGAAAAGGGGGCATGGTTTAAAAGCAAACTTTTTTTGACAATTCCTTTAATCAAAAATTTAACACGCGAGATAAATGCCGCTTATGCTGCGCGAACCCTGTCTTCTCTTTTAAAATCCGGTGTGGACATAGTTGAAAGCTCGCGCATAGCGGCTGATGTTGTGCAAAACAGATACTTTAAAGAGTCCTTGAAAAAGATAGCGGAAGACCTGCAAAAAGGACGTACTTTCACCGAGAGTTTGAGGGATTTTGAAAAATTGTACCCGATTATGTTCGTGGAGCTTATGGCGGTTGGTGAGGAGACCGGCTCGTCTTCCGATATGATGACTAAAGTTGCGGACTATTACGAAGAAGAAGTTAATGAAAAAACAAAGAACATGTCCACTATAGTAGAGCCATTCTTGATGCTCTTTATCGGTGTGGCGGTCGGGTTCTTCGCTCTTGCTATGATGACGCCTATGTATAGCATCACGCAGTCCATGTAGTTTTAGTAGGTGTGCAAAGGCTTCGCCTTTGCACACCTCAGACAGAAGGGTAAAAAGAGTAAAAATAAAAAAGAAAATGCAAAAGAAAAACGACACAAAAACAGTAAAGACAAAAAACAAAGCCCTGTCCATGATAGAGCTTGTACTTGCTGTCGCTCTGTTTTCTCTTTTGGGGACTGCGTTTTTAAAGAGCCTGGATTACAACAATAAGGTACTGGCTGTAAACAAAGCCAGAATAGGTGCCATGGCAATAGGTGACAGATACATTGAGAAAGCCAAAGCATTGAAATGGACAGACTTGGGTGTACAAGGCTCAGACCCTTCGGGCGTATTGCCGGCAAGTGATGACGAAGTCCTTTCCGGCACGAGTTATCATATCGTGAACAAAGTATTCTGGAGAGATGACCCAAAAGACGGTACCGGAGCCTCAGATACAGACGGGAATACTCACGACCTTAAAGTATATAAAATAATTATCACCTGGACTTCTCGCGGGAAGCAGTATAGCTTTAGTAGATTCTCATATTTTTATGCGCCATTTTAAAAAAATAAAAAACAAAGCCTTTACGGCAGTTGAGTCGGTGGTTTATATCGGAGTTTTTAGCTTGGTCCTTGGAGCAATTTCAAGTCTTTTGGTGACAGTGTACAGAACCCATGGCTACTCTTTGGCTTTACAATCCGCCAACTCGGAAACAAGAGTTGTATTGGAAAACCTAGTCAATGACATACGCGAGGCCTCTTATGCAGACGATGGGGCTTATCCTGTTTTGTCCATGGATCCGAATGAATTTATTTTCTTCTCGGATATAGATAATGACGGAAAAATAGAGAGGGTTCGTTATTTTTTGGAAAATCAGTGGCTCAAAAGAGGTGTTACAAAATCAAGCGGCACTCCGGCAACATATAATACCGATGATGAGACGGTCAATACCATAGCATGGACTATTCGTAATCAGACTTACTCAATACCCATATTTAAATACCTAGATTCCAGCGCTAATGAGATAACAGATTTGAGTAAAGTTCTTGACTTACGCACGGTAGATATACGATTGCTTATAGATAAAGACCCTGCCCGTCCGCCTGAATACTTTGATTTTAACACCAGTGCGACTTTACGTAACATAACCAATGCCTATGATAAATGGTAAGAAAAAAAGAAACAATGTAGCAATAGCAAGTATATCCATGGTGGTATTTTCTGCGATATTTGCCTTGATAATAAGCGGAGTCATCAATCTTAGTATAGCTCAACACAAGCTGGTAAAAGCCAAGATGCTACGGCAAAATGCTCTAGACTTGGCAGAATCCGGACTTGAGTATGCAGAATGGTTTGCTTCTCGGTTTCCTGAAGATTACCAAGACGGCACCGGGACTGCCGGACCCTATACACATACTGTAAAAGACCCTGAGAGTGGACAAGATTTAGGGACCTTTACTATAGATATAACGCCACATCTACAATGCGGAAAGCTCATTTCAATGGATATATATTCCACCGGGACAGCACAAGATGAAAAGGGTAATGTATTTAAAAGAACTCTCTTTGCCAAACTTGCAAAACCGTCTGTTGCGCGCTTCTCTTATATAATAGACAGTAACGTATGGGCCGGGGATACTCGCAATATAGTGGGTCCTTATCACTCAAATGGTGGTATACGCATGGACGGAACAAACAACTCCTTGGTGACAAGCGCTAAAAGTACTTGGTGGTGTGATGGCTCATTTGGTTGTTCTCCAGGTCAATACAAACCGGGCATCTTTGGCTCGGGGCCAGGTAGTGCGCTGTGGAAGTACCCGACAGAGGAGTTGCCATTTATAAATTTTAGTTCAAACTTAACAGAGCTAAAGGATTTGGCTCAAAATCAGGGCGGAATATATTTGTCGCGTTTTACAGGAGCGAGCGGGAGTGATCGCAAAGGTTACGAGCTTATTTTTAAAGATAATGGTACGGTGGATATATACAAAGTAACTAGATCATACTGGTACTGGGGAAAAAGAAATGAATATGAATATGATTATTATTGGGACTACGGCTGGAGACGTGAGAGAAATCGCATAAGATCTAAGACTTTTATGGGTAACTACAGTGTACCTTCCTCTTGCTCTCTTATCTACTCTGAAGAAAAACTTTGGGTAAAAGGTACGGTAGAAGGGAAAGTTTTTGTTATAGCTGCGCGCAGTAGCGGATCTTATAAGCCCGAGATAGTTTTGGAAGATAATATTTTATATAATGATGCCGATGGTTCAGACGGTCTGACCTTGGTTGCGCAAAGCTATATTCTGATACCAGAGTATTCGCCAAATAACATGACTCTTAATGGAATTTTTGTAGCACAAGAAGGCTCCTTCGGACGGAGCTACTACAGTAACAACAAAAGAAATTCTCTTACAATAAATGGTTCAGTTGTATCAAAAGAAAGGGTGGGGACGGCTTGGAGTTGTGGCTGGACGGGGTATTTTTGCTCCGGATATGCTAATCGCATAAACTCGTACGATAGATTCTTACGCACAGATCCGCCACCGTTTACGCCGTCTCTTTCTGAAAATCAAATTTTTGTAAAGTGGAGGGAAGACTAAATAAATAATAGATAATAGATAATAACTAAAATATAATAAACAGTGTTCGCACGAAGCGCGAACACTGTTTTATAATGATTATAAACCCCCACCACTTTACGCCGTAAATAATACAAGCAACGGAAAATATATCGAGCGCAAATCTATCATTGGTATTTTAAAATTACTGTGCAAAGTGGTGGGAGTGAGTTATCCACAGCCTTAATTTTATTTTCTTAGAAAAAAACGCTAAAATAAGCCCATGAATTCTAAAAAAAGCAAGTATTTTAAAACCTTGCGCTTTTTAAAAAAAGTCAAACCTTCTTTAAATTCAGTCAAGGTCTTGACCCTTGCGCTACTTTTGGCAAGCAGTGTTAGCTACGCTACTTGGCAGGGCACTTCCTGGGTCATAACAGGAGAAACCATAAACTCAGTCAAACTAAAGGCTAACATGGACTATCTCTACAGTCTCTTTAAGCGCACAGGAAATAATCTTTACTATACGGAAGGTAACGTGGGAGTGGGCACCAGCACACCACAGGCCAAATTAGACATATCCGGACCTTTGCGATTGGGCGACGATGGGGCAACTTGTACAGCAACTACCACAGGCTTCATAAAATATAACAGTAACTTGAAGCGTCTAGAGATTTGTAATGGCTCTGAATGGAGTGTTATCGTAGATACCGGAAATACCGGAGCTTTAAATATAAACTCCGGATGGATATCTGCCGATACGGTAATTTATGCTCAAACACCAAGCAATAGCGCATGGGAGACAATAGACCTTAGTTCCATAGTCGGTGCCAGAGCTACGCTTCTTAGCCTTGAGGTTTGCTCAAGTGGGACAGATAATCCTTATGTATCTTTCAGGCCAAACGGAGAGACTTCCGACTGGAGACAGTGGAATGCAATGGGTAATGCAAACACAGCTACCCCCGGCAATGGCATGTGTAATGAGGTAGTAGTACCAACAGGTGACGATGGCAAATTGCAGCTTTGGGGAGAAAACAATGCGGCAGTTACAGTGACTTTGCGAGGTTATGTAGGGGCGCAAACCGGCACAGGGACAGGGTCTGCAGGCTCAAGCACTGCAGATCTTGACTGGATAATTCTAAATAACAATCTTTATTCCGGAGTTAATGGTAATGTAGGTATTGGCACCACTGCCCCTCAATCAAAGCTTGACGTGGCCGGTGGAGTTAAGATAGGCTCAGATACAGCTACATGTACCGCAAGCAAGGAGGGTACTATAAGGTATAACAGCACTAATTCCAGCTTAGAGTACTGTGATGGGGCTAGCTGGACAGACATGTCGGCTAATTCTGGCGACCAAGACTGGGTTATAGATACTAATAATATATACACTGCGGTAACAGGTAATGTTGGTATAGGAACAAATACACCACTTGCCAAACTGCATATTTCCACTGCAACAAATGACAAAATTCGTCTTGACGGAACTCAAACAGATCCTCATACTATTTTCCTGGGAGGTAATCAAGGCTTTAGGTTTTGGGATGACAACAACGGAGAGTTGCTCAGAATAACAGAAACAGGCAACGTTGGGATAGGGGGAGTTGTAAGCCCATCTAACACATTGCAAGTTCAGGGCAGTGCCAGAATAGGAGCCGGGTCCACAGCCGACCTTATAATAAAGACAGGTACTCCACAAGTTACTGTAGGGGGGTCCACTACAGCATCCATTTTAAGCACTAGCGGAGATGGGTCCGGGGCCTTTCATGTCGGTTTTGAAATCCCGGCCAATGATTCAAACGATGGGTTTTATATAAGTACGGATTCTAACTTGGACGGACTACCTGATACGGTGGCTCTTAAGGTCAATGCAGCCGGTAATTTAGGTTTGGGTACCATTTCACCACAAGCTAAACTTGACGTGGCCGGTACTGTCAAAATAAACGGAAACACTCTTGACTATTGGTTCGATAACACTTCAGATACTGCTGCAGCAGTAGATACCAAATACCGAATAACTCGTAATGATGGTACCGGTAACTTCCATATATACATCAACTCCGACGGTGGGACTTCACCAACACGCCAGACAAATGGATATGCGTATCACGAAATGTATAATCCGGGCAGCGGAGTATATCAGATACAAACAGCAACAAGTGGTGCATCCGGGACAGGTATAACATGGCAAGAAGCTCTTGCGATACGTGGTGATGGGAATGTAGGATTTGGGCTCAGCAATCCACTTTATAAATTAGATGTCGCAGGAGACATAAACTTCACCGGCGATCTCTACAAAAACGGCAGTCTATACAACCCATCTTTGTGGACGGACAGCGGTACATCAACCTACCTTACTCAGACGGGGGATAATGTGGGTATTGGGACTACGAGCCCTACCGAAAAGTTAGATGTGCGCGGTAACATATTTACAACAGGCACAGACTTTAGACTCTGGAACTCTTCTCGAGGTGGCGCAGGCACAAGCGCAGGTCGCGCCCTTGTCCACATAGGCTCCGGCACAAAAGCTAGCTCCAAACTCTACATTAACTACGGCGGAGACTTCCCGGGAGGAACCATAATACCTCAAGGCAATGTTGGTATTGGTACCACTTCCCCAGCTTATAAGCTAGACGTAAACGGCACAGCAAGAATCAGCAACGGAATAATATTTAATACAAGCAGGTCCGGGCATATTAATTTGGATGGGGCGTTGTATAGATATAACGGCAATCCATACCTAACTGTAGATGACAACTTTTACATAAGAGATACAAACGGAGACTTATCTTTTAGATTCATAACAGGGGACAACCCGGACATAAGAATGGGAACCAATACTACCTCAGGCTGGAATAGTATTTGGATGTATTCAGCACCGGCTACCAAGACATTGCGCATCCATGGTATGGGTAACGCGTCCAATCAGTTAAGATTTGGAAGGTACGGAAACAACTACGGCTCATGGGAGGCAAACCCGGTTACCTTTGATATGGATGCTCCTGGCAACACCTTGGTGGTGGCAGAGACCGGACGCGTAGGTTTGGGATTGAGCAACCCCAGCTCTAAGCTTGAAGTGGCCGGCAATATAGAAGCCGACGCTTACTGTGACAGAAACGGCTCTAACTGTAGTACCGCTTCGCAAATATATAATGTAGTAACGGGTGTTACAGGAGACAACTTGGGCAATCATATAGCTACTAAAAATTTGCAAATGAGTGGTTTCTGGATAAACGGAGACGCAGGGAACGGAGGTATAAAACTAAGCAACTCCGGGCAAGTACGAATAGATACGGAAAGCAGTCTCTATGACGTATGGCTTCAAGGAGGTAGTGCAACAAGCGGGGACAACAGAAACTTGGCTCTTTTGGGCTTGGATGAAGATTCCGGAGACTATTTGTATATAAACTATGGAGGTGAGTATGCCGGCGGGGTACGCTTTGGTAGCAGTTTGGGTGTGAATGTACGTCCGGGTGTTAATACTTTCAATAACGGCAAATCTATAGCCCTAGGAGATAATGACACAGGTATTCGTCAAGATGGCGACGGTCAACTTGAGCTTTGGACAAACAACAGCGAAAGACTGCACATAGACTCTTCCGGTCGCGTAGGTATAGCCACTCCTTCGCCTAGCAACAAATTTACAGTAACGGGCGTTGGCGACATAGATGGCGCTAACAGCGGAGGGGGAATTCTTCTGCAAGACAACACCGGCGCAAGCACCGGAGCAAAGCTTCGCATAGATGCAAACGAGATGCAAGCTTCAGACAATGGGGCTGCAAATAATTTTGCCATCAACCCATTTGGTGGCTCTGTAGGCGTCGGGGACTTCCCAAATACAGCCGATACTACAGCGCTTGATGTAAACGGTAATTTAAGAATTTCAAGCGGAAGAACCCTCATCTTCGGAGACCAAACAGGAAACAATAAACAATCCATCTATGGAGATGATAATGCCACTTTCTATTTTGACTCCAGTCATGATACGGCTTCAAGAATTACTTTAAGAGACGATGACAACGATGTCTATGGTAGCTTGCACGGCTCTCAAGGGGATAATATAGGTCTTCTGGATGGAGATGGTCAGTGGGCAATACAACACAACAAGGATAACTACACTCGCTGGCTTATAAATAACAGCGAAAAAATGCGCCTAACTTCATCCGGTAACTTGGGTGTAGGCATAGCAAACCCTTTGGCTAAGCTGGACCTGAACGGTCTTTTGAGGCTAAGAAGGCTAAACACTACTTCAGAAGGGGGGCAGCTTGATTTAGATCTATACAATGGCAACACCGGCTGGCATATTGATGCCTACCAAAATGATTTAAGGATATTTAATGATGCTACAAATAATCCTAATGGCGCAATACGCTTACAGACCAACGGCGCTGTGCGTATGATAGTTAAAAACGGTAATATTGGTATAGCTAACACTAATCCCGCATACAAACTTGACGTCACAGGAGACATAAACTTCACCGGCGATCTCTACAAAAACGGCAGTCTATACAACCCATCTTTGTGGACGGACAGCGGTACATCAACCTACCTTACTCAGACGGGGGATAATGTGGGTATTGGTACCACCAACCCATCGGAAAAACTGGAAGTTAACGGAAACGTGAAAGCTACCGCTTTCTACTATAGCTCTGACCGCAGACTTAAAAAGGATATAAAGACTATCCAAGGTCTAGACTTAATAAAGAAGCTGCGCGGAGTAGAATTTAGCTGGAAAGACTCCAATGAAAAGTCCGCAGGTCTTATAGCGCAAGAGGTGGAGAAAGTTGCTCCGTACCTTGTAAAAACAGACAAGAATACAGGCCTAAAGTCGGTACTCTATGCCAACCTCGTGGCTCCTCTTATAGAGGCGGTTAAGGAATTGTATAATGAAATATCAGATATAAAGAATACAATAGCTGATATAATATTTACACAAAAGAAACACGATGAGGAGCTAAGGACTCTAAAGAAAGAGCTTGAAATACAAAGGCAAGAGATCAAAGAATTAAAGCTAAAACTTCAAAATGATGCTAAGTAAGTTCAAGATAAAAAGGTCATTGGCATTAAAGCTTTTATCTGCGCTGTTGGTACTGTCGGCGCTACCTGTGCTTACGATAGCTATAAACACTTTACTTGAAGGGTACAGAATCACCTCTACACCACAGACCGTAGATGCACACGGGCAGTGCA
>WFZM01000024.1 GCA_015489565.1 Patescibacteria group bacterium | reverse complement strand
CTGTTATGCTTATGACAACCAAGAAATTATACGATTGGATATGAAAGAAGTGATATTATCAGCTCTACCCTACATTCAGTTAATATCTTCAATAATACTGATGATAGCGGTGGTATTGCAGCAAACGGGAGCCAGTCTCGGTGGCGCTTTTGGAACGGATAATTTTTCATCAGGTTTCCACACACGCCGCGGAATAGAGAAACTCCTATTTAATGTCAGTATCGTGGTAGCTATTGTTTTTGCCACATCAGCTTTGGCTGCTGTAATTCTTTAAAATTAGATTAAACAAGTAAAATTTAAAAAGTCTTGAGACCCAAATTAATTGGGCTTGTCTTGTCTTGGAATTGACAAGTTATCAAAAAACTCGTTAAAAAACTTTAATATGATTAAAGAAAAAATTAAAAAATTAAAGGAAATCTTTAGGATTAGGAATAAGAGTCCTTTTGAAAAATTTCTATATCTTGCTCTCTTGTTTATCTTGTTTTCCAGTGCTTATGCAAGTATTTATAAGCTCAGCATGAAATATTCGCAAATAGCACCGGTAAATGACGAGACCTGGAACGAAGGAGTCGTTGGCATGGCTAGCGAACTTATAAATCCCGTACTTGCCAACACGCCGATAGACAAGGATTTAAGCGCGCTGATTTACTCAGGACTTTTAAGAGCCAACGGAGAAAGCTACGACTTAGACCTGGCAAAAGAAATGAATATATCTGAGGATGGAAAAGTTTATATTTTCAAAATAAGAGATGGTGTTAAGTTCCACGACGGCAAGGAGCTTAGCGCAGATGATATTGTATTTACCATACGCATGGTGCAGAACCCACTTGTAAACAGCCCCCTTAGAGCCAACTGGGAGTCCGTAAAAGCCGTCGCCCTGGATAAAAAAACAGTAAAAATAACTTTGCCCGAGGCCTACAGCCCGTTCATAGACAACTTTACTCTGGGAATATTGCCGAAACACATTTGGGGTTCTGTAAAAGCGCAAGACATAAGTCTTGATTTAAATAATAAAAAAGCCGTAGGCTCTGGGCCATTTAAATTGATAAATATAAAAGATAATGAAGACAGTTTTAGTCGTATATACGAGCTTGAAGCCAATGAAAACTTTTATCTCGGCAGGCCACACATCACAAAATTTAATTTAATTAAATTTCAAAGCAAGAGCGACATGATGCTTGCTTGGGAAAACGGTAGCTTAAGTGCCATAGCGTCAATACCGTGGCAAGAAGCAATGAAGCTGCAAAAAGAAAACAAAAATTCCAAAATCTTAAGCAAAGATATCCTGCGAGCCTTTGCTATATTCTTTAATATGCGAAAAAGAAATGACTTATCTGATAAGAAAGTGCGAGAAGCGATTTCGCTTGCCATAGACAAGGAGGAGCTTGTCAAGAAGATTATGGGTGGATTTGCCAGCCCACTTCATGCTCCCGTGCCTGATTTTATGTATAATGCCAGCTCCAGCCCCGTCAACAAAAAAGAACGTGGTGAAAAAATCCAAGAGCTGATGCAAGGCGCCAAATGGAAGAAAAATGCAGATGATTACTGGGAAAAAAACGGAAAAGTATTCACTTTGAATTTGTCGTTGGCTGACTCCAATGAAGAGTTGGAAAAAGTGGCCAACTATATACAAGACAGTTTAAATAAAGAAGGTTTCAAAGTTTTGTTTAAAAAGTACGACCTTGCAACACTAAATAGCAAAGTTATAAGAGAGCGTGACTTTGATGCTTTGCTGTTTGGTTTTGAACTTGGGCGAAACCCTGACTTGTACCAATTTTGGCACTCAAGTCAAAAAGATGACCCTGGTCTTAACATAAGCTCGTATAAAAACAAAGAAGCAGACAAAATATTACTTAAATTAAGAGAAGAGCTGGACCAAGAAAAAAGAAAAGAGCTTATGACAGAATTTGTAAATATAATAGAGAAAGACAAAGCGGCTATTTTCCTTTTCATGCCCAAATTCATATACCTGGTACCCAAACAGTTAAAAGGAGCTGACAGCGACCCTATAAGCCGAGCCGAGGAACGCTTTTCAGATATATTTAAATGGTACAGTAAATCCCAAACTGTATGGTCATTCTTTAAAAAATAATATTATTATAAAATTATTAAATTTAAGAAAAATATGATAAACAAAAAAACAACTTTGGCTTCTCATGAATCAGGGGCCAAGAAAAAAATAAGCACAAACAAAACACAAAGGGGTAGAACTTCTGCTTCAACAAATTATGAAAAAAGAATTGGCAGGACAAATCACAAAGCGGCACGAACTCGTCGTCTTAAAAACGAATCCAGAATGAGGCGCCCCGTTCTTTCTGAAAGAGTGCTCAGCAAAAAGCACAGTGATGTTGTCCCGGAGCTTCCAAAAGATACCGTCCGCGTTTTGACACTGGGAGGTGTGGAAGAGATAGGTCGCAACATGACCGCCATAGAGTATAACGATGATATCTGGATAGTGGATGCCGGTTTCATGTTCCGCGAGGACGATACGCCGGGAATAGATTATATTCTCCCAAATACAAAATATCTGGAAGAAAGAAAAGAGAAAATTCGTGGCATCATAATCACTCACGGCCACCTGGATCACACGGGAGCCTTGACTTACATAACGGACGCCTTGGGGGCCCCGCCCATCTACACGCGCGAATTTACCGCTGTGATGATTAAAAAACGCTACGAAGAATTTCCGGAGGTTAAATTACCGGAGATAATAGTGGTGGAGCCAAAGCAGACATTAAAGATAGGTTCACTGCCTGTCACCTTCTTTGGAACTACGCACACGATACCCGACTCTATGGGGGTTATTATTGAGACTCCTTACGGAGGTGTTGTTATAACCGGTGATATAAAACTTGACCATGAAGACGGGGTCGTATTTAAAAAAGAATACGAGGCTTTTGAAATATTTAAAAAGAAAAAAGCTTTGGTGCTTTTAATGGATTCTACAAATACTTCTCGTCCCGGATGGTCTATACCGGAACACAAGGTATTTAACACCTTTGAAGATATAATCAAAAATGCGAAAGGTAAAAGGCTTATTATAGGCACTTTTGCATCTCAGATAGAGCGAGTAATAAAAATCATAGAAATAGCCGAAAAAAACGGGCGTAAAGTGGCCATAGACGGGCGTAGTATGGTAAACAACCTTGCTATTGCCAAAGAACTTGGCTACATGAAAGTAAAAGACAGCACCTTCATTACACTTGAGCAGATGCCAGACTACCCTGTTGACAAGGTGCTTATACTTGCAACCGGGGCTCAAGGAGACGAATACGCCTCTTTGATGCGCATGGCAAATGAAACTCACAAATTCATAAAACTGCGGCCGGAAGATATAGTTGTTTTGTCCTCTTCCGTCATTCCGGGCAACGAGCGCGCTGTTCAAAAGCTCAAAGATAAAATTGCTCGCCTGGGACCTCACATAGTTACTTACGAGACCAGTGACGTTCATGCTTCAGGTCACGGAAATCGCGAAGAAGCGCGCTGGATACACCAGCAAATCAAGCCTAAGTTCTTTATCCCCCACCATGGTTTCTACTACATGTTGCGCGTACATGCCGACCTGGCCGTGGAAACCGGTATGCCGGAGGAAAATGTTGTAATACCTGATACCGGATCAGTAATAGAAATACAGGAACAGGGAAGCAAAATAGTGCATCTCAAAGAGAAAGCACCTAATATAACAAGAGTTGTAGAAGGCAAAAAGGTTAAAGATATACAAAGCACCGTTATCGCAGACCGTAAAATGTTGGCGCAGGAAGGCATATTTGTCATTGTTGCCACAATACAAATGCGTACAGGAAAACTTAAAAAATCTCCGGATATAATCTCACGCGGTTTTGTATACTTGCGAGATTCACAAGAGCTTCTGGGACAGGTGCGTCTGCTTATCAAAAAAATAGTGGAAGATACCATGCGCAAATATCCACATCCGGACCTTGATAAGCTAAAGCAGGAACTGCAGGCTGCTATATCAGACTATCTCCTGCAGCAAACTCACAAAATGCCCATAGTTATACCTGTCGTTGTTACAGTTTAGACAAGCTTAAAGTCGGGAAAATTAAAGTGACCAAACAGAGCGCGTCATTTTTGCTTCGCAAAAATGACGCGCTTTCTATTTATTCAGAATACACCTTAATTTCTTATCAAAGCTTTCTATCTTGTATTTTTTGGACAATACTACAAGCGACATATCAACAAAAGACAGATGTTTATCATCCGATTTTAAAAAATATGCGAGAGTATCCTGATAGTAGTCTGTAGCTGCAATAACCTCAAAGTCAGAATTAGAGTATATCAAGTCCACAAATTTTTTAGCCTTTTCGACTTCACCGTAGCGCTTCAACACTGTTATTGTCTCCGATACAATATCTTCGGTTAAATATATAATTGAATCATATTTCTCCAGTAGATCTATAGATTTTTGATGCAAACTATCCCCGGAAATTATAGATGCCACCCACACATTGGTATCAAAAATAACCTTAGTTTTTACCATAAATTATCTCATCAATTTCTTTATTGCTAAGTTCGGCTTTGCTCTTAACAGATCCAAGGAGTTCTTTAAAATAATCTTTCTTACTGTATTTCGCCCCTTTTCTCTTTATGGGAGTGATTTTAGCTATTTCAACACCATTTGCCAACAAAGTAAATACTTGCCCGCGCTCGAGTTGCTCGCGCACAACCCTGGAATTCCGGACAAAATCTCGTAACCCTATTTTTTTTGCTTTATTTCTCTTGGATTGCGTTACCATGCTTTCATTATATGAAATGTCAGACATTTGTCAATCTAAATAAAAATGGGCGCCTTGCCACAAAGCCACTTCTTATATTTTAATTTATTATTTATTGTATATTATTATCTGTTATAATATCCCCCATGACTATACCAAACACGGCAATATATAAAAATAAAATGCGCGGGACCGTCTATGTGCTGAACTTTATTTTTGCCCTTCAGATGGCAACTGTCAGCTACTTTGGTGCGAATTATTTAAAATTTTTAGGGCTGGACACGCGCTATATATCCTTTGTCTACGCACTTGCATCTGCTGTTGCCGCTTTGAGTTTTTTTGTATCTTCTCACATCTTTAATAAATTTGGCGCATACAGAAGCGTGTTTTTTGTAGCTATTTTATATGTATTAAGCTACGTTGTGCAAGCGCTAAGTAATGATATATCTCTTGTTTTGCCTGTTTTTATACTAAACTCGGGTTTTGCTGCTATTATCGTCGCCGCTCTTGATGCTCTTATGGAACGCTTCACGAGCTCAGAGCAAGAAACCGGAGGGCAAAGAGGAATATTCCTGACTATGGCGAGTGCCGCTTTTGTGGCCGGACCTTTTTTGGGCGGTCTTCTGGTTAAAGGAGATGACTTCAAATCCTTATGGCTGGCTGCCGCTGCCATATTTTTTCCGTTTTTGATTATAAGTTTTTGGAAGCTCAAAAAAATAGAAAGAATAAAATACAAGCAGTTCCACCTGCGCCGGACTGTCAGTTCAATATTAAATAATAAAGATGTCTTTAATGTCTTTTGGGCGCAGTTTATTTTATATTTCTTCTATTCAATAATGGTCATATATACGAGCGTGTACTTAAAAGAAAGTATGGGCTTTGCTTATGATAAGATAGGTCTTATTTTTGCTTTTATGCTGCTTCCTTTTGTGGTATTTACCGTGCCTTTGGGGAAAATAGCCGATAAAAAACTTGGAGAAAAAGAATTGATGATGAGCGGATTTATTATTACCGCTTTGTCTACACTTGCCTTCGCGCTAAACAATTCAAATTCCGTATGGCTTGTGGCTACTCTGCTCTTTTTTACCCGTGTCGGCGCTTCTTTTATTCAAACTATGACAGAAACTTACTTTTTCAAATTAGTGGATGGCAAAGATACAGATTTGATAGGAGCTTTTCGCGCCTTATACCCAATATCCAGTATAGTAGCACCTCTTCTTGCCAGCCCCATATTGTTCTTAGCAGATTTTAAGGCACTATATATTTTCCTTTCTATTGTTACTTTGTCCGGGCTTTATTTTTCCGCAAAAATTACTGACACGAAATAAATCTCAAAAGACTTGAATTTAAAATGCATGGCGGGCTTCGCCTGCCATGCATTTAAGCTATTGATTAAATCTGATAGACCACATCTTTTCTTTCTACAACTATTTTCCAGCCTTTCTTTTTTGCTATTTCATAAAGCTCTTTGTTGGGATTAAAAGCTATAGGGTTATCCACCAACTCAAGCATCGGCGCATCGCTCGCGGTATCCCCTACCGCGTAAGAGTCCTTAAGACTGAGTTTATGCTTTTCAAGCACTCTTTTTACAATACTTGCTTTATTAAAAATTTCTTCTTTATCCATAACTTTTCCCGTAAAGTGCTTGCTATCGTCCAGTTCAAACCTTAAGCCGTACACTTTGTCAAAACCGTAGTTTTCCGCAAAAATATCTACAGCTATTTTTGCCGAGTGAGATATCGCAACCAAAAAATAGCCCTTTTCTTTCAAATCCTTAATCAAATCCCTGGTAAATCTATATACCCTCTTTTCTTTACTCTCTAAGGCCTCTTTAACAACTTGTCTGAATTCATCAATATGTATCCCTTGGCTGTTGGAGTGAAACACCTTCACCATTGCGTTTATATAATCCTCATACACACCTTCACGATTTACCCAAGCTTTATATTCATTCTCATACCCTTTCTTTAAGCTTGGGTCAAGTATGCCTTTGCTAAACAATAGCTCCACGTATTCTATAAACAAACTCCAACGAAACAGAGTTCCGTCTATATCAAAAAATGCCACTTTATTTACTCTTTTACCCATAAAAGACAGTATAGCACAAGCTCTAAAAGATATAAAAACTACTTGGATTTAGGCCATCTGCCGGCCGCTTCAGGCCAAAGTTTCGTAAGCTCATGCTCCTTGCATTCGTGCTCTCTTGCGGGGCAAACATACCTTCCGTAAAGCACCAGTCCGTTGTTTACATATTTCCAATCTTTTTTAGGAATCAGCTCTTCAAGACACTTTGCGATTTTATCCGGATTTTTACTATCGCACAGGTCAAACTTTAATGCAAAGCGCCTTACATGGGTATCCACTGCTATACCTTCCCATTTGTCAAAAAGCTCGCCGAGGACCACATTTGCGGTTTTATAGGCCACTCCGGGCAGCTTTTGTAATTCATCAAGCTTTTTGGGAACTCGGTTTCTATATTCAGAGCAAATTATTTCTGCTGTCTTTATAATATTTTTCGCTTTATTTCTAAAAAAAGACAGGCTGCTAATCATTTTTTCAAAGTCTTCCAGGTCTAGTTTGGCAAAATCACATGCGCTCTTATATTCTTTAAATATTTCTTTTGTTACTTCATTGACTTTTTTGTCCGTAGCCTGAGCAGACAATATGACCGCCACTAAAAACTGAAACTGGGTCTTGTATCTTAATTCAGATTTGGGCTTTGGATATATTTTTTTTAAAAGATTCACTATTTTGCGAGCCCTCGCCTTGCGCAATTTTTCTTTATTTTCTAAGTCCATATAAATAATTAAGCAAGCTGAATATTTCTGTTTCCAAAGTGTCTAAACGCTCTAATAAAATATCATCAAAATCTTTAGCTTGCAGATTTGTTTTTTTATTAATCTCGTTCAGCAGCTCTTCTTTCTCTCCCGCACACAAAAAAACAAGAATCAGTATGAGTTCATCTAACAGATTTTTCACCCCTTTTTTAAAGCCTTCGTCAAGAGTGGCAAAATATTTACGCATTACATCAAAAGACTGAGAAAATTCTCTAAAAAAATTAATAAAAAATATAATGGGTTTTTCTATATCAGTATCATTATCATCATCTAAACTTAGCAGCTTTACTTCTTGTAAAAACTGTCTAGCTGAGCCTCCACTCTCAAGGAGTTCTAAAGTTTTAGGAAAACTTGCTGGGTTGGCTTTAATAATTTTAATTAAGAAGGCAAGAATCCGTTCTTTTTCATTTATAAAATCTATCTTATCAAAAGACATGTATGATTTATTCTTTAAGCTTTTCGGCAGCCTCTTTAAGATTTTCTTTCTCCTGTTTAAGGCGCTCTTGTTCTTTCTCCACCAGCTTCTCTGCCATAAAACGCTTGTGGTGAACATCCATCAAAGAGTATGCAACCATTGCCGCAAAAACAATGCCAGCCACATTTATCAAGAACATCAAGAGCGCCCCGGACACCAGCTTTACCCCACCACCGGTAAGACCTATCCCCACCACAGAAAGAGGCGGGATAAGCGCTACGGCAATAGCAACTCCCGGCAAACTCTCGGACAAATCCGGTCTAACACTTGCATACGCTACGGCAAATCCTGAAATCGCCGCAATCATAAAATACAAAAGTGACGGACTTGTTCTTGAAAGTATTGCATCATTTAATGCACCGCCGTCAAATTTACTCAAAGCAAAAAGAAAGCTCGCTATAACAGCTGACAAAACCGCCACCAAACTGGAGCGTACGATAGTCCCGAAAGAGCGGCTGATCAAAGAAGACTCAGACATGGACACACCAAGTGCAAGCCCAAGTGTAGGCGCAAGAAGCGGCGCCAAAAGCATAGCGCCTATAACCGTTGTCTCAGACCCCGCCAGAAGCCCCATGGTGGCCATCAAGGTGGAAAGTATAAGCATCAGATAATAGTCAAAGTCCGGAGTAGAATCTTTTATTATACTTTTTACTGCTTTTGCTTTATCATACTCCTCTATAGACCTTAGCCTGGCAAAAATATTCATGTACTAAATTATACATTTATGATCCCGCTTTTCAAGTAAGTTTAATTAACACGTAAATAACAAGCAATAAAAATAGCACGGGCAGGGCTAGTAAAAGCCAGAATTTTTTTCCGCGCTTTCTTTTATCTTCCAAACCTTCCAATATACTTCCCACAGCACAAGTAGTATATGAGCGAGCGTTTTTAAGCAGACTTTTTGCTTTTCTGCCTTCCGCCTCAGGGTAACCAAGATGCTCCAGAATTTTACTTGCCAATTCCCTGTCACCATCAAAGCTTACCGTTTGATTCTCATGCGAGACTTCTACATTTTTAATACCCTCTGCCTCCAAAGCCATTTTAATTGACTTCTCGCATCCTCCACATTTTATATTTACCACTTTCAATACTTCTGTCATAAGCTTGTCTATATTTTATTAACTATTTATAAATTTTACTCCACCTCAACCACTGTCATCATACCAGCTTCGGCATGCTCAAGTATGTGACAATGACTCACCCACCTGCCTTTATCCAAAGGAACAGTTACAAGGTCTACCGTCTCTTTGGGGTATATAAGCACCGTGTCCCTGAAAAATCCTTCATCTAGCTTTTTACCGTCTCTTGCCACAACCTTAAAGAATTGTCCGTGCAAATGCATGGGGTGTAGGCGGTAGGATTGATTTGTAAAACGAAACTTATTTATTTCACCGTATTTGAAGCTAAACGGCTCGTAATCCGGATAAGCCTTATCGTTTATTGTCCACTCTATTTCACCCATCATTCCGGCGCCTGATCCGGCCTTTCGGCGCGCATTTAAGCGATATTCTTTGTCTATGGCCAACTCTTCCGCCCCGTCCCAGTTCGGTACTTTGCTATTTTTAGGAAAAGGAAAACCCGGAGTCTCAACTGCCTCCCCTTGCACCTGAATACTTGCCAGATAATTTGTGGTGCCGGTAAAATTGTCTATAAACTTAAACGCTTTGCCATAAGCATCTTTTGGGATACTTATATCTAAATCGATTCTATTGCCGGGAGCCAAGTCAAGCCCGTCCAACTCAAGGGGTTCTCTTAGATACATGCCGTCTACAGCTATTACGGTTGCCTTTAAATTCTCAAACTTGGGTCTGTAAATTCTTGCGTTTGAAGTATTGACTAATCTGAGCCTTATTCGCTCTCCGGGTCTGACCTTTAAAGTTTCATTCAGTTTTGCATTTACCGTTATCACATTACCCCAACGCCCATCGTGCATTAAATCCATAGGGGTATTAAAATACGGATAAACTTGCTTGTCCTGCGTTATGCGCCAATCATCTATAACCCAGACTTTATCCTGAGAATATTTTTTATCTATTTCATCTTCTACAATAAGAGTTCCAAAAAGACCTCTTTCCACTTGCTCTGAAGAGCGAACGTGGGGGTGGAACCAAAATGTACCCGGGTCCTTGGGTGTAAACTCGTATACAAAACCCTCGCCGGGCTTTATCGGCTCTTGCGTTACACCTGGCACTCCATCCATGGCGTTAGGAACCCTCACTCCGTGAAAATGAATAGTGGTCTCTTGCGGGAGCTTATTTTTAAAGTTAATTCTTAAGGTATCTCCCAGTTTAATGCGAATCTCCGGCCCTGGAACAGATTTATTATAAGCCCAAACTTTAGTCTTGTACCCTTCAAAAATTTCTATCTCATCTTCCGATGCTGTCATATTCAGCTCTACAACTTTTCCGTTTGGCTCTATGGAAATAGGATAAGCTCCGTGAAATTCTTCAAGCAACTTGGACTTTAATTCTTTAAACTCGTTTATACTTAAGTCAAACCCGGCATCCTTGGTATTGAAGAAAAAGAAAGCCAGAACTAAAACAAGAAGAGCTACAAGTTTTAAAATATATTTATTATCTTTGATTTGTTTTAAAATTTTCCTATTCATAATTTATTTTTTATACAACTTTAAAATATCTTCTATTCTTTTTTTCTCTTTGGCGCCCAGTTGAATACCTGCCAAAATTTCATTGATAAAGAAATTTCTCAAGGTTCGCACCCTAAGAGAATCAAAAGATTTGGCGATTGAAGTGGACAGCATGGCCACATCTTCACAACGCCTTCCTTCGTTTACATATTTTTTTAAAGTTTTTATTTGCCCTTCTATCCTATTTATATGGTTAAGCAAGTCTTTGCATTCACACTTTTTCTCCACTTTTTTACAGCAGTTTTTCTTACATATATTTTCAGCTTTGCTTTTTGTTTTCATGTTTCCAATTATTATTTTTATTTGATTTTTTATTTATTATTTGTAATTTCTTATTTATTAGGATACCCCCACCCCTATATTGTACAATAATCAAAAAAATAAGCAAATGCATAATTAGGATGCAAAAAACGGATTTTACTTTCAAGGAATTTTTAGCTGACATACGGACCCGGGTAGTAGATAAGCCATACCGCAAAGTAGTCTTAAATACTCTATCTGTCGTAATTTTATATAAATGAAAACATATTAAAACATACCAGATTCTTTATAAAAAGAGTGAGTGGGTTGCATATAATGCGACTAACTCTAGCTTATCTAGTACAGTCGTGTAAAGACTCTAGTCCCGGCTCCAAGCTCTAGCCACAATGCTAGCTCTGTGGCGGTCTTCACGAGCATGCCCGACATGACTTTTGCCGATAGTACTCTATTACAAAACAAGCTTATATTACAATAGACAAGCTTAATGGAGTGTAAAAGTGCTGTCTGGGCGCCTCTACTTACCCCTTAAATCTAAAACCCGCACAACTACTGTGCGGGTTAAAGTTTTTCTGGCTGCCGGACAGGGAATCGAACCCCGATCAACGGTGCCAGAAACCGTTGTGCTACCGTTACACCATCCGGCAATAACTAGCGCCATAGTGCTAGCTAGAGAGATTATACTGTAACTGGACAAAAAATCAATTGAAAATTTATTTAGCCTTAATTGTTGCGGTCTTTTTTCCTGAGGAGAAAGCAGGCTTGGCGCTACGCTCTTGGTTACGAGCTTTCGCCACTTTTACAAAAGCGTTAAATAATGGGTGCGGGTCAAGTGGGCGCGCCTTTAGCTCCGGATGAAACTGTGTCCCCAAAAAGAACGGGTGCTCACTTTGCGGAAGCTCAGCTATTTCCATTAATTTTCCATCCGGAGAAGTCCCGGAAAATATCAATCCCGCCTCTTCTATCTTGGACACATATTCGGGACTAACCTCATACCTGTGCCTGTGCCTTTCGCTTATTTCTTCTGTTTTGTATGCCTTTTTAGCTATTGTACCTTTTTTGAGAACAGCCGGATATGCCCCCAAACGCATGGTTCCTCCGTAGTCTTTATTTTTTATTTTTTCTATTTGCTCCGGCATTAAATCTATGACCAAATGAGAGGACTTTGGGTCAATCTCTCTTGTATTTGCTCCTTTCAGCCCTGCTACATGACGAGCATATTCTATAACCATAAGTTGCATGCCGTAACAAAGTCCAAAATACGGTATTTTGTTTTCACGTGCGAATTTGATAACTTTAATCTTTCCTTCTATGCCCGTTTGCCCAAATCCGCCGGGTACTATAATACCGTCGTAGCTCAAAAGCTCTTTTGTTTTTCCAGGTTTGTCTTCAAAGTCTTTAGCTGAAAGCCAATGAAGGTTTGCCTTGACCCCGGAATAATATGCGGAATACTTTATCGCCTCTATAACAGAAATATAGGCATCTGACAAAACAAAGTCTCCGGTATTGAAATACTTACCAACTACCGCAATATCAATCTCTTTTTTCGCGCGCTTAGTTTTGTTTACAAAAGTTTTCCAAGATTTTAAGTCGGCAGACTTGCTTTTAGCTTGAAGCCCCAACTCTTTGATAAGCACATCGGATATATTATCTCGCTCAAAGTTAAGTGGTACATCATAGATACTGTCCACATCGGGAGCTGATATTACATTATTTGGTCTTATATTACATTGATTTGCTATTTTTTCCTTTCGTCTGTTGTCTAATGGAAGTTCTGCACGCGCTATAACTATATCCGGTTGTATACCGTAAGAGTTAAGTTGCCTGATAGCATTTTGAGTAGGTTTCGTTTTCATCTCTCCTACGGTCTTTGGAACGGGTAAGTAAGTTACCATGATAAAGAGCACGTCTCCCGGGTGTCTTGAGTGCATGACGCGTGCCGCTTCCATAAACATGGCATTTTGAAAGTCCCCTACCGTACCTCCTATTTCTATCACGCTTATTTGAGAACCATTAGAGTCTGCAGCCTTATAGAACCTGTCTATTATCTCATCTCTTACATGCGGTATCGCCTCAACACAAGCTCCGTCATACTGCAAATTACGCTCTTTTTCTATTACGGCCTGATAGACCATTCCGCTGGTCAAATAATTCTCAGCCGGCAAAGAACGATTTAAAAAGCGCTCGTAATTTCCCATATCTTGATCGGTCTCCAGACCTGAGTCCAACACAAAAGTTTCACCGTGCTCTGTAGGATTCATTGTGCCGGCATCCACATTTAAATAGGGGTCAACTTTAAGCAAGTTGACCTTAAAACCACGAGCAGATAAAAGCTTTCCGATGCTGGCTGTAGTAATACCTTTACCAACACCTGACATTACTCCACCTATAACAAACACATATTTATGATTTTTCAATGCCATACGCACTTAATATTTAAATAAACTTATAATTTAATAAATTAAACGTCTAAATATTTTCTGACCGATAAATAACTTGAAACAACGCCAAGCAAGATTCCGACTACAAATATTACCAATGCGATATTCAGAAAATTACTTTGCAAGTACTCTAAAGTATCAAAGGATACCAAAAAGTTCCTTGACGGCTCTGATAAATATACAGACAAGGGGTAAAGTATCGCCAAAGTAAGAGCGGCTGAAACAGCACCGTCTATCGCTCCTTCCACGACAAAAGGACCTTGAACGTACCAATCGGAGGCTCCAACCAACTTCATAACGGATATTTCTTCTTTGTTGGTGTACACGGCAAGTCGTATCGTATTAAAGACTATCAAGACTGCCACCATTATCAAAAACGCTATAAGGCTCAGTGCCATCTTTTTAGATACTTGTATTATTGAGTTTAGCGTATCTATCGCCTTCCTGCTATCTGTAAAGTTAATTTTGTCTATTATTTTTTTATCTTTATTTAGAGTTTCCATTTTAGAATTAATGAACTCGGCTATGCTTTCATACTGACTCGGGTCTTTGGCCTTGACGGCAACAGTGGCACCAAAGGGATTATCGCCAAACTCCTCAAGTGACTGCAAGGTTAAAGCATCATCCTTGTGACGCTCTTTAAAGGAGCTTAATACTTCTTCTCTGGAGAGATATCTAACTTCCTCTACCTCAGAGAGAGACTCTAGGGATTTTTTAAGGCTTAAAATATCTTTTTCATCAGTTTCCGGAGTAAAGTATATGTTTATATCCACTTGGCTTTTCAAAGTGTTTAGAACCGATTTTAAAGCAGCGTCCGCATACATTGAACTAGCTATCATAAACAGTGCTATGGTCATCACTAGCACGGTCGCCAAAGAAACAAAGCCATTGCGCAAAAATCCCAAGAAACCATATTTAAAAACTCTTTTTAGTCCAACTAACATATGCTTTACAAAATATATTTACCGCTTTTATCATCTCTTATAATCTTTCCGGAATCCATCGTTACCACACGACCGCCTATGTGCTCCACCACTCCCTTATTGTGAGTGGTTAAAATAACCGTAGTACCAAGCTCGTTTATCTTCTTTAGAATCTGAACTATCTCGTAAGTGTTTATAGGGTCAAGGTTCCCTGTTGGTTCATCGGCTATCAAAACATCCGGCTGGTTAACAATAGCTCTTGCGATAGCAACACGTTGCTGCTGTCCACCGGAGAGCTCGTGCGGAAAAGCGTCTGCTTTGTCTTTCAGATCAACCAGGTCCAGCACATATGGAACATCAGATTCAATAGTATCGTTATCCACGCCTGCCACCTCAAGCGCAAAAGCTATATTTTCATAAACCGTCTTCGTTGAGAGAAGTCTGAAATCCTGGAAAACAGTTCCCATGCGACGACGCAAAATATTCAAATCTCTTTTTGGTAAATCATGAATATTTTTGGACTCAAAATAAACCGCCCCTTCATCGGGCGCGCTTTCGGCCAGTATGAGTTTCAAGAGCGTGGATTTGCCGGCTCCCGAGTGTCCCACTATAGATACAAACTCATTTGGCTCTATCACAAGATTAACACCATGTAAGGCAGGCTCTTCAGACGCCGGGTAAAACTTTGTTACATCCTCAAAAAGAATCATGCACATATTATACACTATTGCTTTGGAGCTGTCATAAAAAACTTGCAGAGTGAAATCGTTTTAAATAATTGTCAATGCAAAAAGACTTTAAAGCCTTGAGAAAAATCAAATTCTTTATTGTAATAAATTCAAATCTCCCTCTAAAACAGCTTCAACATTACTTGTTTCTTTTCCGTTGCGATGGTCTTTTACTTTTTTATAAGGGTGAAGTATATAGGAACGAATCTGGCTTCCCCACTCGTTTTTTACCTTATCAGATATACTAAACCCTTTCTTCTCCGCTTTTTCCTTTTCTTCTGCCAATTTAAGGAGCTTGGCTCGCAATATATCCATGGCTATTTCACGATTGGCTTGTTGAGAACGCTCTCTGGAAGATTTGACCACTATGCCACTTGCTTTATGCAGTATACGCACCGCTGTCTCAACTTTATTTACATTTTGCCCCCCGGCACCACCAGAGCGTGCAAAACTAATCTCAAGCTCGTCTTCGTTAATATTTATATCAGAAGATTTGGGAAGTTTTGGTAAAACTTCCACCATGGAAAAGCTGGTCTGCCTTTTACCTTGGGCATTAAAAGGGCTTATGCGCACCAGCCTATGCACCCCAGATTCGCTCTTTAGACGCCCGTAGGCCCCTTTGGCAGCTATTTCAAAACTGATATTTCTATATCCGGCCGAACTTTTATTTTCATCTATTATTTTTAAATCCCAGCCCTGTTTGTCTGCAAATTTACTGTAAATCCTGAAAAGCATAGCTGTAAAGTCCTCGGCGTCATCTCCGCCGGCACCTGAAAAGATGGTAATTATAGCATTGGCTTTGTCATATTTTCCGTTTCCAGCAAGCTCATCTTTGAGCTCCTGCATGCGAGCTATTTTTTCTTGGGCGACCCTTGGTTCAGACCAAAAGTCCGCCTGCATCATCTCGGCTTCTATTTTCTCTATTTCTTTTTTTATTTCTTCTTTATTCATTTTCTCCTTTTATTTTAAATGTTTTACAGAGCCTGCTAGAGCTTTCAGGTCTAGAAAAATTAAAGGCTTGAAAAATAAAGAGCTTAAACGCTAGAGCCGGCAGTCGGACTCGAACCGACGACCTACCACTTACGAAGCGGTTGCTCTACCAACTGAGCTATACCGGCAATCTTTAAACTGAGCCAGGAACGGGACTTGAACCCGTGACCCCACCCTTACCATGGGTGTGCTCTACCGTCTGAGCTATCCTGGCAAAAAGCATATGCTTCTGGCCGCCCGGGTCGGCTAATCCAAAACATCACGCTGCAAGCGTGCGCTTATAATACGAAATTTTAAATATAAAATCAACCATAGGGTTTTTATTAAATCTTGACATTCATGTTATAATGAAAAACCTATGGATTACTATAAAGAAAGTTTAAAGCTGCATGAGAAAAATAAGGGTAAGCTTGAGATAAAATCCAAAGTTAAAGTCAACAACAAAGAGGATTTATCTTTGGCTTATTCTCCCGGGGTTGCAGCACCCTGTCTTGCCATAAAGGATGGTGAGAACCCTAAAAAATATACCGCTATGAAAAATTCAGTGGCGGTTATATCCGATGGTTCTGCTGTTTTGGGTCTTGGAAATATTGGACCGGAAGCGGCCATACCGGTGATGGAGGGTAAGGCGATATTGATTAAAGAATTTGCAGGACTGGATGCCTTCCCGATAGTTTTAGATACACAAGATACAGAAGAGATTATACAAACGGTCAAGAATATAGCACCCAGCTTCGGAGCGATAAACCTTGAAGATATATCTGCGCCAAGATGCTTTGAGGTGGAGGAACGCTTATCTCAGGAACTTGATATCCCGGTATTTCATGATGACCAACACGGTACCGCCATTGTTGTGCTAGCCGGTCTTATAAACGCTCTTAAGCTTGCAAAAAAGAATAGAGAAGATGTCAAAGTTGTAATAAACGGATCCGGCGCAGCTGGCATAGCCATTACGCGACTTCTCTACAGCGCAGGGTTTAAGCATATTACACTTATAGACCGAGGAGGGATAATATCCAAATGTAGAGATGATTTGAACTTAGCACAAAAGAAAGTTCTTGAATGCTGTGTGATAGCTAATATATGCGGAGGCCTACAAGATGTCATATCCGGCGCTGATGTTTTTGTTGGCGTGTCTGCGGCAAATGTCTTATCCAAAGAAATGGTAAAGTCAATGGCGGACAATCCTATCATATTTGCACTTGCCAACCCGGAGCCGGAAATAAGACCTGAAGATGCCTACGAGGCCGGAGCTTTCATTGTAGCTACCGGACGTAGTGACTATCCAAATCAAGTAAATAATGTTTTAGTCTTCCCGGGAATATTCAAAGGCGCCTTGCAAAATAACATATCCAAAATAAGCACGGAAATAAAACTGAAAGCTGCCGAGGCCTTGGCTCAATCGGTAGAAAAGCCAGATAGAGAAATGATAATACCGAATCCATTTGATAAAAAAGTGGTTGATATAATCGCAGACGCCGTAAACTAACCCCCGTGTTTGCTAAAATTTAAAAGACCGGAGACAAAGCTCCGGTCTTTTTTTATGATTTAGAACTCTATATACTTAGGAACTATGCGCACCTTTACCGACTTGGAGACCTGATCCGCTCCGTTATTGTCACAGGTCACTGTATAGACAGTATCACCATTTAGCGGGCTGGTCTTTTCCACGCCTGCCAGTCTTACCCAGTGATCGTTTATACTTGCGTTATCTTCATCTACAACACAGTTTGTATATCCATTGGAATGCCATGTTATGTAGCTTACCCCACCCTCTCGTATAAGCTGAGGCTCGGCAGTTATGGATACGGACTGTGCACCCGCACAAGAACCACAATCTAGCGCACAAAGGTTGCAGTCCTCCCATTGCGAACAATATCCATCCCCGCAAACATAAGTATAGACGGTATCCGTTTGAGACACATTTTCAGTCGCGTTCTGACATGTAAGAGTAAAGTCTTGGTAACTTGTGTTTATAGGGCCTGTACTTTCCCCGACCATGTTTATGAGCGCTTTGTTTCCACTCCATCCGTCACTTGCCGTACAAGAATCTGCACCTGAAGAAGCCCAGTACAAATTGGATGCCTGACCTTGCTCTACAGCCTTAGGTTGCGCATAGAAAATAAGAGATATTTTGGATCCCGGCACTACGGTAAAGTCAACACTAAACTCGCAAGGCAAGGGGTCAAATACACCTTCGTCAAAATTGGTAAAATCATACGCCGCGCCACAAATGCCGGTACTTGCCGGAACTTCAAAATTCAAAGTATGAACACCAAGAGATAGATTGTTGGCCATAGATACTGCTACTACCGCGTCATTGTCGCTTGCCGACATTATTTGAACTTTACTTGTGGATGCATTGTCTATCCAAGCATACACTTCTGTTCCCGGATATTTGTTCACACCTCCGGCAAAGTTGTCTATCGCTGCAAAAGAAAATACTATGTCATCATTTTGCCCCACTTCTTTGGTGATATTTGGGAAATTTACCTCAAAGCGAACCTTGGGAGCATCCAAGCTGTCAAAGACTTCCGCATTTGAAAACGCAGAAGGTACAAAAAGCAAGGCAAAAGTAATTATCGCAATATAACCTTTGCGTTTTGCAAATATAAGACCGAATATCAAGAGTCCCAAAAGCGCCACAAAGGCCAAAATGGCCGGCAAAACTCCGTCTAACCACAGAGTATTTTTAATTTTCTCAAACAAGGAATATTCCTTTTGGAAAACAGTACGCAGTATAGATAGTGCAGAAGCTCTATCGTTCAGACCTTTGTAATCTAATATATCATCGGCTTTGATATTTTCTATTCCACCATCCGGCATCTTGTATATTATGGCAAAATTCTTAGCCTGCGCTCCGCAGTTGTTGTTTCTGTATGATATTTCCCTATTTAAAGGAGCGATACTATAAAGATCTATATCCTTATAGAAACAAATCTTGTCAAAGTCAAGTTTGCCTACAAGCAGATGTCTGTTCTTAAGATACAAGGAACCGTTAAGGTAAAGACTTATTTTCCGCTCTGCATTTATATTTTTCATATAAACTATTCTGCTGTATTTTCCGGGCATATAATAACGTAAATAACTCACATTACTCTTTGCATCTTTAGAGAACAACTGCACAGAAATATCGATTGTGCCTCCCGGTAGGTTCTTGGCCGGGAGACTAAAGCGTAAATTGCCACCGCTCATCTTAGGTAAACTGAAAGCATCTTTGGAGAAAACCTTAGCTGAGCCGACCGGCTTTGAGCTATAGCTGATGGAGATTTCGTCATCAGTCGTTATAGCCGGATTGACCGAGCAAGCAACTGGTACATAGCCCTCTTTTGCGCTTGCATTATCCGCTTTACAAATCAAAGAGTACTTAAATGGGAGCTCCTGAGAATTTTTTATTTTAAGGAGACCAAGGTTTTTCACAGAGCTGATACCGAGCCCTACCGAATCCAAAAGAATTACCACCTCATAATCCCCTTTGGGCAAAGGTAGAGATTTTAAACTGAAAGTCTTTTTGGCAAGACTTAAGCCTTTCACGGTACTTGGGTCTGTAACGGGAAGTCTTAGAAGTTCCTTGCCGCTGTCTGGAGAAACAAAGCTTATATAAATTCTAAAATTCTTACTTTCCCTGCTCGGATTTTGCACTTTAACAACACCGTTTGCCGAGTTATCCTTGGGGCTATAATTAAAGTTAGCCTCTTTTATACTTAGAGCTTCTATGGCATGCAGTTTTACCGCATCCGCTTGGCTGGCCCCAAATAAAAATACAAAAGCCAGCAAGAAAAATATGCTTATCTTTTTCATGCTTGACATTATACAATATTTTTATCTGATTTGCTTATTAAGCTTGTGGATAATTTGCCTTTTTGAAAGTTTTTGTTATAATAGCGCAAGCCAAAATGCGGGTGTAGCTCAGCTGGTTAGAGCGTCCGCCTGTCACGCGGAAGGTCGAGGGTTCGAGTCCCTTCACTCGCGCATTTTGCAAAAAGCCACCCCAAAAGGGTGGCTTTTAAAATGCGCGAGTGAAAGAAAAGTATCTGCTTACTTTTCGTGGGACGAGAACGCCGGAGCGATGTCGCGCGCAGCGCGGAACTTGTGGAGCGCGAGCACGACCGCGAGGCGTGACCCGCCGCACTTAGCGAGCAGGAACCGCGCGAAGCAAGGTGAACTGCGAGCTTAGTGACGGTCAGGTCGAGTCCTAGCTCGCGCATTTTGCAAAAAGCCACCCCAAAAGGGTGGCTTTTAAAATGCGCGAGTGAAAGAAAAGTATCTGCTTACTTTTCGTGGGACGAGAACGCCGGAGCGATGTCGCGCGCAGTGCCACACTGCTAGCTGTGTGGCTTCGGATACTACTTTTCCTATAGATTCCAGCGCCGAGCTTTTGCGCATCATATCTTATTTCTTTTTATCTTTTTTATCCTTAAATAATTTTCTCCCCCGGTTCAACTTCCATATTTTGCGAGCCAACAAGTAGGCAAGGCGCAGTATTACAAGAACTACCGCAAGATAGACCACAAAGCCTAGAACCTTTATAGCAAAAAGCAAGAGGTCATAGCTAAAGAATTTTAAATAACTGTTTAAATTATAAATAAAGCTTTTTGTGTACTCTCTCCAAGACTCTTTTATTCCTTCCAAATCAACTGTTTCCACCTTGCGAAGAGATACATTGAAGCTGACTTTTTGGGTCTCGTCAAGCGTCTCGCTGTTTCTGCGTTGCAAACGCTCAAGACGAGTAATGAGACTGCGTTTTTTACTTTGCAGCCTCTCAAGTAATCTTATTTTATTATCTATAATTAAGGTTAGATCAGTAACTTTACCTCTATTTTTAGCAAGCGCAATCAAATCTGAGTAAGCGTTTTTTGCCTCTTTAATAGTTTCATCCAGCTCGTCCATCTCTTCTTGTAAGAGCTTTATTTCAAAGTCGCTACCGCTAATCGAACGCTCCAAGCTAGATACAGATATATTAAATTCTTTTGGATCAAGAGATTTTAATTTGCGAACCACCTCTTCCTCGTGCGCCTTATCTGTCCAGAAATTATAATTGCAATAGTTTTTATTTCTCCTTGCATAAGTAAAGACCACGTAATCCAAAGCTTTTAAGTTTTCAATACTATTACACTTTCTATCAATATCAGAATCTTCATAGTGGGCGCTGTAGGAGACTTTTTCATAATCCTCTGCTTTATCGGATAAAGAACCCTCATCAAAATCAGGTAATACTTCTAAGCTGTCCACAGGGGATCCCATACCCAAACTTTCAATTCCTGGCTTTGCATAGGCCGCTCTTTTGCTAACGACTCCGCCACTGTATGGCGCTTTGGATATAAACGTTGGGGTATTAAAAGAATGCCCAAATCTGACCGAGCTCTTGCCAAACAAAACACTCCAAGCTAAAGCAAGCACGGCAAGTGCTATTGTAAGCGCTGTAAGCAATACCACAAAGCCCAATATTGCTTTTAGCCAAGAATTATTAAATAGAGCCTTGGCTTTTTCCAAATAGTATTGAAAATTGTTCATAAAAATATCAAATTACCCAATAAGTAACGACTTTATTGTAACATATCTGATTTGACTAAAAGAATTAGCGGCTCAAGTCCTGTCTATTTTTCTCAAATAAGACAATACCGGCACTTACGGCCACATTTAAAGAGTCTATACCTTGCTTCATGGGAATAGATATTTGCTTTAGGCATTTCTTGCTTATATCGTGTGACAAGCCTTCCCTTTCCGCGCCAAGCACAAAAGCGACCGGGCCGGACAAATCTTCTTTATAATAAGTTTCACCCCCCATCTGCAGGCAAAAGGTTTTGATACCTTCTTTGTTTAGAGACTTAATGGCTTCAAAAATATTCATTTTCACTAATGGAATACGCGCTATGGCCCCTATGGATACATGTAAAGTCTCATCATTTAAAAAGCGCTCTTCATCTCCCTGAAAAATCAAGCCATTAACTCCGGCAGCGTAGGCCGTGCGTGCTATAACACCTATATTGCTTTCAAAGTCCACTTTGTTGATAAGAAGAAAATACGGATACTCATCTCTGCTGTAGATATCGTCTATCAGTTTACCTAAAGTCCAAATATTATTTGGCTCCAAATACGCTATTATGACCTCCTTACTGTGCCCGCTTCTTCTTTTTTCCATTTTGCGGATAGGTGTCGGCTCGATTTTAATACCACGATCTTTAGCAAGAGCAAGTATTTCTTTTGTTTGCTCATCTTGATCAAGATTTGGGACTATTGCAATTTTTGTAATATTTGCACCCCCAAGGAGCATTTCTCTCATTGCATTTTTATTTCTAACTTTCAAGAATTTCATATCTATATTCTAAATGAAAGCAGTTAAATAGCAAGGAAAACAAATACCACAGCGCTTGCGGTGTGGCATAAGTTTTTCTATGTGCCGGGGGTGAGGATCGGTCACCCTCCTTGAAAAACACAGTCGCACTTTGTGCTCCTTGTTTTTCAAGGCCGCGACCCCGTCCTCTGCCCGCCACCACAGCGCTAGCGCTGTGGTGGACTTCGTCGGGCAGAGGCTTCGACCCCCTCTCCGTCAAGAAAAACTAAAAACCCAAACAGACTACTGTTTGGGCTCAAGTTTTTCTATGTGCCGGGGGTGGGGATCGAACCCACGACCTTGGGTTTATGAGTCCCACGCTCTAACCAACTGAGCTACCCCGACAAATTGCGCAGATTTGCACGGAGTGCAAATCTGCGCCATAGAATATCATTTTTAACAAAAATTTCAAGCTTAAACACTTAAATAGCAAAGCAATAAAAAATGGAGCTTCAAGCTCTATTAGATGCAGCGTGTTTATTGATCGAATGATGGGCTTGGCCAAGCACCATTTTTAAAAATAAAGGGTTACAAAAACTATTTTAAAATTTAGTTAAACTAACAAATAACATAAATAAATTAGTCTTAAAATGAAAGTGGTGCTCGGTAAAATTTATATAATGTTATTGACCCACTGCAAATAAATAAGACCCCAAGTTTTGGGGCCTTATTTATTTGTAGCGGGGCCTGGATTTGCACCAGGGTCTTGAGGTTATGAGCCTCACGAGGTACTACTCCTCCACCCCGCTAAATACCGCACAATTATACCAGCGCTTTTTAAAAAGTCAAATACATGAAAGGGTTTCAACTTTTTTATAATACATGTCTTAAATGCAATACTCTGCTTCTCGATTTTATCAAACAATGCATTTAAAAGTACAATCGAACTTTTAGATGTATATGATTATAAACTAAATAGCATATTTCCATACACCTAACAGTGCGATCGAATTTTTAGATGTAAGGTATTTAAGTGCTGTTTTGTATTTATTGCAAACCTTTTTGATCTTCCTTTATTCTTTCGTAGCTTGTTTTGTAATATTTTCTGTCGTGAAGTTCTTTCGGCAAGTGCTCTTGCTCTACACGCGCGTTTTTTTCATTATGTGCATATTTGTAGCCATTGCCATAACCCCAGTTTTTCATTAAGCCGCTCTCTGCATTTCGCAAATGAAGCGGGACAGGCAACGGGCCGTGCTTTTTAATATCTTCGCGTGTTTCAATGCTGGCAACATATGCCGAATTGTCTTTTGGAGCACGCGCCAAATACGCCGCAAGTTGCACAAGTGCCGTATCACACTCGGGGTATCCCAAAAATTCCACCGCATCTTTTACGGCAACTGCAAGCTGGAGCGCCTCGGGGTCTGCGTTTCCCACATCTTCCGAAGCAAAGCGAATCATTCTGCGCACTATATACTTAGGGTCCTCACCGGCCTCAATCATACGCATCGTCCAATAAACGCTTGCATCCACATCTGAGTCGCGCATGCTTTTATGAAGCGCGGAGATTATATTGTAATGCTCCTCACCGTCTTTGTCGTAGCTCAGCGCTTTGTTTTGCATTATATCTTTCAAAAGCTCGTCACTAATGCCCGCCCCACTCTCAAGCTCTTTTAATGCTTGTTCAAGAGTATTAAGCGCAAAGCGTGCATCACCATGAGAATAATTTGCGATTAATTTTAAGTGCTTTTCTTTAAAAGTCTTTCGCTCGCTTGCACCGGCATGTTTTACAAGCGCGTTTTTAAGGATTTGCACAAGCTCGCCCGTGCTTAATTTATTTAAAACAAAAACCTGACTGCGCGAGAGCAATGCGGCATTTACTTCAAAAGACGGGTTCTCGGTAGTTGCACCGATAAGCGTCACCACGCCGCGCTCCACAAACGGCAAAAGATAGTCTTGCTGTTTTTTATTGAAGCGATGGATTTCGTCTATAAAGAGTATTGTCTTTTGCTCGCCAAAAAGCGAGGACTCTTTGCGCGCTTTTTGAGCTTCTCCCACCACCTCTCGCAAATCTTTTATCCCACCGGAGACGGCGTTTACCCTTTTGAAGCTGGCTTTCGTTGCACGCGCTATCACCTCGGCAAGAGAAGTCTTACCACAACCCGGCGGCCCATACAAAATCATACTCGGCAGCGCATCACGCTCTATTGCACGACGCAAAAAGCTCCCCTCTCCCAAGATATGTTCTTGCCCCACAATCTCATCTAGACTGCGTGGCTTCATTTTATGTGCAAGCGGCACTGTCATAATGACATAATAACACAAAAGCCCCGAGCAACGAAGCTCGGGGATTGTCTTTATCTTCTCTTTCCAACTCTTCTTCTGCGAACGATAAGTTTGTTTGAATATTTCTTTGCTTTGCGAGTTTTTTGTCCTTTTCCTGCCGGCTTACCCCACTTTGTGCGCTGCCTTCTTATTGATACTTTATATTTAACAAGTGGTATTGTAGCTATTGTAATATGCACACTTATCTTTAAACACACATCCTGCACAATTCGGCTTAGATTTGCAGATATTTTTACCGTGTAACAGGAACATAGTATGTACGATTTTATATATAAAACCATCTTTTCTTAAATTATCTTCTATCTGCTTTTTAGCACTTGTCAACTGTCTTACATCAGACAAATTCGGTGAATCAGCACCGTCTAACCCAAAGAGTCTCAGTATCACACGCAACATATTTATGTCTATCACTATAGTTGGTAAATCTAAACCAAGTTCTAAAATACAGTCCGCAGATTTTAACCCTATACCAGGTATTTTCAATAGTGATTTTCGTGCATCACTAATAGGCATATTCGCAAATTGTACCCAATCATTACCTAAAACATCAACCACGTATTTAGTTGCTTTAAGAATTGTTTCCGCCTTTTTCCGTGGCATACCCGCCGATCTTATCACTGATGCTATCTCTTCAGGTGAAGACCGTAGGACATCTTCAGGTGTTTTAAATTTATTTAAAAATAATGTAGTTGCTATTATTTCATTTTCAAGCGTTGTCCGCAACGATATTAACACAGCAACCATCGTAAAATATATATCTTTTCGTCTTAGTTTATCTGGGTGATTTGGTCTTGGGTACGTTTGGTTATCAACATAAGAATATAAACCCATCAGTTCTTTAGTTGCGTTCAGTATAAATGCCTCTGTTTCAGAGATTGGAGTTTTTAATGCACACTCTATCTTCTCTATTGCAGATTCGTTTGATTCTAAAGTCATGTTATTTCTTTTAATTTATTATGTAGTGTATTTTTACAAAATCTCAAGTAATAGTTCATCGACTCATTATATGACATGTTAGCTATCGTTGTATCAGAATCCATAGGTGACAACACATAATTTAACGGGTATTTATTTTTTACTTCATTGATATTATTTGTTACGCCAACAAATTTGAACGGTATTCTTGTCTCAAACCTGGAAATCTCAGTGCCGTGTTTATCTATAAAACTAAAAGCACGAACTATTGTCAGTAGTTCATCTATATCAAGCAAGCCGTCATTCAATATCTCATTGGTAACCTCTTTCGAATCAACCCTAACCGCTCCGTCGGGCATTTGCATTGCATCATCTGACCCGATATAAATATCAATTTGCTCTCCAGAACCTTTTAATTTGTTATACGCCTCTCGTGCTTTCATGTATGCCCTGTTTTTTACGCTTCCAATTTCCGTAACTTGTGACAAGACTCCGAAATCGCGTAAATTATGAAATTCTGCTTCGTCTAAACCTGAGCTGATTAATAAATCTCTTACAATTACAAATTTGTCTTCATTGTGAGTAGCAATAAGCACTTTTTTATTTTTTTTAGATTTTGCCATATGTCTCTTCTTTTTTATATTTCGTTGTATATCTTTTTATCAATTCTATATACTTTACTTGCAACAAGCCTTTGTTGCAACCTTTTATTGAATAACACGAGCATCTCATTCAATGGTAATTGTGGTATATGTGCTTCAAACACTGCATCTCTTGTTGATTCTTCAAGAACAGACGCCTCCCGCCTTGTTATTGGGATTGGAATACTTGAATATTCTAATTTTATGTACTGCAAATTTGCAGGCCTTAATGCAAACACATTAAAATTTGCACCTTTGAATGCACTCCCGCTAAAACCAAGGTTGGGGTTTATTGTAGTAGATACGCCAATCAACGGTTTATCTGCAATCAAATTGCGAACATTTATATCCCAAATCCTTTTTAGCTCACGATGCGCATAGGAGAACAGAAAACTCATTGTATTTTTAGGTGCACACGGCGCATTCCATGCGCGAGTCATCTCTATTATATTATGAGACTCCAAACCCATATGATGAAATAGCTCAGTTTTATAGGGCCTGTCATGCCTAGAATATGATACCCACGCAATCGGATACTCATACTCATTCAAGTAAGCACCGAAACTGAACAATTCATCATGTCTTTCAGAGTGAAGATAATGCAATTTACGTGCGTATTCTGTACTAATTACGCTCGGTACAGGCTTTAATGTTAAGATATCGCCAACATCCCCGATTGGCAGTTTTAAATGTCTACAAACATCACCGTCAACGTACACAGCTCCTTCTTTTTTGATATGAACATCTTTTATTTTGTCGAATAGCATACTGGAGTCACCATGTAATTCATAAAAAATTGAATTTTCAGCGTATTGTTGTAATCTTACTATTTGTGACTCTATAATTGCTTGCAATAAATCAATATTTATAGCGCGCGTGCTTAGTTTATTATACAAACCCCTATCAAAATATCTTCTGAATATCATTCGTTTAATGGAAATTGTTTCATCTTTACTTATTTTAGGGAATATGTCTGCAAGTGTAAAAGATGGGGCTACAAGCAAGCATTGCATCAGCAAGTCAAATCTAGATATAGTATCAGGGATCGTATTAATATCAATCAACTTATCAATATGATATCTTAGTGCTTGCATAACAGGATTCTTAACCCATTTGAAACTAGCTCTTTTAATAGCAGTTGAGTCTAAATGCTCGGCAATCATCTTTTCTCTACCCAAACGTTTTGCTATTTGGTGTATTACTTGAGCAGACACATCTTGTATTGACATACCGTCCGTGTTTACTGTGATAACACCATTTACATATTTTAAAATATTTAATGTATTTGGGAAACCGTCTTTCTTATTTCTTGTCGCAACGGATCGCCTTGCGCTATTATGATTATATTGTTTTTGTCTTTTTTGTAATCTACTTGCTGCTACCTCGTCACTAACCACAAGATGAACAACTTTATAGATAGTTGTATCAATCTCCCTCAAGTTGTGTCCTGTTATAACCAAACTCCCTGAATTGTGTGCGAACTTATTAATCCATTGCCAGATTATCCTTCTCACCACAGATGAGGAGGCTATAACTGATACTAATTTATCAATTTCCATTGTATTTAATTCTGCGTCAATTCTTTTACCACGATACACAAGCGATAACTTCCCGTTATCATCTCTTTGTATATCTACACCTTCTATCATTTGTTTTCTAAGATATCTAGTTTTACCCAAAAGCCCCTTGTATATTCTTTCAATTTCGGATTGTTCGTTATCCAGCAACGCTTGCATATCTGGAACTATTGGCTCATCCACATCTGACAAAATTAAATACGTGGCTAATCGAAACAATTTGCCAACATCAATCGCCACGTGCGGCATCTCAAAATCAGTTGTAATTTGTTGTAACAATTCAGTTTTACCACTGGCAACACCACCTATTATAAATATATTTGCATTCAATAACTCTTTGTAATTACCACAGCTAATATCGTGTTCCAATGAGCTTTGATCTGCAATCTTATCAATCATTTCACCATTTTATTAATTTCGTCAAAATTTAGGTTAAAATAATTTCATGTATTAAACTAAAACTCTAAACATTCTATCTTCTCTTTCCAACTCTTCTTCTGCGGACGATAAGTTTGTTTGAATATTTCTTTGCTTTGCGAGTTTTTTGTCCTTTTCCTGCCGGCTTACCCCACTTTGTGCGCTGTCTTCTGTGACCGCGACCTGCTTTACCTTCACCACCACCATGTGGGTGATCAACAGGGTTCATGGCCGCACCACGCACAGTCGGACGAATACCCATATGCCTTGCACGTCCGGCCTTACCTATTACAACCAGTTTATGCTCATCGTTTGAAG